>JAGRLL010000277.1:5708-14360 GCA_020441855.1 Nitratireductor sp.
TCGAGGAGCCGTTCCGCCCGATGATCTCCGGGACCGGTTTGAAGCATCCTGTCACGCGTGATCTCGACGGCTGGCTGAACGGCCAGCCGCGCTGGGGCCGCTGGTTCCGCTCGGTCGGGCTGACCCCAGGCGCGTTCGATGCTTCCGGCGCGGTGATGACCGGCAAGGAAGATGCGCCGCTGCTGCTGCTCGAACATTTTGGCGAAGGCCGCGTCGCCCTGTTCCTGTCCGACCATACCTGGCTATGGGCGCGCGGCTTCGAGGGTGGCGGACCGCATGTGCAATTGCTGCGGCGTACCGCGCACTGGCTGATGAAGGAACCGGAACTCGACGAGGAACGCCTAACCGCGGATGCGCAGGGCCGCGATCTGACCATAACCCGCCAGACGCTTGGCGAGGCGCCGGGAGAGGCGGTCGTGACCGGCCCGACCGGCGACCCGCTGCCCCTGAAACTGGAGCCGGGCGGCGCCGGCATCTGGCGCGCCGAAACGCAGGTTCCCGAATTCGGCCTCTATTCCGCCGTCAACGGCGATCTGCGCGCTCTCGTCCATGTCGGCCCGCCCAACCCGCGCGAATTCGCCGAGGTCCTGTCCACGCCCGATCTGCTGCGCCCGGTGCTGGAAGCCGGACGGGGTGCGGCCGAGCGCATCGCCGACGGCACCGCCATTCCGCGTATCGTTCCCGTCCGTGCCGGCGCGACGGCTTCCGGCCAGAGCTGGATTGGTCTCGAGAATGCGCAGGCCAGCGTATTGAAGGGCATCAGCCGCCTGCCGCTCTTTAACGGCCTGATCGGCCTTGTCCTTCTGCTGATGGCGACCGCCGCAATGTGGGCGCGCGAAGGACGTTAAGGTTCGTTCCTGTTCCGGCGTTTCGTCTGAAGACAAAACAGGTTCAAGAACCTGTCGGGCACGAAAAAGGCCGGCGTCACCCGCCGGCCTTGCTTTAACCCGTTGGACTGCGCCGGGTTGGATCGCTGCATAAAATCTACAGCACCACCACCTGTGCGCCCATCTTCACACGATCGTAGAGATCGATGACATGCTCGTTGAGCATGCGGAAGCAGCCGTTCGAGGCCGCGCTGCCGATGGATTTCGGCTGGTTGGTGCCGTGGATGCGCAGATAGGTGTCCTGCTTGCCCTGGTAGAGATAGATGGCACGCGCGCCGAGCGGGTTGTTCGTACCGCCATCCATGCCGTCTTCGTAACGCTTGTATTGACGCGGATCGCGCTCGACCATCTCCTTGGTCGGAGTCCAGCGCGGCCACACCTGCTTGGCGCCGACTTTCACCTTGCCGGTGAACAGCAGGCCCTCCCTGCCAACCGCCACGCCATAGCGGATGGCCTCCACCGGGGATTCGACGAAATAGAGGAACTTCTTCTGGGTATCGATCACGATCGTGCCGGGCACGTAGCCCTTGAACGGAACCGTCTGCGCCTCGAAACGATCGTCGATCTTGACCGGCTTGCGCTTGGACAGCGTGGCGTACTTTTCCTCGATCTTGATCTGGTCTTCGGTCAGCTCCGCCGGTTTCGGCTTCTGCGCATTGAACAGGCCGAACATGAAGGGGATCGGCTTGCGATCCGCCTTTTGCTCTTCCGAGCCGGTGCTGACCTTGACGGTATTCTTCTTCGAGACTTCGGACTTGCTGGCGCTCGCGGTCTGCGCCTGCGCGCCGGCAATCCCCAGACCAAGGGCCAATGCCAGTGCCAATACAGAAAAAATGCTCTTTCTCATATTTCCAGCCAAGCTCCGACAAGAATCGATTACGGCGAAACGACACACCGGCCGCTCCGCAGAGCGGATCGCCAAAGCGGTCGTATTCGCATATCGGCCGATGAAAGGTGAAACTTTGTCAAAATGTCAATCGCTCCAGCACCGCACCGCGATATCTTTGCCTTTCCCTACGTAAGATTTTCGGCGATTGTCGCATTATTGCATGTAACGCGTGGCCGCGCCGTATGTGTCTGCGAGCGCGCCGGCCTGCAACTCGCAATACAGGATGCGCTCCGGGTCGGCCGGTCCGGGCAGCGTGATTCGCCCGTGCGGCACCTTCTCGAACCCGAATTTCGCGTAATAGGCATAATCCCCGACAAGGATGACCAGCCGATGCCCCTCGCGGCGGGCCTGAACCAGCGCGCGATGCATCAATTCGCGTCCGATGCCGAGATTCTTGCGGCTGCGCGCCACGATCAGCGGTCCCAGCACCAGTGCCGGCTTGCCCCCGACAAGAATGCGGGTCAGCCGTACCGATCCTGCCAGTTCCTCGTCGCTGTCGTCGTGTCCATCCGGCTTTTCTTTGGCCCGATTTCCTTCCGCCCCGCTTTCTTTGGCCATGAGAGCGACGAAGGACAATTGGTGCTCGTGTTCGACGCCTTCGCGCAGGCGAAAGGCGGCACGGGCGAATCTGCCCGGTCCGAAGGCATCCGCGGCTAGCTGTTCGACGGCATCGTCGTCGCAAGGCGTTTCGGCGCGTATCCGCAATTCAAAGGAAGTCATGGGGCATGTCCGGCTGGTGAGTTCGCTTCGCCGGCAATCCCCTGATCACGCTTTGTGGTGATGCCTGGTCGGGGTCAGGCTGCCGGCCGTTCGAAGGTTCGCGCGCGCCGCCCGTCAGGGGCGCGGCGGGAAACCATTCGTCGTCGCAATGCGATCTGCCGGCTCATTCTGCCTCCCGTGGCGACGGTTCATACGACGCCAGATTCGCTTTGACCAACCGGCTGGTTCCAACCCGCACCCTGGCAAAGAGGGTGCGCACATATCACGGTTTTTTCCAAGGTCAAAGAAAAAGGTCTGCCGGGGTCTGGCCCGGCCTGTTTCCATGCGCGTCATCCTTGGCGGCATGCAGGGTGCTGTTGCGGCCTTCCCTTGACGCAGCGTTTACGCCATCACGGGTTCCACACTTCGCTCCATGGTCTATGTATCGCCCCGAAAGAAAGGGATGCTCCATGGGACAATTGATCGACGGAATCTGGCACACGACCGATAGCGTCAACGCGAAATCGGACGGCAGCTTTCAGCGCCCCGAGACCGTCTTTCGCAATTGGGTGACACCCGATGGAAATGCGGGGCCCTCCGGGCAGAGCGGCTTTGAAGCCGCGCCTGGCCGCTATCACCTCTACGTTTCCTGGGCGTGCCCCTGGGCGCATCGCGCGCTCATCTTCCGCAAGCTCAAGAAGCTGGAGGACATCATCTCGGTGTCGGTCGTGGACTGGTTCCTGGGCGAGGATGGCTGGGAGTTTTCGCAACGCGACGGCGCCACCCCCGATGCGGTTCTCGGTGCGCGTTACCTGCGCGACATCTACACTGCCGCAGACCCCGGCTTTACCGGCCGTGTCACCGTGCCGGTGCTCTGGGACAGGCAGCGCGCCACGATCGTATCCAACGAATCGGCCGAGATCGTTCGCATGCTCAATTCGGCCTTCGACGCATTCACCGATGCACGCGACGATTATTATCCCGAGCCGTTGCGCTCGAAGATCGACGCTATCAACGAGCGCGTCTACGCAAGCGTCAACAACGGCGTCTACCGCTGCGGCTTCGCCTCGGCGCAGCAAGCCTATGACAAGGCGTTTGGAGAATTGTTCGCCTCGCTCGACTGGCTGGAGGATGTCCTGTCGACCAGCCGCTATCTCGCCGGCGGGAAGATCACCGAAGCCGACTGGCGGCTGTTCACCACGCTGGTGCGGTTCGATGCCGTCTATGTCGGCCACTTCAAGTGCAATCTGCGCCGCATCGACGATTACGAACACCTGCCGAACTATCTGCGCGAACTCTACCAGATGCCGGGCATCGCCGAGACGGTGAACATGCACCACATCAGGCACCATTATTACGCCAGTCACGAATCGATCAATCCGCGCCGCATCGTTCCCGGCGGGCCATTGCTCGACTTCGAAGCGCCGCACAACCGAGACCGGCTGACGAAAACGCCCTGAAGAGTTCCGGCTTACCAGTCCGGCGAGATCGCAACTTCGCCCGCGAGTTCCGCGATGCGCCTGCGTGTGCCGCGCGACAGGTCGTCCGGCAAATCGCCCCTCGCGAAGAAGCGCGCCTCGGCAATTTCCATGTCGGGCTTGAAGTCACCCGCGCTTTCCCACTGCCGGCAGCGGTAGAACAGCACATGGTCGCGTTCGCCGAGCCGACGATTGAGATAGACGCCGATCAGTTCAGGCGTGCCGGTCAGACGCACCGCCGTTTCCTCCTCCACCTCGCGCATGAGCGCTTCTTGCGCCGTTTCCCTGGGTTCGACTCCCCCGCCCGGAAAGTGCCAGCCCTTCACATAGGTATGACGCACCAGCAGGATGCCGCCATCGCCGTCTTCCACGACGCCGCGAACGCCCAGCGTGACCGGCCGGCACAGCAACATCGCCAGGTGAACACCGCGGCTGAGAAGGGTGCGCCGGGCCATTATCGGCCCCTGCCGCTCTTGTGAGCGGGCGCAATCTCGTCTATCGCCCCGGCATGCGTCAAAGCCAAGGGCGCAATCGGTCCGGAAGGTTCGTCCATGTTCCGTCTCGCCCATCTATCGGACATTCATCTCGGCCCGCTGCCCGAAGTCGCGCGCCGCGATCTCATGTCGAAGCGGATCACCGGTTATGTCAACTGGCAACGTAACCGCGCCCGCCATTATCTGGCGGACACCACGCAGCGCCTCTTGGCAGACCTGAAAGCCCGCAAGCCGGATCATGTCGCCGTGACGGGCGATCTGATCAATCTGGGTCTTGCCGCCGAAATCCGCGCCGCGCGGGACTGGCTGGACGAACTTGGCGCTCCGCGCGACGTGTCCGTGGTCTGCGGCAACCACGACGCCTATGTCCCGAGCGCACTGCCGGAAGCCTTTGCCGCCTGGCAGCCTTGGATAACCGGCGATGACGGCCATGATGTTGCCGGCGAAGGCGACTTTCCCGTCCTGCGCCGGCGTGATGGCATTTCGCTGATCGGCTGCAATTCCGCCCGGGCCTCCATGCCGTTCATGGCGACAGGCTATTTCGAAAAGCCGCAGGCGCGGGCGCTGGCCGAAATGCTGGGAGCCGAAGGCCGGGAAGGACGCTGCCGCATCGTGCTGATCCACCATCCGCCGGCAAGGGGTGCGACCGCCTTTCACAAGCGCCTGGTCGGCGCATCCTTGTTCAGGGCGGCGATTGCCCGTCACGGCGCCGAACTGGTGCTGCACGGCCATACCCATCTCGCCACGGTAAACTCGATACCGGGACCGCACGGCGCGGTGCCCGTGGTGGGCGTGCCTTCGGCAGGCGAAACGCTGGGCGGCCGCAAGCCTGCCGCACGCTACAACCTTTTCACCATCGCAGAAGGCCCAAGGGGCTGGTCGATCGCCATGCAGGAATACGGTGTTGCCGGCCATCCCGACAGGATCGACCTGATCGCCAAGCGTCAGCTGGCCTGAACCGGGCCGTCAGCCCGCCGTGCCGAACCAGGCCCAGGCGAGCAGGCCGCCCGCGCCGGCGAGCAGTCCCAGCACGAAAACGACAACCGTTTTCCATGGCGACGTGGTCGGTTCCGGCATGGCCTTTGCGGCACCGGCCGGCTCTGTTACCCGATGCAACTTCCCGGATTCGAAATCGAACTGGCGCATCGCGATCCAGTCGCCCTCGATCGCGCGCTCGCGCTCGAGCACGCGTTCGGCGACATAATTCGCCACCTGGCGCACGATCTGGGAACGATCGAGCGTCTCCGCCAGCAGCGTGCGGCCAATCCTGGTGTCCTTGACGAATTCGTAGGTGCGCCGGTCGCGGCCCATGCGCACGAAGGAGGTCATGTCGATCCACAGACGCGGGTCTTCGCCGTCGGTCAGCGCGAATTCGAACTGTTCGTTGCCCGCCGGCAATTCGTCGAACAGCGGTTGCAGATCGCGCGCGAGGATCTCCAGCCTGCCGCGCGCGGCCAACCGCAGCTCCACAACCACGTCGTCGCGGCTCGCCTGCGCCTCGCGCATGCGTTGCAGCGCGGCATCGAGAATGCTGATCTTGGGTTGGCTATGCTTGGCGTCATCGTCCGCTTCGGCCATGATGCCTCTCCGCGCGTGGTTAATGCCCCCTTAACGCCGCCTTCCTCTAATAGCGTTCGCACGCAAAAAGTTCAATGGAGATGCCTTGTGCCGCCCACCGATCTGACCTTGGCCGAAGACCTGCCCAAAGCCTGCCAGAGGGTCGCCCATGCCGCGCGAGCAGCCGGCATGAGTATCGCCATTCACGTCCTCGAGCAGTCCTCGCGAACCGCCGAGGAAGCCGCGCAGGCCTGCGGCACGAGCGTTGCGCAGATCGTGAAATCGCTTGTCTTCCAGGGCAAGGATAGCGGCAAGCCGATCCTGCTGCTGGTTTCCGGTGCCAACAGGGTCAAGGAAGGTCTCGTAGGGCGCATGATCGGCGAGAAGATCGTCCGGCCCGATGCGGACTTCGTACGCCGTGTAACCGGCTTCGCCATCGGCGGCATTCCACCGCTCGGCCATGCCGAAACGCTGGCGACCTATATCGACGAGGACCTGCTGGCGCACGATCGCGTCTGGGCCGCCGCCGGCACGCCCAATTCGGTGTTCCCTGTTTCGCCAGCCGAATTGCTCAAGGCTTGCGATGCAAACAGGATCGCCGTGCACGACTGAGCAAATCCGGGAAGATGCCTGCCCCGGACAAGATCCGGATTGGATGCCGGTTTCCGCGCGGGTTTGCGGCAGAATGAACCGCTAGCGCACATTCTCGCCGATCAGCCGCACCACCTCGTCGGGTATCTCGTCACCAATGGAATGCCCGACGCCATCGTAGAGATGCAGTTGCATGGCGGAAGGCAGGCGGTGCGCCTGGGTCGTGGGCGTTACCACGTCATCCTCTCCCCAGATCACCGTGATCGGAATGCCGAGCCCTGCAAGCGTGTCGAGCGGCAGAACGCCCTGATCCTCCCCGCTCAGGAAGGTTTCGGCGATTCTGAGATACTCCTCACCCGCTCCCGGCCGAGCCCGGTCCGCCAAAACCGCCGACATCGCTTCCTCCGGCACCGCGCGGGCCGATCCGTAGAATTGCGCGAGCAACGGCGTAAGCGATGTCTCGTCCTGAGCAACCGCATAGCGCCTGATCAGTCTGGCGTTGATCCCGGGTCCGAAACCGCCCGGCGCCAGCAGGGTAAGCGAGGCGACGCGCGCCGGCTGCTTGAGGGCGACGAGACAGGCTACCGCGCCGCCCATGGAATGCCCGGCGAGATGCACCACTGCGATGCCGCGCCGGTCGAACTCTTCCAGCAGCAGATCTGCCATTTCCGCCGTTCTGGCGGTTTCGGTGGGTGAAGAACGACCATGCCCGGGCAGGTCGAAGGCGAGGATCGACCGCCCGCCGACATGTTCGTTGGCTGGAAGCCGGTCCATCACCGGCTTCCAGTAATCGTGGCTGGAGGCAAAGCCGTGAAGCAGGACGAGCGCAACACCACCCTTCCCCATCTCCACGGCAAACAGCCCCGGCATTGCGATAGCTCCCTCAGCCTCGCTTGGCCAGGATACGGTTCGCCGCCGAGACAACGGCTTCGAGCGATGCGGTGACGATGTTCTTGTTGATGCCGACGCCGAAGGTCTTCCCGCCCTGGCAGTCGACCTCCATGTAGCAGATCGCAGCCGCATCCGAACCGTGCTGCATCGAGTGCTCGGAATAGTCGTTGACGCTCATGTCGATGCCGAGATGGTTCGACAGGGCATTCACGAAACTGTCGATCGGCCCGGTGCCCTTGCCTTCGATGGTGATCTGTTTGCCGTTTTCGATGATTTCGGCGCTGAGATTGCGTCTGCCCTTCACGGCAGCATCCGACATCGTCTGGTGATCGACGAAATTCAGCCGGCCTTCGGGTTGCTCGACATATTCGCGCAGGAATTCATCGTAGATGCGCTTGGAGGGCAATTCCTTGCCTTCCTCGTCGGTGATGTGCTGAATGACATCGCGGAACTCGACCTGCAGGTTGCGCGGCAGGTTGAGACCGTAATCCTCGGCCATGATGTAGGCGATGCCGCCCTTGCCCGATTGCGAGTTGATACGGATGATCGCCTCGTAGGTACGCCCGACATCGGCCGGATCGATCGGCAGATAGGGTACTTCCCAATGCGGGTCGTTGGCGACCTTGATCGCCTTCATGCCCTTGTTGATCGCNNGCGTCCTGGTGCGAGCCGGAAAAGGCCGTGTAGACCAGTTCGCCGACGTAAGGCTGGCGCTCGGGAATCCTGAGCTGGTTGGAATATTCGTAGACCTTCTTCATGCGCTCGATGTCGGAACAGTCGAGCTTCGGGTCCACGCCCTGCGTGTACATGTTGAGCGCCAGATTGACGATATCGACATTGCCGGTGCGCTCGCCATTGCCGAACAGCGTGCCTTCCACCCGGTCGGCGCCGGCCATCAGGCCCATTTCGGTCGCCGCAACACCGGTGCCGCGGTCGTTGTGGGGATGCAACGAGACGATGATGTTTTCGCGATTGTCGAGATTGCGGCACATCCACTCTATCTCGTCGGCGTAGATGTTGGGCGTCGACATCTCCACCGTCGCCGGCAGATTGATGATCAGCTTGTTGTCCGGCGTCGGCTGGATGATCTCGGTCACCGCGTTGGATATCTCCAGCGCGAAATCGAGCTCGGTGCCGGTAAAGCTCTCCGGCGAATACTGGAAGCG
>JAGRLL010000278.1 GCA_020441855.1 Nitratireductor sp.
CTGGCCACCGACTGGCCCGACCTCGACCTGTGCGATTCGATCGTGGCCGATGCCACGATGCTGGGCGAATGCGCGCTCGCCTGCGAAGCGGCGGGACTGGATGTGGCGGGCGTGTCCAAGTCCATGGGCGCGCGCGCCGGCTGGGGCATGTCCGGTTTCGTGCTGGCCACCTCGACCGGATTTGCGGGCAGCTATTCCGCCTCGCGCTTTTCGGCATCGGCGGCCATGGTGGCCGGCGAAGGTACGGGCATGGAGCGCGACTACGAGTTTCACTCCGCTGTTCATCTCGAGGATCTGAAAGACCCCGCCGAAATCGGCCGGACTGCCGGCGAGCGCGTGGTGCGCCGCCTCAATCCCCGGCAGGTCGCCAGCGGCGCCGTGCCGGTCATCTTCGACAGGCGCATTTCCTCCGGCATGCTCGGCGCGCTGATGAGCGCCATCAATGGCGCATCGGTGGCGCGCAAGACGAGCTTCCTGCGCGACGCCATGGGCAAGCAGGTGGCGAATGGGGCGATCACCATCGACGACGATCCGCTCCGCCCACGTGGTCTGGGCTCGCGTCCCTTCGACGGCGAGGGCATGGCGCCGGCGCCGATCACCTTCGTGGAAGCGGGCGTGCTGAAGGACTGGGTACTCGACTGGGCCGCCGCCCGCGAACTGGGGCTTGCCGCCAGCAATGCGCGCGCCTCGCGCGGCGGCTCGCCGTCGCCGACCAATTGCCACATCGCGGCGGGCGCCACGAGCGTTGCAGACATGATGGCCGGCATCGGCACGGGCCTGCTGCTCACCGAAACCATCGGCCATGGCGGCAACATGGTGACCGGCGACTATTCCAAGGGTGCGGCGGGTTACTGGATCGAAAACGGCGAACCCGCCTATCCGGTCTCCGAGATCACCATCGCCGGCAATCTCAAGGACATGTTCCTGAACATGATCCCGGCCGACGATCTCGAATTCAGGAATGCCGCCAACGCCCCGAGCCTGCTCATCGAGGGGATGACCATTGGCGGAAAGTGAACGCCACGCACCTGCCGATGACCTTGGACTGATGGTTGGGATGGCGCGCGAGGCGGGCAGCCTGGCGCTGCGCTATTTCCGCTCGGAGAATCGCGTCTGGACCAAATCCGGCAATTCGCCGGTCTCGCAGGCCGATATCGAGGTCAACGAATTCCTCCATGATCGCCTGCGCGCAGCCCGCCCCGATTATGGCTGGCTGTCGGAGGAATCCGAGCACAACGACGAGCGGCTCGGGCGGGAGAGCGTGTTCGTCGTCGATCCGATCGATGGTACGCGGGGCTTCATCGCGGGCCAGGAGCAATGGTCCGTCTGCGTGGCGGTGGTTCGCGACGGCAGGCCGCAGGCCGGGGTTGTCCACTGCCCGGCCATGGATCGCACCTATGCGGCGGCGCTGGGCGAGGGCGCCTGGCTCAATGATGCCAGACTTGAGCCGTCGGCCTCGACGACAATCGGCAAGGTGACCGGCTCCAAGAAACTGAATGCCGATCTTGCCGCCCATTTCGGCGACAGCCTGGAAATCGTCTCCTTCATTCCGTCGCTGGCTTGCCGCATCGTCATGGTCGCCGATGGCCAGCTGGACGGCGCCTTTGCCCGGTCTGGCGCGCATGACTGGGATCTGGCCGCCGCCGAACTGATTCTTTCGGAAGCCGGCGGGGCGATCTTCGACCTTTCGGGCAATCCGCTGCAATACAACCAGGCGAAACTCGGCTTCCCCTCGCTGCTGGCGGCAGGCCCCGGACGGCAGGTCCCGCTTCTCGCACTTGCGAAACAGGGCGGCTTCCTTCAATAGAAAGCCGGTTTGCTGGATGCGGCTTCACCCGATTCCATTCGGAACTGGCCGTACGATTCGCTTGACCGGGAGACAAAAGGCATGGCCGACAAAGAAACCGGCGGAACGCCCGACGAGACCCAGCTCCTCCATCTGGTGTTCGGTGGTGAGCTGGAAGACCCGTCCGTGGTCCGTTTCCGTCACCTTGAAGAACTCGACATTGTGGGCATTTTCCCCGACTACGCCTCCGCGTTGAAGGCGTGGCGCTCCAAGGCGCAGCAGACGGTGGACAATGCGCACATGCGCTATTTCATCGTCCACATGCATCGCCTGCTCGACCCCGAGGACGGCGGACACGCCTGATGAAAACGGCGCGTACCCGCTTTCGCTCGGACCCGAAGACCGCCAGCTCGGCGGCGCGATGAGCGCGGGCAACGACACACCGCGACGGCGCACGCCGAAATGGCTGCGGCGTCCCGGTCGGCTGCTGTCCAACAATGCGGCCTTCGCCGCGGCCGCCGCCTGGCTGGGTGTTGGTTATCTCAAACTCGTCTACCGGACCAATCGCTGGATTCTGGAGCCTGCCGATGCGCTGGAGCGCGTCATGCCGATGACGCCGGTCATCGGCGCCGTCTGGCATGGCCAGCACATCATGCTGCCCGCGATCCCCTTCGGACTGAAGGCTTCCGCGATGATCTCGCGCAATCTCGACGGCGAGATCACGGCCCGCATCGTCGAGGCCTTCGGCACCCGGCCGATCCGCGCTTCCGGCGGCCGCGACAAGGCCCGTTCCATCGAAAAGGGTGGAATGACGGGTTTTATCGAGATGCTGCAGGCGATCGAACGCGGCGAGAGCGTGTTGCAGACCGCCGACGTCCCGAAGGGTGCCGCGCGCGTCGTGGGTGCGGGTATCATCGCACTTGCAAAGCGTTCGGGCCGGCCCATCATTCCGATGGCCGTTGCCACGAGCCGTCGCCGCGTCGTCAAGCGAGCCTGGGACCGCACCACATTCAACCTGCCGTTCGGGCATGCGGCGATGGTTGTCGGCGAACCGCTCACGGTGGCGAAGGACGCAGATGCCGAAGCACTTGAAGATGCCCGAAAAAGGCTGCAAACGGAGCTTAACCGCATAACGAAACGCGCCTATGATCTGACGGGCCGGCCAGAATGATCCATCGCCCGCGCACATCCCGTCATGCGTCAGGCATGCCGGCTGGAGGAGGAAAGTCCTTGCCTTGCCCGATGGGTGAAACCGCCCTGCATGGAGATCGATTTGCGATGACGGGTGAGCGCCGATGAGCGAGTTGTGGGCCCGCATGGCGCTTGGCACCTATCGGTTGCTCGGTTCGGCCACCTATCCCTTCATGGGCCCGTTCCTCGCCTTCCGCGCCCGCCGCGGCAAGGAAGACCGCACGCGGCGCTACGAGCGCTACGGCTATCCCAGCGCCGACCGCCCGGCAGGGCCCATCGTGTGGCTGCATGCGGCGAGCGTCGGCGAATCCATGGCGATCATTCCGCTGATCGAACGCATCGATGCCATGGGCATCAACACCATCATGACGACAGGAACGGTGACTTCGGCGGAGGTCGTGCGCAACCGTCTGCCCGAGAGGACCTACCACCAGTACGTACCCCTCGACATGGAACGCGCGGTGCGCCGTTTCCTCGATCACTGGAGCCCCGATCTCGCGATCTTCGCCGAATCCGAGGTCTGGCCGATGATCATTCTGGAGCTTTCCTCGCGCCGGGTTCCCCAGGTGCTGGTCAATGCCCGCATGTCGGACCGCTCCTATCAGCGCTGGTCGTCTGCGCCCAAGCTCGCCGAGGCGCTCTTCGACAAGATTTCCCATGTCGTCGCCCAGTCGGAACTGGACGCCGAGCGTTTCCGTCAGATGGGGGCAAGGCCGGTGACCGTCTCCGGCAATCTCAAGGTCGAGGCGCCGGGTCTTCCCTGTGACGAGGAAGAACTCAGTCATTTCATCAGGCAGATCGGCGGTCGGCCGACCTGGATTGCCGCATCCACCCATCCCGGCGAGGAAGCTGCGGTCATTTCCGTTCACCGCACCATCAGCAAGCGCATTCCCGACCTGCTCACCATTCTGGTTCCCCGTCATCCCGAACGCGGCGACGAGATCGCCGCGCTGCTGCGCGAGGCCGGAATCGGCACCGCCAGGCGCAGCGCCTACGAGGAGCCGGACGCCGACACATCCGTCTATCTCGGCGACACGATCGGTGAAATGGGGCTCTATCTGCGGCTCGCCAATGTCGCCTTCGTCGGTCGCAGCCTGCATGCCTCGGGCGGCCAGAATCCGCTGGAGCCGGCGATGATGGGCGTTGCGATCCTTTCGGGGCGCAATGTCCACAATTTCCGAGACACCTATTCCAGCCTGCTGGCGGCCGGCGGTGCCCGTCTTGTCCGCGACGAAGAAATGCTGGCGGCCAATGTCGAATTCCTGTTGAGGAACCGCACCGAGTGCCAGAAGATGATTGTCGCAGCCCGCGAGACCATCGAAGATATGCGGGGAGCGCTCGACAAGACGGTCAATGTCTTGGATTCCTACGTTTTTCCGCTCACCATCAAGCGGGATCTGGAGGATATCTGAGGTGCTGACGCAGGGGCCGTGCGGGCACCCGGACGTGGATGGCATTTTTTGCGGTCCATCGTCCTGTTCGAAACACGGCTGGGCTGGGATAGTTGATGCGCGTTGAGGAAGCGCCCTCGTTCTGGTGGCAAAAGCCGGGCTTCGCGGCATGGGCGTTGCTGCCGCTTTCCGCGCTGTGGGGCCTTGTCAGCGGCTGGCGCATGGAGATGGCGCCATCGGTCTACGTTTCGGTGCCGGTTCTGTGCGTCGGCAATTTCATTGCCGGCGGTGCCGGCAAGACGCCGACTGCGATCGCCGTGTGCGAAGCCGCGGTCAAGCACAAATTCAAGCCCGGCTTTCTTTCGCGCGGCCATGGCGGCCGCACGCCCGGCCCCCTGCTGGTCGACCCGGCAATCCATCACGCGGCGGAGGTCGGCGACGAACCGCTGCTGCTGGCGGAGGTGGCGCCGACCGTAATATCGGTGGACCGGCCCGCCGGCGCCGCCCGCCTGATCGCCATGGGCTGCGATCTCATCATCCTCGACGACGGGTTCCAGAATCCGAAGCTCGCCAAGGATTTCAACCTCGTTGTCGTCGATGCCGGGCGCGGCATCGGCAATGGCATGACGCTTCCCGCCGGACCGTTGCGCGCGCCGCTGTCGGTCCAGATGGCGCTTGCCGACGCGGTCATTGTCATCGGCGACGGCGCAGCCGGCGACCAGGCGATCCGCGAGACAGCGCGGCGCGGCAAGCCGGTCTACATTGCCCGCACCGTACCGGCGCGAAAATCCGGCTGGAAAGGAAAGCGTTGCCTGGCCTATGCGGGTATCGGCGATCCGTCGAAATTCTTCGCCTCCCTCAGGGAGGCGGGGGCCGATGTCGTCGCCGGGCACGGTTTTCCCGATCATCACGTCTTCACCGACGAGGAAATCGGAGAGCTTTTGAGGGAGGCGGAGGAAGAGAACCTTGCGCTGGTCACCACCTCAAAGGACATGGCGAGATTGCGACATGCGGGAGCGCTGAGCGATGAACTCGCCGCCAGATCCGAAGTCTTCGAAATCAGGCTCGAATTCGACGATCCGCGTACGGTGAAACTTGTCCTCGATGCAACGCAGGCGGCCGCGAAGGCGCACAACCTGAAGCGTCATGTCGCGGGTTAGGGCCTGGTCCGACCCGGCTGTGCGCTCTCGATCTTGAGCCGGGACCGGTTTCCTGCCGGGCTCCGAAAGCTCGGATTGTTCAGCGGCCTTGCACTTCACGCTCGCGCTGGAGCGAGGTCGCGGCGTCGACATAGGCTTCCTGTCGTTCCACGCTCCAGTATTTCAGCTCATCGATGGGGATGGGCGTGCCGGTGACCGCGCAGCGTACAAAGGAGCCTGGCGAAATCACCTGGAAATCGGCGTCGAGATAGCGGATTTTTGCTTCGCCCGCGCCCGGACCTTCGAACCGGTTCATCATGGTGCACCCTGCTCACGGCTGTTGTTGCGTTGACGCCCGCTGGCGCCGTTATCCATCCGACTATGATTTCCATGCCCCAAAGGTCAAGCCCGGCCATCGATCCGGTTACAAGCTTGCCTCAAGCCGACTGTCTTCAAACGGGCTCATCGGAGTATGCGCTGCCCTAGCGCCCGAACAGCCGTTCGATGTCCTTCAATCGCAATTCGATGAAGGTCGGCCGGCCGTGATTGCACTGGCCGGCATTGGGGGTGCGCTCCATCTGCCGCAGCAGCGCATTCATCTCTTCAGGCTTGAGGAGCCGCCCTGACCGCACCGAGCCGTGGCAGGCCATGGTCGAGGCCACCGCGTCGAGCCGCGACTTCATGCCGCCCGCGCCTTCCCATTCGCCGATCTCGTCGGCGAGATCGCGCACGAGCGCCTGTACGTTGACCTCTCCCAGCATGGCCGGCGTTTCGCGCACCGCCACCGCGCCCGGTCCGAAGCTCTCGAAGACGAGGCCGAGAGCGGCGAATTCCGGCGCGTGCTCCATCAGACGGCCGGCTTCTTCCTGCGTCAGTTCCACGATCTCGGGGATGAGCAGGATCTGGCTGGCCACGCCCTTCTCCATGTCCTTCTTCAATGTCTCGTAGACAAGGCGTTCATGCGCGGCGTGCTGGTCGACGATGACAAGACCGTTCTCGGTCTGTGCGACGATGTAGTTCTCGTGGATCTGCGCCCGTGCCGCGCCGAGCGGATAGTGGGTCGCCGCGCTCCTGTCTAGCGGCATGGGCGCGGCGTTTGCCGATGGCGCGTCAAGGCCGGCAAGGCTTGTCTCGGCGAACCCGCCCGTAACCGCCGCCGGCGGCGCATAGGGCGAATTCCGCCAGTCATGGTTCATCGCCACTGCCGGCGAACGCGCCGTGCGGAAGGCCTCCAGCGTACTGCGCGCGCGCTCGCCCGAACCGCGCAGGCTCTCGCCGGCAATCGCCTGACGGATCGCCCCGACGACGAGACCGCGCACCTGGCCCGGATCGCGGAAGCGCACGTCGGCCTTGGCCGGATGGACGTTGACGTCGACCTGGTGCGGGTCGAGTTCGATGTTAAGCACCAATACGGGGTGGCGGTCGCGCGCCAGCGTATCGGCATAGGCGCCGCGCACCGCGCCGAGCAATTGCTTGTCGCGTACCGGCCGGCCGTTGACGAAGAAATACTGCAATTGCGCATTGCCGCGATGATAGGTCGGCAGGCTCGTCAGCCCGGTCAGCCGAACGCCTTCGCGTTCCGCATCGATGGCGAGCGCATTCTCGGCGAATTCGCGGCCCAGCACGTCGGCAAGCCGCTCCTCCCGCGTACCCGGCGCATAGTCGAGCGTGGCGCGGTCGCTGCCCGAGATCGAGAAGCGGATCGAAGGAAACGCCAAGGCCATGCGCTTGAACACATCGGTGATCGCATTCGTTTCGGCCTGATCGGAACGCAGGAATTTCAGTCGCGCCGGCGTGCTGGAAAAGAGATCGCGCACCTCCACCTGTGTGCCGCGCGACAACGCCGCCGGCTTTGCTTCGCCGGTCTTGCCGCCCTCGACCGTTACCGACCAGGCGCCATCGTCGCCGTCATCCTGTGTCCGTTCGTCGCGGGGGCGGCTCGTGATCGTCAATCTGGACACCGCGCCGATCGAGGGCAGGGCCTCGCCGCGAAAACCCAGCGTGCGGATGTCGAGCAGATCGGCCTTGTCTTTCAATGGGAGTTTCGAGGTGCAATGGCGCTCGACGGCCAGAACGAGATCGTGGCGGCCCATGCCGGCGCCGTCGTCGCGCACCCTGATCAGCGTCTTGCCACCATTGGCCGTGGCTATCTCGATACGCGTCGCGCCGGCATCGACCGCGTTCTCCATCAATTCCTTGACGACGCTCGCCGGCCGCTCGACGACTTCGCCGGCGGCGATACGGTTGATGACAGCTTCGGGCAGACGGATGACGGACATGGCGACTCGCTTGGATCGCGAAGCATTTTGGTCTTCGGCGACGGCCAGTCAAATCGTCTTTGAACAATGTTGGCCCGGCCTGCGCCCGCCTGTGGATCGTGGCGAACGAAAATGCCCGTATGGGCGCGCCGCGAACCGAACCGTGCCCCGCCGGATCCTAGGACAGGCTGATCACCAATATACCGCCGACGATCAGCGCCGTGCCGAGAAAGAATACCGGATTGAGCGTTTCGTTCAGCAGGAAATAGCCGATGATCGGCACGATCACGAAGCCTGACGCCATGAAGGGGTAGGCCCTGGAGATGTCGGTCTTCGAAACCGCGATCACCCAGAGGAAGGATGCAATGCCGTAAAGTGCGATCGCGCCGATGAAATAGGGATCGAAGGCTATCCCGATCAGATCCTTGCCGATCTGCCCGGTGAGGTTCTTGCCGGCCATCTTGAACAGGAACTGGCCGAAGGCGATCATCACCGGAACGATGATCAGGAGGGCAAGGTCAAGGCGCATGATTCGGCCCTCACGTCAAATTGTAGAACATGCGCTTGATCTCGGCGCGCATGCGCCGGATCGAATCGAGCACCACGCCGGCGGTAACCGTCAGCATCGACACGATCATGATGCCGGTGCACAGGATCGCGGTCGGAAACCGGCTCACGAGGCCGGTTTCGGCATATTCGACGAAGAGAGGTATGGCGAGCAGTACCGACAGGACGATGCCGGCGAGGCCGATGGCGCCGAAGAAATAGAACGGCTTGTATTCCTTCAGCAGCACGATGATCGTCTTGAGGATGCGCGCGCCGTCGCGGAAGGTCGAGAGCTTGCTCTCGGAGCCGTCCGGCCGGTCGCGATAGGGTAGCGCCAGTTCGGCGACCGGCAGACGCAGCTGCGAGGCATGCACCGACAGTTCCGTTTCGATCTCGAAGCCCGCCGAAACGGCCGGGAAGCTCTTGACGAAGCGCCGCGAGAAGACGCGATAGCCGGAAAAGATATCCGAGAAATCCTGGCCGAACAGCCGCGAATAGAGCGCGTTGAACATGCGGTTGCCGAAAGCGTGTCCCTTGCGCTGGTGCTTGTCGTGGGCGCCTTCGCGCGCGCCGACCACCATGTCCGCGCCATCCTCTGCCAGCCGGCCGATCAGTGCGCCCGCCTGGCTGGCATCGTAGGTGTCGTCGCCGTCGACCATGACATAGATGTCCGCCTCGATCTCGGAGAACATGCGTCGCACGACGTTGCCCTTGCCGGGTCGCGGTTCGCGTCCGACGATGGCGCCGGCTTTGCGCGCGACCTGAGCCGTGTCGTCGGTCGAATTGTTGTCGTAGACATAGACGGTGGCGCCGGGCACGGACTTGCGAAAGTCCTTCACCACTTTGGCGATGGTAACGGCCTCGTCCTTGCACGGAACCAGGATGGCGATTGTCTTGTCGCGCACCATCAGCATCACTTTCTTCCTTCCACCGCCCTGAATGATGTCTTCCTCCTAGGCCATTGCCGTAAAAACTAAATTAATGTTTCGCGACCATCTTTCTTTCAAGGCAACGCATTCGGCCGGCGCGTGAACCGGGTCGCGATCGGCGTTGTCGCTCACCTCACGCGCAATGGACGGGTTGATGGCATGAACGGCTCTGGCGGACTTTCCACCGGCGCGGCGCCTTTGCCCCTCGCAGCATCCGACGCGCACGCTTCATGGATTCGCATTGCTGCCTGGACACTGCTGTTCCAGCTCGCATGGTACTGGCGCAAGCTTCCCGAACTCTTCGGTGAGGGAGCATTGCCCGATTCCGACGACTTCACCCGCCTCATGGAGGTCAGGAACTGGATGGGCGGGCCAGATCTGGCAGGGCAGGGCTGGTTCGATCTCACGCAATACCGCATGGACCCGCCCGTCGGCGCCGATATCCACTGGTCACGCCTGGTCGACATGCCCATTGCCGGCCTCATCTATTTCTTCGGCCTTTTCACCGACACGACGACCGCCGAGCGACTGACCGCCGCCGTCTGGCCCACGATCTTGCTTGTCGCCACCGTGCTGGTTGTCGCCGCCATCTGCCGGGCGCTGGCCGATCGCTTCAACCCGCTGCTGGCCGTGCTGTTCACTGTCATGTGCCTGACCGCGTTGACCGAGTTCATGCCTGGCCGGATCGACCATCACGGCATACAGATCCTGCTTTTCTGCCTGACGCTGCTCGGCATCGTCCGGGGCGCCACGTCTTGGGGGCACCTGCTGGCCGGCGCGTCCATGGCCGCGTCGATCTCGGTCGGTCTCGACGCGATCCTGCTGATCGTGGCGATGCTGGGTTGGCTGGGACTGGAATGGGCGATGCAGCGCGACGAAAAGGGCAGGGGATTGGCGCGCGCGGCTGCCGGGCTCGCCCTCGCGGCCATCCCGCTCTACGCGATCAACATCGCCCCTTCGCAATGGTTCGCCGCGCGCTGCGACGCCAATTCGCTCATCTATTTCGCCGCATTGCTTTCGATCGCCGCGGCCTTTGGCCTGCTGGCGCTCGGGTCCACCCGCCTTCGCGCCGGAACGCCCGCGCGAACCTTTTTCGTGCGTCTTGGCGCCGGCGCGGCGCTGGCGCTCGTCGTTGCAGCCGTTCTCTATGCATTGTTCCCGCAATGCGCCGCCGGTCCCTACGGCGCGCTGGACGAGGAATTGCGCACGCGCTGGCTGGTCAACGTGCATGAGGCCAAGGGCCTCCGCGCCATGCTTGAAAAGGTGCCGGTACTCTGGTTTTCCGGCCTCGCCTACTCGCTGGTGCTGCTCGGTGTCGGTGCCGCCGTCGTCTGGCGCCATGGCAGGGAACGTCCGGCAATCATCGCCGTCTATGCCGCCTTCGCGCTCTCCTTCGCCGCAATGTTCCTGCAATACCGCGCGCTCAGGATCGGCGTTTTCGCCTCGATCCCGCTTTGCGTGCTGTTCGCGGTCATGAGCTGGGACTGGCTGCGGCGCAGGTTCGCCGGGCAACGGCTCGTCCCCGGCATCGCGCAGACATTGGTGATCGCACTCATGCTCCCGCCGGTTTGGCTGCTGGCCGGCGAGGCAATCCTGCCCGCCGGGACCGGCAAGGTCGCGCAAGGCAGTGTTTCAGGGCCGGACAAGGCTGGCCTGCCGGCATGGAAGAAGACGGATTATTATCTCTTCTGCAACGAGGCGAGCCAGTACGCAGTGCTGCGCGCATTGCCGAAGGGCTATGTCATGAGCGACATCAATTCGGGCTCGCCGATCCTCGTCTTCACGGCGCATTCGGTGGTCGGCGGCCCCTATCACCGCAATGGCCGCGCCATCCTCGACATGACCGATTTCTTCGAGACCGATCTCGACAATTCCCGTCGGATCGCGGCCGAACGCGGCATCGATTATGTCGCCTGGTGCGATCCGGGCGACCTCGACGGATCCGAATATGCCGACAGCCAGGCGTTGGCTGCGGTGCTGGCGCGCGGCGAAGCGCCGGACTGGCTGGAACGCGTCTCGCCCAGGGACGATCGCTTGCAGGTCTTCAGGTTCCGGCACTGACCGCGGAAACCCGCGATGACTATTTTCTCAATGATTTAATCTGGATCAAGGCGCGCCCGTAAAGGGATTGCTAACCAGAATACACGACAATTTTCGCCAAATTTGGCGTCTATGAACGAACCAAACAACAATGGTTCGGGCAAGGCGTCGGTGCCTTTCCGGTGATCTCCGGCAAGGCTGACGGGTAGGATGAAACGTTTGAACAAGCACAGTTTCGACGGTGCGCGGCCGCGTGGGCGGTCTGCGACCAGGTCCAGGTACGGCAAAAAAGCCAAGCACTCCCTTTTTGCCGTTTCCGCGGTCGCGGCCCTTCTGGGCGGCGCAACGCTGGCGGTGGTCAATGCGGTGGATGTCACGCCTTCCGCCGCTTCGATCCCTGCACTGAATGCGACATCGCCAGAGACGGTTTCCTCCATAACCGGGGCGCCCAAGCCTGTCATTCGCGCCGCGATGACGCAGGGTGTCCGGCTGACCACCACCATGCAGAAGATGCGGGGGGTCGGCACGACGGCGATTGCCGGCTTCCTGCTGGCGCCTTCTTCCAGCAAGGATGAAGGCAACCGTTTTCTTCCCGCCGAGGTGATGCAGGACGACGCCGACGGGTTCCATCCCGTTTTGCTCGCCAGCCTCGAGACCTCGATGGACGGCGAGCGCTTCGCCGATGCCAATACGCTCCAGGATTCACCCGGCCTGTCCTTTTTCGACCGGCTGACACTGGGTGAAATCGCGGTCGATGAGCTGGCACCGCTTGCGCCCGCGGAGACCGCGTTTGCGGCGCTCGAGGTCGAGCCCGAACCGCGTCCGGCCCGCGAGGACGCGGATCTGACGGCGCAAAAGCCTTCCGGCGATGCATCAGGCGCTTCCGCAACGACCGAACTGGCCTACGCCGCGCCCGAAGAGGAAGAAGAGGAAGACGCTGATCCCAAGGGTTTCATGGGCGGCTTCAAGAAGCTGTTCGTCAACCCGATGGGCCTTCCCGGCCCCGGCAGCGGCATCGCCGTCTACGATATCCGCAACGCCACGGTCTACATGCCGAACGGACAGCGCCTCGAAGCCCATTCCGGCCTCGGCAAGATGAAGGACAATCCGAAATTCACCCATGTGCGGATGAAGGGCTCGACCCCGCCCAACATCTACAGATTGCGCATGCGCGAAGCTCTGTTCCACGGTGTGGAGGCAGTTCGCCTGTTGCCGACCAACCATGAAAAGATGCGCGGGCGCGACGGCATTCTGGCCCATACCTACATGCTGCGCGGCACCAATGGCTCGAACGGCTGCGTTTCCTTCAAGCATTACGACAAGTTCCTGGCAGCCTTCAAACGCGGCGAGGTCGACAGAATGATCGTGATACCGGACATGACGCATCTGCCTGCTTACATGGCCCAGTTGGAAGACGCTCCGAAACTGGCCTCGGCGGAACCTTCGCGCCAGTCCGGGCGGGTCATCGAATTTAAGACCCGATAGGCTTTGCATCGCGGGCCTGCCCGTGATATCGACCCTTGCCAATCCGTCAGGCCGATCTGTTCCTCATTTCGGCCGGCAGGATCTGATTCGCTGACAGGATTGGCAATGCCCCGCATTATCGAAACCGCCACGGGTGAGGTCGCGCTCACCTTCGACGACGTGCTTTTGCTTCCCGGCCATTCCCACGTCATGCCGGGACAGGTCGACATCGCAACGCGCATTGCGCCCGGTATCGATCTCAACCTGCCCATTCTCTCGGCTGCCATGGATACGGTCACCGAATCGCGGCTCGCCATCGCCATGGCGCAGGCGGGCGGCATGGGTGTCATCCATCGCAACCTCTCTCCCGCCGAACAGGCGGAAGAGGTGCGCCAGGTCAAGAAGTTCGAGTCCGGCATGGTGGTCAATCCGGTGACCATTGGTCCGGAGGCGACGCTTGAAAATGCCCTCGATTTGATGGCGCATCACCGCATTTCCGGCATTCCTGTCGTCGAGAGGGGTGGCAGCGGCGGTCATGTGACCGGCCGTCTCGTCGGTATCCTGACCAACCGCGACGTTCGATTTGCGTCCAATCCCGCCCAGAAGGTCGCCGAGTTGATGACCCACAAGGGCCTGGTGACGGTGCGGGAGAACGTCAGCCAGGACGACGCGCGCCGTCTGCTGCACCAGCATCGAATCGAGAAATTGCTGGTGGTCGACGACGAGGGCAATTGCATCGGCCTTATCACGGTCAAGGATATCGAGAAGTCGCAGCTTCATCCCAACGCCGCCAAGGATCCGCAAGGCCGCCTGCGCGTCGCCGCCGCCACCACGGTCGGAGAAGACGGCATGGAGCGTGCCGAGCGTCTGATCGACGCGGGTGTCGACGTGCTCGTCGTGGACACCGCGCATGGCCATTCCCAGCGCGTCCTGGATGCCGTCGGCAAGGTCAAGACCCTGTCCAACTCGGTGCGCATCGTTGCCGGCAACGTGGCGACTCCCGAAGGTACGCAGGCGCTCATCGACGCCGGCGCCGATGCCGTCAAGGTCGGCATCGGTCCGGGCTCGATCTGCACGACGCGGGTGGTCGCCGGCGTCGGCATGCCGCAGCTTTCAGCCATTCTGGGTGCGGTCGAGCAGGCGAACAAATCCGGCGTGCCGGTCATTGCCGACGGCGGCATCAAGTTTTCCGGCGACATCGCCAAGGCCATCGCGGCCGGCGCGTCCGCCGTCATGGTCGGCTCGCTGCTGGCCGGCACCGACGAAAGCCCCGGCGAGGTCTATCTGCACCAGGGACGCTCCTACAAGTCCTATCGCGGCATGGGCTCTGTCGGCGCCATGGCGCGCGGCTCCGCCGACCGCTATTTCCAGGCGGAAGTGCGCGACGCGCTGAAACTGGTGCCGGAAGGGATCGAGGGCCAGGTGCCCTACAAGGGTCCGGTAGAAGCCGTCATCCACCAGCTCGCCGGCGGATTGAAGGCCGCAATGGGCTACGTGGGCGGCGCGACACTCGCCGACTATCAGCAAAAAGCCACCTTCGTGCGCATCACCAATGCCGGCCTGGCCGAAAGCCATGCCCATGACGTGACGATCACGCGCGAAAGCCCGAACTACCACCGCAACGCCTGAACCCGTACGTCGAAGGAGCGCAGCCATGAATCCGAACCTGATGCTGTGGCCGCTGGTCATCCATGCGCTGGTCACGCTGGCGCTTTACATTCCGATGAGCCGGGCGCGGATAAGCACGGTCAAGCATGGCAAGGTCAAGGGTGGCGTTTACAAGCTCAACCAGGGCGAGCCCGAGGAAAGCCTTCGTTTTTCCAACGCCATCCGCAACCAGAACGAATCGGGCGTCATCTTCTATGCTGGCGTGCTGTCGGCTTACGCCAGCCACAATGTCGGCTACCTTCTTTTGCTGCTGGCCTGGGCCTTCGTCATCGTCAAGACCGTGCACGTCTATGTCCATGTCACCACCAACAATCTGCGCCATCGCAGGCCTGTCTTCACCGTGGCCTACTTCCTGCTGATCGCCCTGTGGGTCGTCTTCGCCATCCAGCTGACCGGTCTTCTTTGACCGGCCGCGAAACCGCGAGGGATTGATCCGGTGAGATTGGGTGGTCGTGCCAGCGCGGCGATGGAGGTGCTTGGCGACATGGCCACGCGCCATCGCCCGGCTTCCGAAGCGCTGCGCGACTGGGGCCTGTCGCACCGCTTTGCCGGCGGGGGCGATCGCGCCGCAATCGGCAATCTCGTATACGACAGTTTGCGGAAGCGCTCCTCGCAGGCATGGCGTGCCGGTTCCGACGATGCCGCCGGCCTTGTCCTCATGACCCTGCTTGGCCAATGGGGCTATGGCGCGGACGAACTCGCCGCCGAGTTCGCGCAGGACCGCCATGCGCCGGAACTGCCCGGCGGCGAAGTCCTGCAGGGCTGGCTCGCGCGCAACCCTGGCGATGCGCCGGCACATGTTCAGGCCGACATTCCCGAATGGTGCGTGCCGCAATTCGAGCATGCCCTCGGCGAGGACTGGATCGCCGAAGCCCAGGCCCTCGCCGAACGCCCGCCGCTCGACTTGCGGGTCAACACGCTGAAATCGACACGGGACAAGGTGGCAAAACAACTCGCGCGTTTCGACGCTGTGTCGACGCCGTATTCGCCGACGGGTCTGCGCATCGCGCCGGGCACGCGGGCGGCGCGGCTGCCGAACGTGCAGGCCGAGGCCGCCTTTCAGAAGGGATGGTTCGAGGTTCAGGACGAGGGCAGCCAATTGGCCGCTTTTGCCGAGAACGTCCAGCCCGGCGAGCAGGTGTTCGACTATTGCGCCGGCGCGGGCGGCAAGACGCTGGCGCTTGCCGCGGCGATGGAGAACAGGGGCCAGATCTACGCCCACGATTCCGATCGCATGCGCCTTGCACCGATCCATGACCGGCTCAAGCGTGCCGGCGCGCGCAACGTTCAGGTGCTGGCGCCAGCCGCCGATCTTTCTTCATTCGAGGGAAAGATGGATTGCGTACTGGTCGACGCGCCCTGCACCGGCTCGGGCACGTGGCGCCGCCGGCCCGACGCCAAATGGCGGCTCGACGAGGCCACGCTTGAAGCGCGAACCGCCGAACAGGACCTGATCCTCGCGCAAGCCGGCCGCCTCGTGCGGCCGGGCGGTCGTCTCGTTTATGTCACCTGCTCGCTTTTCGCCGCCGAGAACGTCGACCGCGTAAAGGCATTCCTCACCAACAATGGTGATTTCGCGCTACAATCGGCCGCAGAGCCCTTTGTCCGCATGTGCAATTCTGCACAATGCCGCGTGGCGGAGGGTTCTATGGTCGCGCTGACGCCGAAGCGGACCGGCACCGACGGATTCTTCTTCGCGACCCTCGTCAGAGCGTAACAGTCCGGCCCGATGGGTCGGGCGGGCAGGTTGTCATGCAGACTTTCTTCGATTCCTTTGTCACCGCGTTTCTCGATCCGGCCAATCTCCCGGGGCATTTCGCCTATGTCCTGCTGATCGTGTCGATGCTGATGCGCCGAATGGTCTGGCTGCGCATTTTCGCGATTGCGGCCGGCGCGTTCTCGGCCATCTACTACACGACGCTCGGCGACTGGGTCAGCTGCTTCTGGGAATCGCTGTTCAGCCTCGTCAACGCGGCGCAATTGCTGATCCTGTTCATCGAGAACCGCCGCGGCAAGTTCACCAGCGAGGAGCAGACCTTCATCGACATCGCGCTGCATGGGCTGGAGCGCGCTCACGCGCGCCGGCTGGTGAAGCTCGGCAAGTGGGTAGAGGTCGGCGAGGACGAGGTGCTGATCGTCGAGGATTCGACGCCGACGCATCTTTACTTCATCGTCAACGGCACCGCGCGCGTCACACGTCACCAACGCCCCGTCGGACTGGTCGGGCCGGGCGATTTCCTGGGCGAGATGAGTTACCTGACCGGCAAGCATGCCACCGCGACCGTCTCCGTGCTGACCCCGATGCGCTGCCTGACTTTCGAACGCGAGGTGTTGCGCGCCCATCTGGAGCGCAATCCGGAAGTACGCCACGCCATGGAGGGTGGCTTCAATCGCAATCTCGTCGAAAAGCTGGTCAAGACCAATACCGAAGGCCTTCCCGGCCTTGCCGCCCTGACACAGGCCGAAGAGCCGCCGCCGGGCGAACCCATTTGAGAGAGCATATGAACGAAGTCGCCAGATCCGCCGTTGTTTTCACCGCCGCCATGCTGGCGATCGGGTTTGCCGCCGCCTGGTTTTCGCCGCCGGGCGAATGGTACGCATCGCTGAACAAGCCCTCCTTCAACCCGCCCGACTGGGTTTTCGCGCCGGTCTGGACGCTGCTCTACGTCATGATTGGCGTTTCTGGCGCACTCGCCCGCCATTCCGAGGCGCGCGAAAGGCTCGTGCCGCTGTGGGTGGTGCTGGCCCTTCTGAATGGCGGCTGGTCCATCCTGTTCTTTCGCATGCACCAGACCGGCTCGGCGCTGATCGTCGTCGCCTGCATGTTCGCGATGATCCTCGTCTACATCGCCAGGGCCTGGTGGCCGGCGCGCGCCGCCGCCTTGTTGTTCATGCCCTATGCCGCCTGGGTCGCCTTCGCCACCCTGCTCAACGGCGCGATCGTCATGCTCAACTGAGCCGGCAGCCCCTTTGGGCCGCATTCGACATTGGCCTGAAACGAACCGCGCGCTATCAAGCTGGCAATTGGCAATGTTGAGGCAATGCGATGGAACTGCTTCGCCACGGCGGTAAGTCGATCCTGTTCATCATGGCCGTCGAGGCCGAGTACGGCGAGCATCTGCGCCGCCGTTTCAAACCGCTCATCACCGGCGTCGGCCCGGTCGAGGCGGCGATCGCCGCAGCGCATACGCTGGCGGAGTTTTCCGGCAGGGGCGGGTTGCCAGACCTGATTGTCTCGCTGGGTTCCGCCGGCTCCAGAAAGCTGGAACAGGCGAACGTCTATCAGGCGAGTTCCGTTTCCTTCCGCGACATGGATGCTTCTCCGCTCGGCTTCGAGAAGGGCGTGACACCCTTCCTCGATCTGCCGGCGGTGCTCGACCTGCCGCTGCGCGTGCCGGAAGTCGAAACGGCAAGCCTGTCGACTGGCGCCAACATCGTTTCGGGCGCGGCCTATGACACGATCGAGGCCGACATGGTCGACATGGAAACCTTTGCAATCATGCGCGCCGCCATGCGTTTCAATGTGCCGCTCGTTGCGCTGCGCGGCATTTCCGATGGCGCAGCCGAACTGCATCGCATCGACGACTGGACGGAATACCTTCACATCGTGGACGAGAATCTCGGCCAGGCCGTCGACCGTCTTCTCGCGGCGGTCGGGGAAGCAAGAATTCAGCTCTGAGCCAAGCCCTTCGCGTCGCCGAACAGGATGCCGAGCATCTTGAGCCGCATCTTGCCGTCCCGCGAGGCGTAAGCCATGCCCTGCGGCTCGCTGACGAGTGTCCACTCGCCCTTCTGCCCGCCGTCCCAATGCGTGGCGTAGCCGTCGTCGAGCCGGTGCCAGGTGCCATGCCGCCTTTCGCCGTCGTCGAGCAGCATGTGGCCCGAGCCGTCGCCTGCCAGATAGACATAGGCTTCCTTGCCGTTGCGCTCGACCACATGGGTCTTTTCGCTCAGCACGAATTGAAGGGTGTCGCCCGTGAGGATCATCGTCATCTCCTGAAAGACATGCTTGGTTCGGATGGGAAACCGGTGTAGTCAAGTATCTTGACCAAATACCTACACGGGAAAAATGCAATGGTCAAGGAACTTGACGAAAATCCCGGAGACCTGATCGATCACATGGGCTGGCGGATCTGGCTCGCCAGCCGGAACTGGCAGAGGGAATTCGTCGCCGGGATGCGCGCCGCCGGTCATGACTGGTTCACCGACGCGCGCGCGACCCTGCTGGCCTACATCGCGCGGCGCGGCACGCCGCAGGCGCGTATCATCGATCGCATGAGCATTTCCAAACAGGCGGTTCAGCAATTGATCGACGGGCTGGAAGCCGAAGGAATCGTCCGCCGTCTTGCGGATCCGGAAGACCGGCGTGGCCGCATCGTGTGCTACACGGACAAGGGGCTGGCCGCCTTGCGAGACGCTGACGCCATCAAGCGGCGTATCGAGGAGCGTTACGCGCAACTGCTCGGCCCGGACCGCTTTAAAGCGTTGCAAGACGCGCTCGTTGCGCTCAACGATGCCGCATCGGGCGGGAATCGGGGTAAAACCGGTGACTAACCCGTTGCAGCAACCCGCGCATTTCACTAAAGCCTCGTCATGACGACCCATCCCGACCCCATCCTCATCATCGACTTCGGCTCGCAGGTCACCCAGCTCATCGCGCGGCGGCTGCGCGAACTCAATGTCTATTGCGAGATCCATCCCTTCCAGAACGTCGATGACGCCTTTCTGGCGGAATTCCGGCCGAAGGCGGTAATCCTGTCCGGCGGGCCGGCGTCGGTGTTCGCGCAAGGTGCGCCGCTTCCTCCTGTCGCCATATTCGAACTCGGCGTCCCGGTGCTCGGCATCTGCTACGGCCAGCAGGCGATGATGCACATGCTGGGCGGCAAGGTGGAGCGCGGCCACGGCACGGCGGAATTCGGCCGCGCCTATGTCACGCCGCAAAACGGCAGGCTCGATCTGCTCAAAGGCTGGTTCGAGACCGAGCGCGAGCAGGTCTGGATGAGTCATGGCGATCATGTCAGCGAGATCGCGCCGGGCTTTCAGGTCTACGGCACCTCGCCGAACGCCCCCTTCGCAATTACCGCCGACACCGCACGCCATTTCTATGCCGTGCAGTTCCACCCCGAAGTGCATCACACGCCGCGCGGCAAGAAGCTCTACGAGAATTTCGTTCGCATCGCCGGCGTCTCCCGCGACTGGACCATGGCCGCCTATCGCGAGCAAGCGATAGCCGCCATCCGCGAACAGGTTGGCGACGGCAAGGTGATCTGCGGCCTGTCGGGTGGCGTCGATTCCTCCGTCGCCGCCGTGCTGATCCACGAGGCGATCGGCGATCAGCTCACCTGCATCCTCGTCGATCACGGCCTGATGCGAAAGGACGAGGCCGCGCAGGTCGTCGAGATGTTTCGCGGCCATTACAACATCCGGCTCGACCATGTGGACGCTTCCGAGACCTTCATCTCCGCGCTGGAGGGCGAGGCCGATCCCGAGACCAAGCGCAAGACCATCGGCCGGCTGTTCATCGATGTCTTCGAGGCGGAAGCCAAAAAGATTGGTGGCGCCGATTTTCTGGCCCAGGGCACGCTCTATCCNNTATCCCGACGTGATCGAGAGCGTTTCGTTTTCCGGCGGTCCCTCGGTCACGATCAAGAGCCATCACAATGTCGGCGGCCTGCCCGAGCGCATGAACATGCAATTGGTCGAGCCGCTGCGCGAACTGTT
>JAGRLL010000279.1 GCA_020441855.1 Nitratireductor sp.
CCAGCGTGGTGGAATGCGTGGCCAGTGGCGCGGAATTCGTGGCGCTTGGCCTAGCGGTATTCGCCTGCACCGACGGGCCGCAGGCGGCCGTGCGGGAGGCCAACCGTCTCATCGACGAGAACACGCTTCCGCCGCTGGAAGCTTGAGAAGGCAGGCGCCATGACACAATGGCGATCGATCCGTGTCGCCGGCCTGGCCGGCATTGTCCTGCTGGCGACTGCCTCCTTCGCCGGGGCGCAAGAAAAGCCGTCGGGCGAAGGCAAATCCGAGGCTGCGCCTGAGACGACCAACCAGTCCCGCGGGCCGAGCCTGCCGGCAATCGCGGTTTTCGATCCGCGCGCCGACCCGGCCTACGGCGCATTTCAGCGTGGAGAATATCTGACCGCGTTCGATCTGGCGCTGAAGCGCGCCAGCGCAGGGGACGCGGCGTCCCAGACGTTGATCGCGGAAATCTACGACAAGGGCCTGGGCATTCCGCGCGACGGCAAGGAAGCGGCGGCCTGGTATGGCATCGCAGCGCGCTCGGGCGATGCACAGGCGCAATTCGCCTATGCGATGAAGCTGCTCACCGGGCGCGATATCGAGAAGAATCCGCAAGAGGCCCGCGTGTTCATGGAGAAGGCCGCGGATGCCGGAATTGCTGCGGCGCAGTTCAATCTCGGGCAGATGATGCTGGAGGAAAAACCCGGCCTGGCCGGTTTCCAGGACGCATTGCCCTTGTTCCGCAAGGCGGCCAATGCTGGCGTTCCCGATGCCAGCTACGCGCTGGCGCAAGCCTATGGCGAGGGCGTCGGCGTCGAACGCGACGAGGTGCAGGCGCGGGCCTTCATGATGAAGGCGGCGCGCGCCGGCTTGCGTGCCGCGCAAATCGAACTCGGTATCTGGCTCGCCAATGGACGGGGTGGCGTGCAGGACGAAAAGGCTGCCTTCGGCTGGCTTTCGCTCGCCGCGCGCAGCGGCAATGCCATCGCGCAGAACCGCCTTGCCAAGATGCTGGCGCTGGGTGTCGGCACGAAGGCGGATGGCGTGGAAGCGGCGAAGTGGTACATCCTGTCGCGGCGTCAGGGGCTGCATGACGACTGGCTCGACGAATTCATTGCCAAGCTCGACCAGGCGGACAGGAAAAAGGCGCTGGATGCCGTGAGGGACTGGCCTTCAAGCTGACCGTTGAGGATGGGTCTTGCGGCGCGTTCCCGCGTATCCACCAACCCTGCCCCGCCAATCCGCGCGACATCTTCCCTTGATGTCCGGGCTTGTCTCGCGAACGGAAGTATGGTCAAGAGACGCGCCCGCGTGACGCGTCGTGCGCGTCCGGGCCGGCGGCCCTGCAGTCCGCCTTCGAACAGGTTCCTCGAAAAAGAACGAAGTCCATGAAGATCAACGGCAACGAAATCAAGCCCGGCAATGTGATCGAGCATCAGGGCACCATCTGGGTGGCGGTCAAGACCCAGCACGTGAAACCGGGCAAGGGCGGCGCATTCGCGCAGGTCGAGCTGAAAAACCTCATCGACGGGCGCAAGCTCAACGAGCGGTTTCGTTCCGCCGATACGGTCGAGAAGGTGCGCCTGGAGCAGAAAGACTTCCAGTTCCTGTACGAAGAAGGCGAATCGCTCGTTTTCATGGACCTTGAAACCTACGAGCAATTGCAGATCGACAAGGATTTTGTCGGCGAGCGCGCTGCCTTCCTTCAGGACGGCATGACCGTGACCGTCGAATTGCATGAGGAAAGGCCGATCGGTGTCGCGCTTCCCGACCAGGTGACGCTGACGATCGCGGAGGCCGATCCGGTGGTGAAGGGCCAGACGGCGGCCTCGTCCTACAAACCCGCGGTTCTGGAGAACGGCGTGCGGGTCATGGTCCCGCCCTTTATCGAATCGGGTGAGCGCATCGTCGTCGACACCAACGAAAACACCTATCTGCGTCGCGCCGACTGACGCCGGGCAAGTTTCATGGCGCGTTCCGCACTCCTCAATGTCATGGTCAATGCCGCCACCAAGGCGGGTCGCGGACTGGCGCGCGATTTCGGCGAAGTTCAGAACCTGCAGGTCTCGGTCAAGGGGCCGGGCGATTTCGTCTCTTCGGCCGATCGCCGCGCCGAGGACGTGATCCGGACCGAATTGCAGAAGGCGCGCCCCGATTACGGCCTGTTGATGGAAGAAAGCGGCACGATCGAAGGCCGCGACAAGCAGCACCGCTGGATCGTCGATCCGCTCGACGGCACGACCAATTTCCTGCACGGCATCCCGGTCTTCGCCATCTCCATCGCACTCGAACGCGAGGGCCAGATCGTCGCCGGCGTCATCTACAACCCGGCGATGGACGAGTTGTACGTGGCCGAGCGCGGTCAGGGTGCGTTCTTCAACGATCGGCGCCTGCGCGTCGCCGGCAGGCGCGAACTTGCCACCTGCGTCGTCGGCACGGGCATTCCGCATCTGGGCAAGCGCGAACACGGCAAGTTTCTCGAGCAGCAACGCCGGGTGATGCTGGAGGTCTCCGGCGTCAGGCGCATGGGAGCGGCGGCGCTCGACCTCGCCTATGTCGCGGCCGGCCGGCTCGACGGCTTCTGGGAGCAGGGCCTTTCGGCCTGGGACATCGCGGCGGGCGTCCTGATGATAAGGGAAGCGGGCGGCTATGTGTCCGACTTCTCCGGGGGAGCCTCGATGCTGGAAAGCGGCCAGATCTGTGCCGGCAACGAAGCGGTGCATCGCGCGCTTCTCGACATCCTGGCCAAGGCAGGCTGAATCTTCGGTAATTCCGGCGCAATCGCGTTTCGCGATTGCATTCGCGTGACATGGCGCAAGAATTGCGGTTCCAATCACGCGGCGGCATGTATAATTTCATGAAGATCGGATTTGTCATTCCGGTTTCGCCGTGCCGGCGAACAGGATGATTTCCGGCTGCAGACAAACCCACGGGAGGGTGTCCTTGGCCAAGTCGTACGACACGCACAGACTGTCCAGCCCGCAGGTCTTTCTCCTGTCGATGGTGATCTTCCTGATCATCGTCGGCTTCGTTGCGGCCATCCTCTACCGCCAGATTTCGGCGGCCTTCGTGACCAATCCGGGTCTCAACGGTCTGATCATCTTCGTGCTCGCCGTCGGCATCCTGCTGGCGCTGATCCAGGTCATCCGGCTGATGCCGGAGGTTTCGTGGGTCAATTCTTTCCGTGAAGGCAATGCCGATCTCGACACGGGGCGCGAACCGGTGCTGCTCGCCCCGATGAAGGGCATGATCGGCCAGTCGGGACGCGATATGTCGCTGACGACTGGCTCGATGCGCTCCATTCTGGATTCGATCGCGACCAGGCTCGACGAATCGCGCGAATTGTCGCGCTACCTCATCGGCCTGCTGGTCTTTCTCGGCCTGCTCGGCACCTTCTGGGGATTGCTGCAGACGATCGGGTCGATCGGCGACACGATCCAGTCGCTCGATCCGCGATCCGGCGACGCCAATGACGTGCTCGATGCGCTGAAAAGCGGACTGCGCTCGCCGCTCGACGGCATGGGCACCGCGTTTTCGTCCTCGCTGTTCGGCCTCTCCGGTTCGCTGGTGCTCGGTTTTCTCGATCTTCAGGCAGGCCGTGCGCAGAACCGTTTCTATACCGAACTCGAGAACTGGCTGTCCTCGGTAACCGATATGGGCGCAGAGATTGCAACGGCCAGCGGCGCGAGCGGCGACACGGCGGACAAGATCCGCGCCCATCTGGAACAGCTGACCGCAAGCATGCAGCGCAGCGACGGAGGCAGTGGCCAGCGCGCGACCGCGGCAATGGCGTCGCTCGCCGAAGGCGTGCAGGGCCTCGTCCAGCATCTGCGCAACGACCAGCAGATCATGCGCGAGCAGCTTGCCCGACAGGAAGAACAGCAAAAACAGATGGCGGAACTGCTCAAGCGTGTGAACCATTTCTTCGACCGCGCGTCGAAGGGCTGACGAGCACAAGCGACCCGAAAGGGCGTATCGGGAAGGACGTACCGGGAAGGACTGGCCGCCATGGCACTCGGCAGAACCAGGCGATTGCGCGAACGGGTCGATTACTGGCCCGGTTTCGTCGATGCGCTGTCGACGCTGCTGCTTGCGATCATGTTCCTGCTGTCGGTCTTCGTGCTGGCGCAATTCCTGCTCAGCCAGGAGATCACCGGCAAGGATGCCGTGCTGAACCGGCTCAACGACCAGATCAACGAACTGACCAATCTGCTGGCGCTGGAGCGAACCAACCGGCAGGATGTCGAGGACAACCTTGCTTCCCTGCAGGTTTCTCTCAGCGAATCGGAGCGCGAGCGTTCCCGGCTGGAGGAATTGCTCAACTCGGGCAGCGGCGCCAATGCCGAGCAGGAGGCGAGGATCGGCGCGCTGACAGGCCAGCTCGACTCGGAAAAGCAGATCTCGCAGCGCGCGCTTTCGCAGGTGGAATTGCTGAACCAGCAAATCTCGGCGCTGCGCCGCCAGATCGCCGCACTGGAAGATGCACTGGAAGCATCGGAAAGCCGCGACCGGGAGAGCCAGACCAAGATCGCCGACCTTGGCAGACGGCTCAACGTGGCGCTGGCGCAGCGTGTGCAGGAACTCAACCGCTACCGTTCGGACTTCTTCGGGCGGCTGCGTGAAATCCTGTCCGACCGGCCGGACATCCGTATCGTCGGCGACCGTTTCGTCTTCCAGTCGGAAGTGCTTTTCTCGTCGGGTTCGGCGGTGCTCAACGAGAACGGCCGCGAGGAAATGCTGAAGGTCGCGCAGGCGCTGCTGCAACTGGCCAGGGAGATCCCAGACGAGATCCAGTGGGTGCTGCGCGTCGACGGTCACACCGACGATGTGCCGCTGTCGGGCACCGGGCAGTTCAAGGACAATTGGGAACTGAGTCAGGGCCGCGCGCTGGCGGTCGTGAAGTACTTCATTTCCCAGGGCGTCGCGCCGACGCGGCTGGTTGCTGCCGGCTTCGGCGAGTTCCAGCCGATCGAGGAAGGCGAGAGCGAGGAAGCACGCGCCAAGAACCGTCGCATCGAACTCAAGCTGACGGAGCGCTAGGCCGTCGAATTTCCAGGGGAGGAAGCATGGCGGGGAACTCTGTTGCAGAGGCCGACGTCATCGTCGTGGGTGGCGGGTTGGCCGGGCTGGTTGCGGCTTGCGAACTGGCCGACCGGGGCAAGAAAACCATTCTGCTCGATCAGGAGGGGGAGAATTCGCTTGGCGGTCAGGCGTTCTGGTCGCTGGGCGGGTTGTTCATGGTCGACACGCCCGAGCAGCGTCGGCTGAAGATCCGCGACAATCGCGAGCTGGCGCTGCAGGACTGGCTCGGCTCGGCCGGTTTCGACCGCGAGGAGGATTACTGGCCGCGCAAATGGGCGGAAGCCTATGTCGATTTTTCCGCCGGTGAGATGCGGCCATGGCTGCACGCCATCGGCCTGCGCTGGTTTCCGGTTGTCGGCTGGGCCGAACGTGGCGGCATGCTCGCCACCGGTCACGGCAATTCGGTGCCGCGCTTCCACATCACCTGGGGCACGGGACCCGGCATTATCGAGCCCTTCGTCAAGCGGGTGGAGGAGGCGGCAAGGAAGGGCCTGATCGACCTTCGCTTCCGCCATCGCGTTTCGAAATTGACGACGCAGAACGGTGCGGTCACCGGTGTGACGGGCGAAATTCTGGCGCCGTCGACCGTCGAACGCGGACAGCAGAGCTCGCGCGAGATCGTCGGCGATTTCGAGATGAGGGCCGGGGCGGTAATCGTTACCTCGGGCGGCATCGGCGGCGATTTCGACCTCGTGCGCAAGAAATGGCCGGCCGCGCGGCTTGGCCCGGCGCCGAAATTCATGGTGGCCGGCGTGCCGCATCATGTCGACGGCCGCATGCTGGAGATCTCGCGTACGGCGGGCGCCTCGCTGATCAACGAGGACAGGATGTGGCATTACACGGAAGGCGTGCGCAACTGGGACCCGATCTGGCCCGGTCATGGCATCCGCATCCTGCCCGGTCCGTCCTCGTTGTGGTTCGACGCGGTGGGCAATCGCCTGCCGCCGCCGTGCATGCCCGGCTTCGATACGCTGGCGACGCTCAAGCACATCCTTGCGACCGGGCACGACTGGTCGTGGTTCATCCTGACGCAAAAGATCATCAAGAAGGAATTTGCGCTTTCAGGCTCCGAACAGAACCCGGACTTCACCTCGAAGAGCTGGCGTGCGGTTCTGAAGAGTCGACGCGGGGCGGGCGCGCCGCCGCCCGTCGAGGCGTTCAAGGAAAAGGGCGCGGATTTTGTCGTCGCGAACGATTTCGAGGCGCTTGTCGCCGGCATGAACGCGAAGACCGACGAACCCTTCCTCGATGCCGATTACCTGCGCATGCAGGTCGAGGCTCGGGACCGCGAGATCGACAATCCGTTCACCAAGGATGCGCAGGTCACCGCGATCCGCGGCGCGCGCAATTATCTCGGCGACAAGCTGATCCGTACCGCCAAGCCGCACAAGATACTCGATGCGTCGAACGGACCGCTGATCGCGGTCAAGCTCAACTTCCTGACACGCAAGACGCTGGGGGGTATCGAGACCGATCTCAATTCGCAGGTGTTGAAGGCAGGTGGCGAGCCCCTTTCAGGGCTTTACGCGGCAGGGGAGGTCGCCGGTTTCGGTGGCGGCGGCTATCACGGCTACAATGCGCTGGAGGGCACCTTCCTCGGCGGCTGCATTTTCTCGGGAAGGGCCGCGGGAAGGGCTGCGGGGTAATCTATTCGGCGGCCTTGAAGGCGACGGCGCCGGTGTCGAATTGCAGCTTGGCCAGACGGGCATAGATGCCGTTCTTCTTGACCAGAGCGGCGTGGGTGCCTTCTTCAACGATACGGCCGGCCTCCATCACCAGGATGCGGTCGGCCTTGAGTACGGTCGCGAGGCGGTGGGCGATGACCAGCGTGGTGCGGTCCTGCATCAGGCCGGCCAGCGCGTCCTGCACATAGCGTTCGCTTTCGGCGTCGAGGGCGCTTGTTGCCTCGTCGAGCAGCAGGATCGGCGCGTCCTTCAAGATGGCCCTCGCGATGGCGATGCGCTGGCGCTGGCCGCCCGAAAGCATCACGCCGCGCTCGCCCAGCATGGTGTCGTAGCCTTGCGGCAGCGCTTCGATGAAGTCCTCGGCATGGGCGGCGCGCGCGGCGGCGATTACCTCTTCGCGGCTTGCTTCGGGGCGGCCGAACAGGATGTTGTCCAGGGCAGAGGAAGCAAAGATGACCGTGTCCTGCGGCACGAGCGCCATGTGGCCGCGCAACTCGCGCGGATCGAGCGCGCGAATATCGGTGCCGTCGATGGAGATGGTTCCGGCATCGGGGTCGTAGAAACGCAGGATCAGCGAGAACAAGGTGCTCTTGCCCGCGCCTGAAGAGCCTACGACGGCCACCGTCTCTCCCGATGCGATCTCGATGTCGACATCGCTGAGCGCCGGCCGGTCGCTGCGGGTAGGGTAGGCAAATTCCACGCCCTTGAAGGAAACCGCGCCCTTGACCGGCGCGGCCAGCTTTTCGGGATTGGCCGGCGCACGGATCGTCGGTTCCTCGGACAACAATTCGGTCAGGCGCTCGGCGGCGCCCGCGGCAAGCGAGAGTTCGCCCCAGACTTCCGACAACGCGCCGAGCGAACCGGCGGCGAACACCGCGTAAAGCAGGAACTGGCCGAGCGTGCCTTCGCTCATCTGACCGTTCAAAACCCCGTGCGCGCCGTACCACAGCACCGCGACGACACTGGCGGCGATGAGGAACATCGCGACGAAGGTGAGCACCGCGCGCGTGCGCACGGCGATGCGCGCCGCGCCGAAGGCGCGTTCGACGGCTTGCGAGAAACGGTTCTCGATCAGGTTTTCATTGGCGAATGCCTGAAGGATACGCACAGCGCCGATGGCTTCGGAGGCAAAGGCAGTGGCATCGGCCAGTGTGTCCTGGGCGTCGCGCGAGCGGCGGCGCACGGCGCGGCCGAAGGCGACGATCGGCAGCACGATGAGCGGGATGGCGCCGAGCACGATCAGCGAGAGCTTGGGCGCGGTGTAGACCATCATGATCAC
>JAGRLL010000280.1:0-4333 GCA_020441855.1 Nitratireductor sp.
TGAAGAAGATCATGATGAGGCCATGCGCCGTGGTGAACACGTTGAAGGTGTGGGGATTGGTGAAAATCTGCATCCCCGGTTCCTGCAATTCCATGCGCATCATGACGGACAGGAAGCCGCCCAGAATGCCCATCGCAATCGCGAAGATGAGATAGAGCGTGCCGATGTCCTTGTGGTTGGTCGACAAGAACCAACGACGGAAGAACGGGGGCTTGTGATCGTGGGCCTCGTGGGCCGCTGAAGCTGCCATTTCCAGTCTCCTTAGAATCCCTTGCTTGCGCGCTTGGTTCAGTTGCCGGCGACGCGGATGCCGCGCTCGCGCTCGACCTCAGCCATCAGCATCTTGTTGGCGCCTTCCAGATCGGAAGCGGCCTGCGCCTTCCAGGCGTTGTACTGGTCCATCGAGACAACGCGCACGGCAATGGGCATGAAAGCATGGTCGCGGCCGCACAATTCCGAACACTGGCCGTAATACATGCCTTCACGCTCTGCCTTGAACCAGGTTTCGTTGATGCGGCCCGGTATGGCATCGATCTTGAGACCAAAGGCCGGCATCGCGAAGGAATGGATCACGTCGGCGCCGTTGACCAGCACGCGGACCATGGTGTCGACGGGCACGACCAGCTCGTTGTTGACGGCGAGCAGGCGCGGATAGGCGGCCTTGTCTTCCTTGCCGGCGTCAGCGCGCTCGTCTTCCTGAAGCATCAGCGAATCGAACGAGATGCCGCTGTCGTCCTGATATTCGTAACCCCAGTACCACTGATAGCCAGTGGCCTTGACGGTCAGCGCCGGCTCTTCTTCGGGCGCGAGCTGGCGCTGGAGAAGATTGAAGGAGGGGAAGGCGATGAAAACGAGAACGATGATCGGAACGATGGTCCAGATCACCTCGATGGCGCTGTTGTGGCTGGTCTTCGAAGCCACCGGATTGGCGCGGCGGTTGAACCGCACCATCACATAGAGCAGCAGGACCATCACCAGCACCGTGATGGGGATGATGAACCAGAGCGTATAGGCATCGAACCATTCGATCCGATTCATGATGTCGCTCGCCGGCGCCTGATGCCAGATTTCCCATGGCCGCGGCTGATCAGCGGCTGCCGAACCGGCCAGCGCCACCAGAAAACCCGCAAAAGATGCAAATGCCGTGAATTTCTTCACCGTCGTTCTCCTCTGTCGGCGGACAGCAGAATCCACCTGCAATGATCTATGTCAAACCATAACCGCTTCGCCCCCGCAACGGCCAGCCCGTGCGCATTTGTGCGGCATTTTTGCGCGGGAGCGCGACGGCTCCATACAGCAGTGAGGGCAGCGAGTCACCGGGCAGCCGCAAAATGGCCCGGATTTACGCTATTGGTCGCCTCAACTGTTGAGCCCGGCCGCTTTGCAATTGCACCCCGCAGCCGGCAGCATTAGCACTAACACAGGCTGATTCGGATAAATCGATGCGCAAACCGCTACCCTTGCCTGTCCTTTTCAAGCACGTGCGCATTCATGCGTGCGCGGTCCGGCTTGCCGGAACGGCGGCCTTGGCGGGCCTGCTCTTCGCCATGCCGGTTGCATTGCCCGCGCAAAAGGCGCTCGCGCAGGGAAAGATCGTCGCCTCGCACGGCGCGTGGAACATGGTGTGCGACACGCCGCCCGGCGCCTCGTCGGAACAATGCGCGCTGATGCAGAACGTCGTCGCCGAAGACAGGCCGGAAGTCGGCCTTTCGGTCGTCGTGCTCAGGACTGCCGACCGCAAGTCGGAAATCCTTCGCGTGCTCGCACCGCTCGGCGTCTTGCTGCCCAACGGCCTCGGCCTCAATATCGACGGCCAGGATATCGGACGGGCCTATTTCGTGCGCTGCTTCCAGGACGGCTGTTACGCCGAAGTCATCCTCGACGAGAAACTGGTCGGCACGCTGAAATCCGGCAAGATCGCCACCTTCATCGTCTTCCAGACGCCAGAAGAAGGCATCGGCATTCCCGTAGACCTCAGCGGCTTCGCCGAGGGCTACGCGAAGATTCCCTGATCCGGACAGCCGTTTTCCCGGTATTTGCCGTGAAGACCACCCGGACCGCAGGCGGGCCGCTGCTCGCCGGTTGCAATTGCCGCCGCCATGCCGGATAAGCCTCGACATTCAGGCCACCAGCGTTTCACCGAAATCGCCTTGCCCCGTATCGTCCCGCTCATCCTGGCGGTCGCGCTCTTCATGGAGATGATGGACTCCACGGTGATCGCGACGTCGCTGCCGGCAATCGCCGCCGATATCGGCACCAGCCCGATCGCGCTGAAGCTCGCCTTCACCACCTATCTGGTGGCGCTCGCCATCTTCATTCCGGCGAGCGGCTGGACCGCCGACCGGTTTGGCGCGCGGCGGGTCTTCATGATCGCCATCGCCATCTTCACCGTCGGATCGCTCCTGTGCGCGGCAGCCGATTCGCTTGCCGCCTTTGTCGGCGCACGGTTCATTCAGGGTATGGGCGGATCGATGATGACGCCGGTCGCGAGGCTCGTGCTGGTGCGTGCGACCGAGCGGCGCGATCTCGTCTCCGCCATGGCGTGGCTGTCGGTCCCCGCGCTGATGGGGCCGATGGTCGGCCCCGTTGTCGGCGGATTTCTCACCACCTTCGTGAGCTGGCACTGGATCTTTCTCGTCAACCTGCCGATCGGGCTGGCGGGCATCGCGCTGTCGGCGCGGTTTCTGCCCGAACTTCCAGGCAGGCCCAACGGAAAGCTCGATGTGACAGGTCTGCTCCTCTCGGGTCTGGCGGCGGCGGGCATCGTCTTCGGCCTGTCGGTCATCAGCCTGCCGGCGCTGCCCAAACCGGTCGGCGTGGCGGCGACACTGACCGGTCTGATATCGGCCCTGCTTTATTACCGCCATGCCCGGCGAACCGAAAAACCGGTGCTCGATCTCAGGCTCTTTTCCGTCCGCTCGTTCCGGGCCACCATCGTATCGGGGTTCCTTGTGCGACTTGGCATCGGGGCGACGCCGTTCCTGTTGCCGCTGATGCTGCAGATCGGTTTCGGGCTGACGGCATTCCATTCCGGCCTCGTCACCTTCGTCGGTGCGGTCGGCGCCATAACGGCGAAATTCACGACCGCGCGTACCTACGAGCGGTTCGGCTTCAAGCATGTGCTGGTCGCGACCATCGCCATTTCGGCGCTGTTTCTCACCGCGATGAGCGCGTTTTCGCCGGCGGTACCGTTCTCGGTCATCTATGCCGTCCTGTTCATGTCGGGCGTTGTCCGCTCGCTGATGTTCACCGGCTTCAACGCGCTCGCCTTCGCCGATGTCGAGAGCGAACAGGCCGGCGCCGCGACTGCGTTGACCGCCGTGTTTCAGCAGATATCGCTGGCCATGGGCGTCGCGCTTGCCGGCATGATGGTGGAAGCGAGCATGGTGTTTCACGCCAGCGGACCGGGACTCGTCGACTTCCAGTTCGCCTTCCTTGCCGTCTCCGCCTTTTCGTTCGCCGCAATCGTGCCGATGATCGCGCTCGATTCGAAGGCCGGATCGGCGGTTTCAGGCCATCGCACGACGGCCGGTGAGACTTGACCGCGCCAGGCGCGCAGACACCGACATGCAATCATCGGCTCGCAATTGCCGCGAAAGGCCTTAGATTAAGGCAAATACCCAACGACAGGAAAACGGAAACGCGCCATGACCCTTGAGACCAGCCTCCTCGACCAGTTCGACGCCCCCAAAGAGGTGCTGGAAAGGACGATTGGCGAGGCGCTCGCCGGCTGCGAGGACGGCGAATTGTTTGCGGAATACGTCCAGTCGGAGGGGCTGGTCTTCGACAACGGCCGATTGAAGGCCGGCAATTTCTCGACAGAGCAGGGATTCGGCCTGCGCGCGGTGGCCGGCGATCTTTCCGCCTATGCCCATTCCGGCGAACTTTCGCTCGCGGCACTCAAACGCGCCGCCGACGCGGTTTCGGCCGTGCGCGACGGCCATGGCGGCACCTATGCCGCCGCACCGCAGGGCACCAATGTCAAACTCTACGGCGACGAAAACCCGATCGGAGCGCCGTCCTTCGAAGACAAGGTGAAGCTGCTCGAAAAAATCGATGCCTATGCGCGCGGAAGGGACAATCGCGTGCGCCAGGTTTCCGCCTCGCTCGGCGCCAACTGGCAGATGGTCGAAATCCTGCGCGCCGACGGCCGACTCGCGCGCGATATCCGGCCACTGGTGCGCATCAGCGTTTCGCTTGTGGTCGGCGAAGGCGACCGGCAGGAAACGGGCTCTTACGGCATGGGCGGGCGCAAGGGCTTCGGCGAATTCATCACGCAGGAGAACTGGCAGCATGCCGTCGACGAGGCGCTGCGCCAGGCGCTGGTCAATCT
>JAGRLL010000280.1:4449-7333 GCA_020441855.1 Nitratireductor sp.
ACCGCAAGAAGACCTCGGCCTTCGCCGGTCTGATGGGCGAGCAGGTGGCGGCTAAAGGCGTAACCGTCGTCGACGACGGCACGCTCCCGGAACGGCGCGGCTCGCTCACCATCGACGACGAGGGCACGCCATCTGGCTACAACGTGCTGATCGAGGACGGCAGGCTTGTCGGCTACATGCAGGACCGCCAGAACGCGCGCTTGATGGGCATGAAGCCGACCGGCAACGGGCGGCGGCAATCCTATGCGCACGAACCGATGCCGCGCATGACCAACACCTACATGCTGGCGGGCGGCATGCAGCCGGAGGAGATCCTGGCCTCGGTCAAGGACGGCATCTATGCCGTGTCCTTCGGCGGCGGCCAGGTCGACATCACCTCGGGCAAGTTCGTGTTCAATTGCACGGAAGCCTATCGCATCCGCGACGGCAAGAAGGCCGAACCGATCAAGGGCGCAAACCTGATCGGCAACGGGCCGGAAGCGATGAAGCGCATCTCCATGATCGGCAACGACATGGAGCTCGACCGCGGTGTGGGCATGTGCGGCAAGAACGGCCAGGGCGTGCCGGTCGGTGTCGGCCAGCCGACGCTGAGGATGAACGCCGTGACGGTCGGCGGCACGGGAACCTGACCCCCGCACCCCAAAGAAAGAGCCCGGCACCTTTTGAAATTGCGGAACCGAATGCGTCCTTGCGCATTGTGGGACACAAAAATCTGCGGTTTCAGGGCATCTGCAATTTCAGGAATGAGGCATCGCATGCAATCTGGAAACACACGCTCGTCACTCAAGACCGTCCTGCTCGTCGTTGCCGCGCTCGTTATCGGAGCCGGCGGGATGTACATCTACAATGAGCGGAACAAGGAAAGCTTCTCCGTGAAACTTCCCGGCGGAAACGAGATCAAGATCGAGAAGAGCAACTAGACCGGTTCACCGCCACCCGGCAACTCGGCTAGCTGTCCATTTCGACGTAACGCCCGAGCAGAACCGGTTGTTCGTTCTCGCGGTTCTTGTGGGTGATCTTGCGCCAGGTTTTTACGATGGCGATCTTCATGCCACCCAGAGCCTGGCCTGTCTTGACGACGGCCCAGCGCACCGGGTTCGGTTTTTGAGGCGTGGCCTCCCGCGCATAGACGACTTTCGGCTCGCCGGCGGGCGGCGTTTCGTCTGCCCTGGCCACCGGCAGCCCCGCTTCCATCTGCGGCGGCGGCTCGCAGACGGCGATCACCGTCGGATAACCGGACGAGCCGGATTTGAGGATTTCCGTTTCGGTCCGGCTCCAGCAGGCGGTCTCGTTCGCGAAGGTCGCCTCAGCCGTGCGAATGTATTCGCAGGCTGCCTCGTTCTGGCCGCAACCAAGTATGGTCATGATGATGATCGCCGGGTTCATGGCGTGCTCCGTTGAAGGTCACGGTTGTCTTCCGGGCCAAACCGGGCGGCCGAATGACGTAAATCGGGTATCAATCGGGCAAACACACACAAAAATGAGGCGGCAGGCTTTACAAATTTTCGAGCCGACCGAATGATCCAGGTGTGGGGCTGGAATGCATTTCAAGAGGTAATTTCGAAAATGTTTGGTAGTTTGTGTCTTGCCGACATGCGTATCGGCATGCGTGTTGGGGCCGCAGCCTTGCTTGTTGCATTCGCCATCCCCGGGGCCAGTCTGGCAGCGCAGAGCGTCGGCGTTACGCAGCGTGTGCAAAACAGCGTCACCGGATCTTCGGGAAACCGTCAACTGGCGCGCCAGGACCCGGTCTATCGCTCGGAATCGATATCGGCCGGCGCCAATTCCTATGGCGAAATCGAACTCAGCGACGGCGCAAAGGTGCTGGTTGGCGAAAATTCGCAGGTTTCGCTCGACGACTTCGTCGTGTCGGGCAATTCGTTTTCACGTGCCGGGATCAAGGTGACGAAGGGAGCTTTCCGCTTCATCAGCGGCAATTCGAGGAAGGGCGCGTTCAACATGCGCACGCCATTGTCGACCATTGGCGTGCGCGGCACCATCTTCGATGTCTATGTGCGCGAAGGGGGCGTGACGGATGTCGTCCTGTTGCGCGGACGCGTCGATGTTTGCGGGCGGTCCGGCCGATGCGCCGTCGTCAACCAGCCTTGCGACATCGTGCGCGTCGGCACGAATGGCGGGGTCAGCCGGGAACCATTTCTGCGCAGCCCTGAACGCAGCAGGCTGGCCGAAGTCAGGGATTTTCCGCTCTTCAACGTGCAATGGCGCTTCTCGCAAGGCTACCGTACGCCCGTCAGGGTCTGTAACGAGCGGGCATTGCGCTTGCGCGCGGCACCTCCGCAGCGTTCGGAAGGCCAGGTTAAAGAGCCCGTCGACTACTGATCGGGCCGGGTTCGAGATCAAGCGGGCCGGCGCGACGACTGTTTGCGCCGGCTGAGGATAGTACGCATGGCGCCAAGCACCTGCCGCGCCCTGGCGGGGTTCATGGTGCTGTCATTGCGTTAGCCTAGTGCGTCTTACGACAGGGGGCAGGTATCCTTCCCGGCAAACCGCCGAGTGATGCGATATGGCAGTTACGTTCGATTGGACCCAACCGGCAGGAGGCCGTCATGTTTCGTCTGCGCAATGATTCCCGACCCACGATCTTCAGTCATGCCGAAATCACGCGGCGCGGCTTTCTAGGTGGCGTTGCCGCCGGTTCCGCGCTCGTCATGCTGCATCCCTTCTCGGCCCACGCGGCCGCGGGTCAGGCGCATCTGAGGATCATGGAAACGACAGACATCCATGTCGCGGTGCTGCCTTACGATTATTATGGCGACAAGCCGAACGACACGATGGGACTGGCGCGCACCGCCAAAATCATAGAATCGGTCCGCGCCGAGGCGACCAACACCATGCTGGTCGACAATGGCGACTACCTTCAGGG
>JAGRLL010000281.1 GCA_020441855.1 Nitratireductor sp.
GCTGGTTTTCCCTGGCCGCCATGGCCGTGGATTCTTCGGTCTTGGGCTCGACCGAATCCGAGACAGGCTGCTCCTCGGAGGCCACCTGCTGCTCGGAAGCGTCGCTCTGTTGCGCACCCGCGCCCGCCGGTTCTTGCGCCGCAGCCACTTCCTGCGGCTGGTGGACCAGCGGCACGACGGCGCGGTTGGTAACTTCGGCGCTGCCATCGGCAAGCATGTCGGCACGAATCTCATGCGACCCGGCAGCGATGTCGCCGGTCGTTTCCAGAAGGAAGCCACCCTCCGGCCCGACCTCGGTCACGCCGAGGAACTTGCCGTCGACATACACATTGATCTTGCGGCCAGGTTCGCCGCTGCCGGCAATGAAGATCTTGCCGCCATCGACATCGACAGCCTTGACCAGTACGGGCGCAACGACCGCCGGCTCGACGGTGGCGGGCTGTTCGGACGATTGCTGTTCGGCGGCCGGCTGCTCTGCGGTCGCATCGGGCGCGGGCTGGGCGCTGGCGACCTGCTCACCACCCGTTTCGGGCGAGGCTTCTGCCGGCTTCACCACGGGTGCCTGCGCGGATTCGGTTCCTGCTGCCGGACTTTCCTGCGTCTCGGCCGTTTTCGCTTCCGTCCCTGCCGTATCGGGCGACTGGAGAACGCGGCTGGCCTCGCCCTGCTTGGCCACCATGGCGATGACCTCGTCGTTCGCGCCCTTTTCGGGAACATGGACGATTCCCGTTTCGGCGGAGGTTATCGCAGCGCCATTCTCGCCTGTCGCGCGAATGGACAATTCGTGATCGCCGGCGGCAAGCGGATTGTCGAGGACGATGGCGAAATCGCCCGATGCGTCAGACTTGGCGGAAGCAATTACCTGACCGCCCGAGACCACATCGATGGTCGAATTGGCCGGGCCCGATCCGGCGATAACGGTCGAACCGTCCTTTTCGACGCGAAGGACATCGAAACGCGGATCGACGAGACCGGCGGCGGGCTGTTGCTGTTCGGGCGCTGCGTCGGCTTTCGGGGCGGTTTCCGCCTGCTGTCCCGAAGCCTGGTCCCCGACGGCGACCCGGTCGGACTTCTCCGCCTGCGGCAGCGCCGCCACCTGATCGCCGGAATCCTTGCGGTATTCCTGGGCGATGAAATAGAAACCGATCGCGGCGCCGATGACGAGAACGATGCCAAGCACTCTGGCAAGTCCCGGATTAGCCTTGATGAAGTCGGAAATCATTGCGTAATGTCGCCTTTCAATCCGGCCCGTTTCGAGCCGTTCCCTGTCACGCCGCGCCGCGAACGGCGTAACACCCCTGTTTTCCCGCGATTTTATACCGCAATTGCGAAAAGATGAACATGTGACGCTGGCGCACGGTAAACAACGCCGCGTGCGCCGAACTTGACGTCGGGACACAGGAAGGGTGCAATTGCCCTCCAACCTCCGACTCGCCTTGTTTCCCGCCAAGGCAAGCACTTCCAGAAAGGTCTGTCCATGCCGGCAATTGGTTCCATATGCGTTTATTGCGGTTCGCAGACGGGGCGCGATCCAGCCTATACCCAGGCCGGCCAGATCCTCGGCCGTTCGATGGCCAAAGCCGGTGTCGGCCTTGTCTATGGCGGTGGCGCAAAGGGCGTGATGGGCGCGGTGGCGCAGGGCGTGCTGTCGGAAGGCGGGCACGTCACCGGCATCATTCCGAAATTCCTGGTAGCGAAGGAATCCTCGCAGGATTCGCTCAATATCCTCAGTGAGGTGATCCTCACCGAGGACATGCACGAGCGCAAACACCTCATGTTCGAACGCTCCGACGCCTTCGTGGCGCTGCCGGGCGGCATCGGAACGCTGGAGGAAATCGTCGAGATCATGACATGGGCGCAGCTCGGCCGGCACAGGAAGCCGATCATCTTCGCCAATGTCGAGAACTTCTGGGACCCGGTGCTGACGCTGCTCGACCACATGCGCGGCGAAGGCTTCATCCATACCGGCCGGCTGGTGCAGCCCGCCGTGGTAGACGACATCGCGAATGTCGTGGCCACCGCCGAGGCGATGGCCTTGCGTCTCAAGGAAGAGGCGATGGCCGGCGACGACATTGCGCGCATGTAATCGACGCAGTCAGGCGCGGAGGAACGCATGACCACGGGCAAACCGGTATCGGCGGCCTTTCTGGCGATGGCGCTTGGTGCGCTGGCCGCTCAAGCGCTGTCCAGCCAGGCTCATGCCGATCCGGCCGCCGGACGCAAGCTCGTGGAAGAAGTCTGTCAGCAGTGCCACGGTCTGGACGGGCTGGCGCTCGAAGCGGACGCACCCAATCTCGCCGGGCAGAATCGCTCCTATCTGGCGCGTCAGCTGTGGGCATTCAGGGCCGGCGAGCGCCAGGACCCCAAGATGTCACCCTCGGCGGTAGGGCTGAGCGATCAGGACATCATCGATGTCGCGGAATGGTATTCGTCGATCGATATCGCGGTGAAATCGCCGCAATAGAGAAGCTCAGGCCTGTTTGCGCCGTTTCGAAAGCATCGGCCACGTATAAATCGCGAGCGCGATCCAGATCAGCAGGAAGGCGATGGCGCGGTAAAGACCGAACGGCTCGCCGAAAACGAAAATGGCGATCAGGAAGATGATGGTCGGCGCGATGTACTGCATGATGCCGATGGTCGACAGGCGCAAGAGCTTGGCGCCGTTGCCGTAGAGAATGAGTGGCACAGCGGTCGCGATGCCGGCGGCAAGCAACAGCACGGTGTCATACCAGCCGGTGTGCAGGAAATTGCCCTCGCCCGTGGCCAGGAGCCAGGCAATGTAGACGGAGGAAGGCGCGCTGAGGATTGCCACTTCGAGGAAGAAACCCTGGTTGGGACCGATTGGCAGCGTCTTGCGCAGGAAACCGTAGGTGGCGAAGGAAAAGGCAAGCACCAGCGATACCCATGGCAGGCCACCGGAACCGATGGTCAGCACCCCGACCGCCACGCCGGCAAGTGCAACGGCGGCGATCTGAAAGCGATCCAGTTTCTCGCGCAGCACCAATGCGCCGAGCAGGATCGAGACCAGCGGGTTGATGTAATAGCCGAGCGCCGTCTCGACGGTGCGGCCGACCGCGATCGCCCAGACATAGATGCCCCAGTTGACCGAGATGACGCAGGCGGTCAGCGCAGCCATGGCCAGCATGCGCGGCGAGCGGATCGCGGCGCGGATATCGGCGGTGCGCCCCAGCGCGATCAGCAACGCGCCGGCAACCGGCACCGACCACACGACACGGTGGGCGATGACCTCGGCGGGGGAAATATGGGCAACCGCCTTCATGTAGATCGGCAGGAAGCCCCACAGGAAATAGGCGGAAAAGGCGTAGATGAAGCCGGCGCGCGCGTCGCCCTCACGGGTTTGCGGTGAAGCCGCCGGCGACGTGCCGGACAAGCCGGAGGAAGTTTGCGGCATCAGCGAACCTCGCCCTTCATCAGCTTGTAGGTCAACGAATCCACCAGTGCCTGAAAGGAGGCATCGATGATGTTGTCGGAGACGCCGATCGTCGTCCAGCGTTCGCCGGTGGAATCGGTGGACTCGATCAGGACGCGTGTCACGGCTTCCGTGCCGCCATTGAGGATACGCACCTTGTAATCGGTCAGCTCGATGTCCTCGATCTGTCCCTGATACTTGCCGAGGTCCTTGCGGATGGCGCGATCGAGCGCGTTTACCGGACCGTGCCCCTCTGCAACCGACATCAGCCGTTCGCCGTCGACGATGATCTTCACCACGGCTTCCGACACGGTCACGATCTCCCCCCTGGCATTGAAGCGGCGTTCGACCTGGGTGCGATAGGAATCGATCCTGAAATATTCGGGCACCGTGCCGAGCGTGCGCCGCGCCAGCAATTCGAAGCTTGCGTCGGCCGCCTCATAGGCCCAGCCAATGGCCTCGCGTTCCTTGACGAGTGCGATCAGCCGGTCGAGATGGGGATCGTCTTTTTCGACCCCGATGCCGCGCCGCGCCAGTTCGGCGACGAAATTCGACTTGCCGCCCTGGTCGGAGACCATGACGCGGCGGCGGTTGCCGACTTTCTCCGGCTCGACATGTTCGTAGGTCTGCGGCTCCTTCAAGATGGCCGAGGCATGAATGCCGGCCTTGGTGGCGAAGGCCGAGGTGCCGACATAGGGCGCCTGCGCGTCCGGCGCGCGGTTCAGCAATTCGTCAAACTTGTGCGAGAGCCGCGTGATGGCCTGCAATTGCTCCGCCGATACTCCTGTGTCGAAGCGGTCGGCATAGGTGGGCTTGAGCGCCAGCGTGGGGATCAGCGTGGTCAGGTTGGCATTGCCGCAGCGCTCGCCGATGCCGTTCAGCGTGCCCTGTATCTGCCGAACGCCGGCCTCTACCGCGGCCAGCGAATTGGCGACGGCCTGGCCGGTATCGTCATGGGCGTGAATGCCGAGCCGGTCGCCCGCAATGCCGGAGGCGATGACCGTCTCGACCACGCGGGCAACTTCGGAAGGCTGCGTGCCGCCATTGGTGTCGCACAGCACGACCCAGCGCGCGCCGGCCTCGATGGCAGTTTTCGCGCAGGCCAGCGCGTAATCGGGATTGGCCTTGTAGCCGTCGAAGAAATGCTCGCAATCGACCAGCGCCTCCTGCCCGGCGGCGATGCTAGCCTCCACCGAGGCACGGATCGATTCCAGATTCTCCTCGTTGGTCGTGCCGAGTGCGACGCGAACGTGATAGTCCCAGGCCTTGGCCACGAAGCATGTGGCGTCCGACTTCGCCTGCAGCAGGGCGGCAAGACCCGGATCGTTGGAGGCGGACACGCCGGCGCGCTTGGTCATGCCGAAGCCTACGAACGCGGCCCGCTTCGTGCGCTTTTTCGAGAAGAACTCGGTGTCGGTCGGATTCGCGCCGGGATAGCCGCCCTCGACATAGTCGACGCCCAGTTCGTCGAGCATCTGGCAAATCGCGATCTTGTCGTGCACCGAAAAGTCGATGCCCGGCGTCTGCTGGCCGTCGCGAAGGGTCGTGTCGAAGAGGTAAAGGCGTTCTTTTGTCATTCTTGTTATCCGAATATGCCGGCATACCAGAGCACCGCGGCCACCACCACGACGACGAGCACGAGCTTGCCGGCAATGGCCCAGAACAGCCATCGCGGCATGGCCGCGGATGGATGGGGCGTAACCTGCCGGGGCATGGAATGTTCGTTTCCGTCGTTCATGATTTCCCCGCGAACCGGTCGGTCGCCCGGATGAGCTGGTTCAGGATGCCGGGTTCCGAAAAGGCGTGACCGGCCCCTTCGACCAGGTGGAATTCGGCGCGCGGCCAGGCCTTGTGCAATTGCCAGGCGTATTTGGCCGGACACGGCATGTCGTAGCGGCCATGCACGATGACGCCGGGAATGTCGGCAAGCCGGCCGGCATCGCGCAGCAATTGCCCTTCTTCCAGCCAGCCCGCATGGACGAAATAGTGGTTCTCGATGCGCGCAAAGGCGAGCGCGTAGTCCGGCTCGGCAAAGACATCGCTGGTTTCGGGTTCCGGCAGCAAGGTGATGGTCTGGCCTTCCCACGTGCTCCAGGCGAGGGCGCATTTGATCTTCGCCTCGCGATCGTCGCCCGTCAGTCGCTTGCGGTAGGCCGCCATCATGTCGCCGCGCTCGGCCTCGGGGATGGGCGCGACGAAGCGTTCCCACTTTTCGGGAAACATCTCGGACACGCCGAACTGGTAGTACCAGTCCAGTTCGGCTTTCGTCAGTGTGTAGATGCCGCGAAGAACGAGTTCCGACACGCGCTCCGGATGGGTCTCGGCATAGGCAAGCGCCAGTGTGGAGCCCCAGGAACCGCCGAAGACCAGCCATCGATCGGCTCCCGCCATCTCGCGAAGGTGCTCGATATCGGCGACCAGATGCCAGGTGGTGTTGTCGTCGAGCGAGGCATTGGGCGTGGAGCGGCCGCAACCGCGCTGGTCGAACAGCGTGACGTCGTAGCACGCCGGATCGAACAGCCGCCGATGGGTGGGCGAAATGGTGCCACCCGGCCCACCATGCAGGAAGACGGCCGGTTTGGCGCCGGGTGTGCCGGCGCGCTCCCAATAGACCGAGTGTCCATCACCGGTGTCGAGATGGCCGCTCGCATAGGGTTCGATCGGCGGGTAGAGGGTTCTCAAGACGCTCATCGGTCGGTTTCCGGCGGCCAGTTTTCGGTGTCGTGATCGGGGTGCTGGCGGCCTACGATGCCAGCCATGAATGTGGCGGCCTTTTCGTTGTCCTCGCCGCTTCGCACGGGAAGTGTGTGCAAACTCGCGAAGAAGGAAAGCTTGTTGGCCGGATTGACCTGGATGGCCGGCGCGGCAAGCTCGGGATTGTCGAGCGAGCCGATGGAAATCTCCGGATCGCCACCCCAATTATCGTTCTCGGCATAGGTGAGCGGCGTGCCGCATTGCGCGCAGAATCCGCGTTCGATCTTGTTGGAACTTGCGAAGGTCGCAGGCGCGCCACGCGTCCACACCAGCCCCTTTGCCGTTACCAGCGGACCGAAGAAGCTGCCAAATGCCTTCTGGCACATCCGGCAATGGCAGATCGATGCCCGGCCCAGCGCTTCGGCGCGATAGCGCACCGCGCCGCACTGGCAGCCCCCGGAAATGCCTCCGTTCATTGCCGTATTCATCGTTTTTCCTCCATTGGCCACCGGGCGGTATCGTGGTCTGGATGCTGATGGTTGGAGGCCGTGATGCTTGCCAGCGGCACACCGTCCATGGTGTCTGAATCCTCCGTCGCCTCGCCGGGCATTTCATGGAGGCTGCCGAACCAGGGCATTTTCGCCTCCGTGCCGCATTGCCGGGCCGGTGGCAACGCGGTCGGGTCATCGAGCGAACCGAGCGTCACGTAAATGATGCCGGAGCCGACCGTTTCGAGAAACAGGGGCGTACCGCACTTCCCGCAAAAGCCGCGGCGCACCGGATCGGAGGAATGAAACCAGCCGGGTTCGCCACGCGTGATCTCGACATTCGAGCTTTCGGCCCTGGCCAGCGGCAGAAAGTAATTGCCGGCCGCCTTCTGGCACATGCGGCAATGGCAGACATGGGGTTCGGCCAGCGTTCCGCTGACCCGGTAACGCACCGCTCCGCACTGGCAGCCTCCCGTGGTCGCGCCGGCAGTCATGACGATCCTTCTCCGCCTTGTCGGCCTTCGCCTGCCACCGGTGGCGGCCAGTTTTCCGTCTCATGGTCGGGATGCTGGTAGTTCACCATGCCGGCCAGGAAACCGGTCGCCCCGGAATCATCCATGGTGACGTGAGCCGGCAGACCTGGCACGGAATCGCACCAGGGCAGCTTCGCCTCGGTGCCCCAGGCATGGGTTGGCGGCAAGGCGGCGGGATCGTCGAAGGCCACCACGCAAAGCGCCAGCCCGTCGGGTGCGTCATAGGCGAGTGGCGTACCGCAATCGGCGCAAAATCCGCGCCGCACGGCATTGGAACTCTGGAACCATGACGGTCCGCCGCGAGTCCAGCTCAGCTCGGCGCCCCTGGTATTGACCAGCGCCAGCGCGAAGGCGGCCGATGCCTTCTGGCACATGCGGCAATAGCAGACGGACGAATCCTTCATTGCGCCCTCGACGCGGAACCGCACCGCGCCACACTGGCA
>JAGRLL010000282.1 GCA_020441855.1 Nitratireductor sp.
CAGTTCTCGGTGGGATTCAACACACCAATTTCAAACCGAGCTGAATTGCGGCTTGAGCACGGCCATGACCGTTGAGGATTCGAATCTCTTTGTTAATGACAATAGGATTGATGAAGCCAAATTGTTCAATGCTCGACTTTAACTGTCGAACCTGCTTCGGCGAATGCGTTCGTGCATTCCGAGGATGAGGCTTCAGTTCCTTAGGTGATAGGTATTCAATCTTAAGCGTAGGCATAGATAACCTTTCCCCGCGCGACTGCACGGAATTGTGGTTATCTCCTTGCGTTTATTGCCATTGCTTAAGGAGAGTTATGGTGAAGCCAATGATCTAACCCCGTCTCCGGAAAAATCAATAGGGCGTCATAAAGATGGATTTTAGCACGGATATGCGGGGCGGCAGCCTCGTGGGCATTGAATTTGAGTCGACCTAGAACTCGGAAAGATTAAGCCAAACACCAGAAGAATCGGGACGAGCAGCTTTGAACCGGAAATTGCCACCATATTGCATACATCAACGTGGTTAGGCGAACTGCTGCCGGAACCCCTCGATCCAGGGAGCACGCTTCGGGACCGGAACGTCGCGAAAGCGGATACGGGTCGAGCCGATGTCGAAGCGCTGGGGGATGAACCCCTCACGGTGACGGACGTCGGTGTTAGAACCTCGAACTCCCGGATCCGCTTCAGGTCGACAATGAGCGGGCGACCATTGGTGGCCTTCTCGGCCAGACGGACATTGGCGAGGTGCTTTTTCGCCGGAGCGATGTAGGCTTCGCGCTGAGAGTATCGCATAAGCGCTTCAAAGACATAGTAGGAGCGCAAAATCACTGTCTCGTCTTCGATCTGCGGGTCAAACGGAAATTGAAGATTGTCTTTTTGTAGCGATCCAACTCTTGGGTCCAGACGGTGACCAGTCCTCAAAGCAATGATAGGTAATGACGTTGTTATTGTAGTAATATTAGTCAATCGTTGACTAACTACCCTTCAGGAAGCCCCCGCCACCGTCAACGGTCAAGACTTGGCCGTTGACATAGGAAGCGGCTGGAGAACTCAGGAAAGCGATGGCTTCGGCGATTTCCTGCGGTTCGCCAATCCGGCGAAGTGGGTTGGAGCTTTCATAGGCATCGCGCGATTCGTCATTGCTCCACAGGACTTCTGCGAACTTCGTCTTGATCAGCCCAGGCGCGACGGCATTCACCCGAATCCCTTGCGGGCCGATTTCGAGCGCCAGTTGCTTGGTGAAGTGGATAAGCGCGGCCTTGGTCACATTGTAGATGCTGAGACCTTCGACCGGCATAATGCCGCCAACGCTGACGACGTTTACAATTGAGCCGCCGGTTTTTTCCATCCCCGCTTTCAGCACCGCTTTGGTAAGCAGGAAAACGCCGCGGACATTCACGTTGAAAGTCTTGTCCCATGCAGAAATCTCAGCATCCATGATCTTGCCGTAGTGCGCGCTGGTGGCCGCGTTGTTGACCAGAATGTCGATGTGGCCGAAGGTGTCAGAAGCGGTGCCAACCAGACGCTGGATGCCATTTTCGTCACCACCGTGTGCCATCACGGCGCGCACGCGCTCTTTTCCATAAGCCGAAAGTCTGTCAAGACAGCTATCGAGCGCTTCTTGTTTGCGGCCGCTAATTACGACATTTGCCCCTCGTGCGAGCAGGAGTTCGGCAGTTGCAAAGCCAATGCCACGGCTTGCGCCGGTGACGATCGCAACCTTGTGCTCGAGATCATAGGCATTGCACTGCATTTCATGCCTCCACCACGCGCTCGACGAGCGTGGCTGTGCCTAATCCGCCACCGCAACACATGGTCACCAGCCCATATCGTCCTTCGCGCCGCTCCAGTTCTCCCATGATCGTGGTAATCAGTCGCGCACCTGATGCCCCGACCGGGTGGCCCAATGCTATCGCGCCGCCATTGACGTTCAGACGATCACGGGGCGCGCCGGTAGCTTTCAGCCACGCTAAAGGGATCGAGGCGAAAGCCTCGTTGACCTCGAACAGATCGATGTCGTCTATCGACATTCCGGTCTTATCCAGCATGGCCTCGGTCGCCGGGATAGGACCTTCCAACATCGTCACCGGATCGCAGCCTACGACAAGCTGTGCGGTGATCTTGGCGCGGGGTTTGAGGCCGAGTTCTTCTGCCTTGGCGGCCGACATCATGAGAATGGCCGAGGCCCCATCCGAAATCTGGGATGCGTTGCCCGCGGTGATGGCATGATCGGGATTGAAAGCCGGTTGAAGCGCGGCCACTGCCTCGAGCGAGGCATTTTCACGAATGCCCTCGTCCCGAGAAATTTCTTCTGATCCCGCATCGTTTCCGGAACCGACAGGCATAATCTCGACCGCCAGGTCGCCGCGCGCCGTTGCACTTGCGGCGTGTTCGTGGCTTGAGACAGCGAACGCGTCCATTTCCTGGCGGGAAACGCCATATTTGTCGGCGACGAGTTGCGCGCTGATCCCCTGATGGGGGATCGGGAACCTGCTGAGCAGTTCGGGAGGATTGGGAGAGCGTTCGGAGGAAAAGGTCGAACCGAGCGGCACGCGTGACATCGATTCCACGCCGCCTGCCAGGACGATGTGGGAAGCGCCGGAACGGATTGCGTTCACCGCCAGATGGGCAGCCTGCTGGCTCGACCCGCATTGGAAGTCCACTGTCGTTCCCGGTACGGTTTCGGGCATTCCTGCTGTCAGAAGAACATTCCTGGCGATGTTCAGGCTCTGCTCGCCGAACTGGCTGACGCAACCCAAAATGACCTGGTCGACCATCTGGGGTCCGACACCGGCGCGCTCCAGCAAGCGAGCGACCAGATTGGCCGCCAGCGTCACCGGATGCCATCCCGAAAGCATGCCGTTGCGTTTGCCGAACGGCGTTCTCAATGCATCGACTATGACGACGTCATCAGCTTGGAGCGTCACACCGTATTCCTTTGGCGGTTGTTCGTTTCCATGGGCGTGAGGGTTATGTTTGTTGCGTAAGGGTGTCGGCCGGCCCCCATTTCCCCTCGACCGAATCGTAGTCATTGGCGATCTCAATCAGCACGCCATGCGACATGCGCGGATCGACAAAAGTCCAATGTTGCCACGGCATTTGCGGATCGGTCGAAACGCCTTCCTTGACAATTCCAATGTCGTTTTCGGCCAGCTTCTCGACCATCTCGTGCACGTTAGGAGAGGTGAAGCAGATGTGGTGCACATGTTCGCCCAGCTTTTCCAGCCGGCGGTAAAGCGCGGTGCCCGGTGTCTTTGGCTGCATGAGTTGAATCTCACATCCCGGTGACGGGAAGGTCGCATAGGCGAGGCGCTCCTCACCGACCCCAAAATCCTCGTAATATACGAGCGGTTCCACGGTCTGCTGCGGGTCAAGTACCCCCAGTATTTTACTGTAATGGTCAATAGCGGCGTGGATGTCCTTAACGAGCAGACATACGTGCGCAAAATTTCGGCGTTCTTCCAATTCTCAACTCCTCAATTGTCTGGTTTGATGTAAAGCCAATCGGTCAGCGTCCAGCCTCCGTCGACTTTCAGAATGCTGCCATTGGTGTAGCGACCTGCTTTCGAAAGCAGGAAAAGGGCGGGGTCCACTATTTCCTGCAATGGTGCGATATAGCCGACGGGAACAGCGTCCTCGATCCGCTTGCGGATTCCCTCCTGTGTCCAGATCCAGTCGGCCGCGCCCGGTGTTTCAAAAGGGCCGGGAGAAATCGCGTTGACGCGAATTCCGTAGCGGGCCCATTCAGTCGCGAGCGTCTTGGTCATGGATACGAGGCCCGACTTGGCCGCGCCGGAATGAACCGTGCCCGGACTTCCGCCGTCGGTCGTCGCCGAAGCGACGTTCAGCACAACACCGCCTTTTTTCTCGCGAATTTGGCGTTTGCACCATGCGCTCGTCACGTAAAACGGAGCGTTGAGCGAGGCTTCGATAACCGAGCGCCAGCCATTGGGGGAGATATCCTCGGCCAGCGCGACGAATGTACCGGCCGCGTTGTTTACCAGAATGCCGGCTCCTTGCGGGGTCACTGCCTCGATCAGACCCTGGCAGGCTTCCGGATCGCGCAGATCGCAGGAATGGGGGTGGATTTTGCCGGGAGCGGCTCCCGCCAGTTCTCGGGTTTCCTCAAGCGGCTCGAGGCGACGACCCGCGATCCAAACATCGACGCCGTTCTTCGCCAGTTCGATCGCAATAGCGCGGCCAAGGCCTGATCCACCACCGGTAACGATCGCGGCAGGCCATTCGAATTCATGCATGTCACTCATCGAGGCCACCCAGATCGGGCGACACGAGCATGGAATCGCGAAAAGCGCGGGCCAAAGAATCCACCCTTTGCGCAAACATGCGCACGGCGTCATCGTCGAATTCGCCAAGTTCCCCGCTTATACGGGAAATTTCCTCGAGTTTGTGCCAGATGGCCGTGTTATCGTCGCTCAACGTGCCAATCCTTCCTGCCTCTTGTCGATGAAACGGCGCGATTTGCGCTCCGGGGTTTGCCATTGCGGCAATTCCGTCACGTGGACGAATCTGAGCTGCGGCGAGATATTGAACTGCGATTTGAACATCGATCTCACCTTGTTCTCCACGCTTTCCGCCTCGCCTTCGGCAAGGGCGACTTGCAGGTAAAGTTCGTCGCGCCCCTTGGGCCCGATCGCCACCTCGCCGAGGAATTCCCGGATTTCCGGAAGGCTGAACAGGGCTTTTTCCATGTCGGCGGGCCAAACATTTTGGCCCTTGATTTTCATGAGGTCGTCGTAGCGCGTAATCGAACCGCTTTCGATCGACATCAGCTCGCGGCCGCATGCGCATTTGCGGCCGGTATATTTGACCCGGTCGCGCGTCCTGAACCGCAACAGCGGTGACGCCTCCTTGTCGAGATTGGTGATGTAGAGCTCGCCGGGTTCGCCTTCCTTAACCGGATTTCCAGTTTCCGGATCGAGGATCTCGAACAGAAAGGACCATTCGAAAAGATGCATGTTGCCACGCTTTCCGTTGACCACTGCGCCATGCTCGCAAACCGAGGCGCAGATGCTCGACGCGCTCTGCGTCGCGCCGTAATCCTCCAGAAGTCGGACGCCCCAAGCTTCTTCCATGCGTTCAGCCCATTCGATCGGGAAGGGTTCGGCCGAAACCAAGATAAAGCGCAGACTGGCCAATTCCTTCTTGATGTCGAAGCCGATTTCCTCGGCGGTCCTGAGCAGCCCGTTGATGGCACTGGGGGTTCCGTAAAGGCCGACCGGATCGTATCCGGCGAGAATTTTGAGGCGATCTGCGAAGCCTGACTGGCCGATAAGAAAGGGCGTCTGGCCGATAGCCTGGATACCGCGCAGCATCGCGTTGCCGCCGCTGCTGTTGGAAAATCCGACATTGAAGGCGGCCGGCTCACTGTAGCGGAGTCCGGCCCAACGAAACGCGAACGAGGACAGATAGCCCGCCGCCTCCACGTCGCGCCAGGTGAGGGCGTGGACTTCCTGCCCGAGGCCGGACGTGCCGGCCGTCGTATGAGCCATTGCGACGCGTTCCTTCGGAACGTTGAGCCGGTTGCCATATGGTGGATTATCCATCTGGTCCCGGAGAATCTGTTCTTTGTCGACCGGCTCGATCGCCCGCAGCGTTTGGTGCATGTCGCCATCCGTCGATACGCCCTTGAGCCGTTCCGTGTAGAAAGGATTGTCGCGCAGACGCTCGATCAGCATTGCGAGTTTATTAGCCTGCAATCGCTTGATCTGCTGTCCGGTTAATCTATCGACCTGCATATTCCAGCCTTCTCACAAATTCCTGTCTGCCGCCCGTATTGGTGACCGAAAGTACATACGGGCCCAATTTTCCTGGCACGTATACTGATTGGTCCCATCGTTGTTCCAATCTAGCGGTCGACTTAATGTCTCGCACCTTTCTTTGGGTAGGAGCAGTGCCGGATCGCCCATGCCATCGAAACTGCAACAAAAACGGTTGAGCGGGAATCCGATGGCTGAAGCTCTGATATTCGATCATGTGAGAACGCCGAGAGGCAAGGGACGAGACGATGGCGCGCTGCGGGAGATTGCTGCAGTGCAACTGACCGCACAGACGCTCGGCAATCTTGCTGAACGAAACAAGCTGGACACCGGGTTGCTGGACGATGTGGTGTTGGGCTGCGTTCAGACCACGGGTGAACAGGGTGGCAATATCGCACGTGCAGCCGTTCTCGAAGCCGGATATTCCCAATCTGTCGGGGGCCAGCAAGTTCATCGTTTCTGCGCTTCGGGCCTCGATGCGATCAACATAGCCGCAGCACAGATCGGCAGCGATGGCGCCGATGCAGTGGTCGCAGGCGGTGTCGAGTCGATGTCGAGGATTTTTCTGGGTGCCGACAGCGGCGCGTGGACTTCTGATCCGAGCGTTGCCTACAATACCTATTTTGCTCCCCAGGGCATCGGTGCCGACCTTATTGCCACCCTGGATAATTACAGCCGCGAGGATATCGACGCCTATGCTCTGCTGAGCCAGAAGCGCGCCGCCCATGCCTGGCAGTCGGGATATTTCTCCAACTCCATTGCTCCGGTCCGCGACGTGCTGGGTGAAATCATTCTTGATACCGACGAACATATGCGGCCGGATGTCACCGCCGAGCAATTGGCGGGTCTTCCAGCAGCCTTCGAGGCGCTCGGCAATAAGGGCGGTTTTGACGGCGTGGCCTTGCAGAAATATCCGGAAGTCGAAGCAATACGGCATGTGCATACCGCCGGAAGTTCTTCGGGTATCGTCGACGGGGCAGCGGCGATGCTCATCGGAAACAAGTCCTTCGCAGCGAGTGCCGGGCTGAAAGCGCGCGCCAGGATCCGCTCCTTTGCATCGATCGGTAGCGAGCCGACGATCATGCTGACGGCGCCGGCAGCGGTGGCGGAGAAGGCGCTCAGACGAGCCGGCATGGCGGTGTCCGACATCGACCTGTTCGAGATCAACGAGGCATTCGCCTCGGTCGTCATGCGGTTTACCAATGCGCTTCAACTCGACATGGAAAAGGTGAACGTCAACGGCGGGGCTATTGCGATGGGCCATCCATTGGGCGCCACCGGCGCGATGATCGCGGGCACTGTGCTCGACGAACTGGAACGGCGCGACCTGCACACGGCACTAGTTACATTGTGTGCGGGCAATGGTCTTGGAACCGCCACTATTATCGAACGCATCTGACATTCAATCCTTAACACCGGGCAGGAAAACACATGACGCATATTAAGACGGACCGGACGTCGGGCGGGATTGCGGTTCTAACGCTGGATCATGCCAACAGCTCCACTAATCTCATCTCACCGGAATGGGCGGTGGAATTCTCCGACGCGCTTGACGGGCTGTTCGCCGACGATGCCGTAAAGGGGATCGTTATCACATCGGCCAAGGACGGATTCATGGCCGGTGCCGATCTCGACTTCATGTCGCGTGCGTTCACAACGAAGGAAGCGTTGGAATTCTCGAGATCTGTTTCGAACGCATTCCGCCGCCTCGAGACGGGTGGAAAGCCGGTTGCAGCAGTGTTGGTCGGGGCCGCCCTAGGTGGCGGATTCGAACTGGCGCTTGCCTGCCATAGGCGCTTCTTCTCCGATGATCCGGCCGTGCAGTTTGGTCTCCCGGAAGTCAATGTCGGTCTCTTGCCGGGTGCCGGAGGGACACAGCGCCTGCAACGTTTGCTCGGCGCTGAAAAAGCACTCGATCTTCTGCTTGGCGGCCGCTCCATGACAGCTGCAGAAGCAGTCGAACTCGGCATCGGCGAAACGCCTGCGCCTGGGGTAACACCCCTCGAGGCCGCATTCGCCTGGTTGGCATCCGGCCCCGAACCGTTGCAGCCATGGGACCGGAAGGGAAACATGGCACGCCACAAATTGGGGTTGCTTGATCATTCAAATGCGGCCCTGTTTTCGATGATGACCGCGAAGGTCGCGGCAAGGACACACCACAATTACCCCGCGCAGCCGGCCATTCTTTCGGCTGTCTTCGAAGGAATGCAATTGCACTTCGACAAGGCGCTGGAGGTTGAGAGCAAATATTTCGCCAGGCTGCTGTCGGGAGATGTCGCGCAGAATATCGTGCGCACAGTTTTCGTGAACCGGCGCCGCGCGCAGAATCTGGCGGCACGGCCGAAAGGCGTTGCCAAGATGAGTTTCGGAAAAATTGGAATTCTCGGCGCTGGAATGATGGGAGCAGGCATCGCCTATTCGGCAGCCCGTGCCGGCAGCAAGGTCGTGCTCATCGATCGGAATGAAGATGCCGCAAACGCCGGCAAGGAGCATGTACGGGGCCTGCTTGACAAGCTGGTCCAGCGTGACCGCACTTCAAACGAAGAAGCAGCGGCGATCCTCGACAGGATCCTGCCCACCACCGACTACACAAGTTTGCAAGGGGCGAATCTTGTGGTCGAAGCAGTTTTTGAAGACAGTGCGGTCAAGGCGGATGTTATCAAGGTGGCCGCAGCGCAATTGTCGGCGGAAGCGGTGTTCGCCAGCAATACTTCCACCCTGCCGATAACCGGTCTCGCAGAAAATTCGACCAGGCCCGAGCGGTTCATCGGGCTACATTTCTTCTCGCCTGTCGAAAGGATGCCGCTCGTCGAAATGATCATCGGCAAGCGGACGAGTCAGGAAACCATCGCACATGCAATGGATTTCGTCGGCCATCTGCGGAAGCTGCCCATCCTAGTCAAAGACAGCCGGGGCTTCTACACGAGCCGTGTGTTTCTGTCCTATGTCAACGAAGGCGTGGCGATGCTTGACGAGGGGATTCCGGCAGCGCTCATCGAGAACGCAGCCCGCTTCGCCGGAATGCCGACGGGACCGCTTGCCGTTACCGACGAAGTCAGTCTCGACCTGCCAGTCATGATTGCCCAGCAGGCGAAGGCGGATCTCGGGGAGAACTACCGCGAGCCTTGCGGTTACGGTGTCATGACACGCATGATTTCGGAATTCGACCGCCACGGCCGCAAGTACGGCGCCGGCTTCTACGAATACGGCTCGGGTGGAAAACGGCTCTGGCCGGAACTGGCGAGCCATTTTCCTTCTGACAGCCGTTATCCCTCCAGCCAGGAGATCGGCGAGCGGCTCCTGCATGTCCAGGCACTCGAGGCCGTACGCTGCGTCGAGGAAGGCGTGATCGAGGATCCCCGCGATGCAGATTTGGGTTCGATATTCGGAATTGGCTTTCCAACCTATACCGGGGGCACCTTGTCCTATGTCGATACGGTCGGAATCGGCAAATTCGTGGAACGTTGCGAAGCGCTTGAAAAGGCCGTTGGCGAACGCTTCAAGGCGTCGGACTGGCTCAAGCAGCGTGCGGCGGAAGGTCTATCCTTCCACGGATAGGAAAAGGCTCATGAACGAAACCGTTCTCACCAGGAAGTTCGCCCGGTTCGCCGCCGCTTTGAAGGTCGGTGATTTCGAATCCATCGCGGAATGGCTTGATCCCGAATTTGTGGTGCATGAGGCTGCCGGCTTGCCCTATGGGGGCACCTATCGCGGAGCGGAGGGCTGGCGTGAACTCTCCAGGGCCGTGGTAACGCAATATTCCGATTTCCGTTTCGAACCGTTGGAACTCATCGAATCAGTGGATGGCAATCTGGTCGTGCGCTTCGCCATTTCGGGACGCTCGTGCAGGAGCGGGAAGGAATTCTCGACAACGGTTCTTGAATTCTGGCGCTTTCGGAATGGTTTGCTGGCGGAAATCCTGCCCCATTACTGGGACACGCATCTTCTTGCCGAACTCGACGACGACCAGGGGCGGCCCGCCCCACCCCCGCCGCATGACGGGAGCGGGGCACCCCGGGAGGATGGTTAGAACGAGCGAGGCAGTCCAATCTGCTCGGCAATGACGTTGCGACCCATTTCATTGCTTATCGGGCCGATGCGCCACAGTCTGGCGTCGCGCCAGTAGCGTTGCATGTCGGTTTCGGCGGAATAGCCCATGCCGCCCAGTATTTGAATGCCGTGATCGGCGGCCCGAACCGCGCAGTCGGACGCGGTAACCTTCAGCATGTTGGACTCCAGTCCGCAGTCCCGGCCTTGCGACTGCAGCCAGGCGGCGTGATGCAGCATGAGTTCTATCTGCTTTTGCCAGATTGCGATGTCGGCGACATAATGCTGCAGCGACTGGAAGGCGCCAATCGGCCTGCCGAAGGCCCTGCGCTCCTTCATGTATGAGAGTGCGTCCTCCAGTACGCCGTCGATTACGCCAAGACAGAAGGCGCCGACCATGATCCGCTCATTGTTAAGCGTTGGCAGCAACATGTACCAAGCGTTGCCTGGCTCACCCAGAACCAGTTCATCGGGAACGAAGACGTCCTTGAAATGAACCTGGCAGGAGCCAACCGACCGCAAGCCGAGTTTGAGCAGCGGCGTGATCTCGATGCCCTCTTGTTTGGCGGGCACGAAGAACAAGGTCACGCCGTGATGCTGTTTCTCGACATTGCGGTCGGTGCGCGCGAGCAGCAGGATGTAGTCCGCCACGTGGGAGGATGTGCACCAGATCTTTTCGCCGTTTATTACCCAGCCGCCGTCAGCTCTCACCGCGTTAGTCGAAAGCGCACCGAGCACGTCGGTGCCGCCACCCGGCTCGGTGAAGCCAATTGAGGCTCTCAGCTTTCCAGCGGCGATCTCGGGCAGGAATCGTTGCTTCTGAGCATTAGTGCCGTATATGCCGATCGACTTGGAACCTGCAAACGAAGTAAGACCCCAGACCCAGGCGAGGCCGCCGAGCGAGCGTGCGAGCGCGCGCCCGAGTATCATCTGGATGATGACGTCTCCACCTTGCCCACCATAGGCTTCGTCGACGCCGATACCATGGAAGCCGGCCTCGGTGAACTTGTCCCAGAGAGCGAACGGATATTGGTGTTCGTCTCGCTCCAGTTCACGTGCCCAGGTTTTCGGAATCTCGGTCTCTACCCAGCGATTGACCATATCCCGAAAAGCTCTGTGTTCCTCGCTAAGTTCGAAATCCATGACGGCCTCCATTGTTGCGCGAGATTTTCTCTCGGCGCCGCAACAGGCTCACCTATCGGCGGATAGGAAGGAATCAGCGAGCCGGCAGGAAGCCGAATTGCCTGACGCGTTCGACCGCCTGGGAACGTCGTCTGACCCCGACCTTGTCGTAGATCTGTTGCATGTACCATTTGACAGATCCCTCGGTCATGCCGACACGCCTTCCAATTTCGCGATTGCGCAGTCCGTTTCCGACGAGTGAGAGGATCGCGAGCTCCTTGTCGGTGAGGTGGCCGTAGAGGCCGTGATCGGTGTCAATTTCAATCCGTGGGCGCTGGTTCGGTCGGCCGCATTCGAGCAGGACGCGGGCAAATCGGTCTGCGGGATGATCGTCGTGCATCTCGTCGTGATAAGCTTCCTCGACCAGCTCGAGAATACCGGGCGCCTCGTCAAGAAACGGTCTTATCAATCTGCCTGGTTCCGCCGCCGTGACTGCCTCGCGGATCGAACGTTGCGCCGCGCGGGTTTCTCCGGCGATGCGCAGGAGCTCGGCGTGCAGTACGTTCCATCGGATCAGGGACCGGATGGCGCCGCGTTGCTTGCAGAAACTCCTCCACTTTCGGACCAGATCTGTGGCCTCTTGGAGTTGATGCCGGCTGGTGGCGATACGCGTTCGGATGATTGTGGCAAGCTCGCAGGTCGTAGTCGCTTCGTTGAAGGACAATTGCGCAGGCGTCTCCGCTGCGATTTCCGACTTCGCTATCTGGCGCGCCGCGTCGAGTTTGCCCATCCGAATATTGAGCCGTATACGCTCGTTTGCAACGAACAGACGCAAGCGTCGCAGATCGCATTCGAGGGCGATTTCGTTTGCTTCCGTCAGAACCCGAAATGCTGACGAAACGTCGCCCCTGGCATCGTGCAGGCGCACGGCCGCGTAATAGCCAGAGACAAGCTGGTCGGCAAAGCAGAAACGCCGAGCGATCGGCAGGTAGCGATCGAGAAGCCGAGTAACTTCCTCGAGGTCGTTCTGTTCGTAGGCAATCTCGGCAAGCGTGAGTGCGGGAAGAGCACCGGTTCCTGCTCCTTCTCCGGACAGCCTGACGCTTTCCGCGAGCGCTTCATCAAGGACGCGACGCGCTTCGGTCACTTTGCCGGATGCGAGGAATGCGCTGCCAGTGGCGGAGTGCAGCGATATCAGGGCAAACCGGTCACCGGAACGAGTCACCTCGGCTTTGGCTTTGTAGTGAATGCTTTCGAAATCCTCGAGGTGGAACTTCTCGCGCCGCGCATTGATGTGCTGCGTCTGCAAGGTGCATCGGAGGAATGGTGATGGCTCCCGGTTTTGCGACAGGATCTCGGGGCATTCCTGCTCGACCGTCTCGAACTCGTCGCGCGAGGCCGCCAGCATCACTTCCCGGTGGCGAATCGCATGACGCAGGTGCTCAGCCTCCTCTTCTTCAACTTTGTTCGAGCCGAGATGCGCATTCGTGAGTTCGAGGAGTTTTCTTGCGCCTGCGTGATCGAGTTCGCGGATCCGGAGCCACGCGATTGCAAGAAGGGTGCGAGGACAATTGGCAAGTACGTTTTCAGGCAGATGAGAGGCAAAACTGTCGACGACTGGAACGCGGCCGCATTCGGTGAGTTGGTTTGCCGACGCCTCCAGTCGCGCAGCCAGCATCATATGATCCGCGCTCAGTCGGGCGTGGAGCAGCGCTTCTTCGTGATTTCCGCGCTTCGCGTACCAGACTGAAGCTCTGCGGTGCAGTTCGATACGGCGTTGCGGATCGTGGTCTCGGAGCTTGTTGCGCAGGAAGCGTGCGAACTGGTTTTGAAAGGTAATTGCGCCGTCGATTTCACCGGTGAATCCGGCAAACAGCCCCAGTTCCTCGACCGCCGCGATTGCTGCCGAGGAATCGTTCCTGGCGAGTATTTCGTTGGCGGCTTCTGACGTAATTCGGGTGAATATCGAAGCCTCGAGCAGAAAGGAGCCGATGTCCGCAGGTGCTCTTGCCAAAACCTCTTCATCGAAGAAACGCGCCACGTCGATCAAGGGCAGCCTGTTGCCGGAAGGGGGAGCGATGGCGTCCTTGCCCAGCCGCGTCAGAGCGGCGTCCAGTCCGGCAATCCAGCCTTGGCATTCGCGGGTTGCCTCGGCCACCAGATCGGGATCCGGATCGACCCTGAGACGCCGCTCGAGAACGGAAGCGATTTCGGCTTCGCTGAAGCGCAGTTCACCCATGCCGATTTCCCGCAGCAAACCGTAGGTTCGCAAGCGGCTGAATGCGTAGCCGGGTGACATACGGGTCGCAATGACAAGATGCGTTCCGTTCGGCAAGTCGTTTAATAGCCCGATAAGGGTGTTGCGAGCATGTTGACCGCACAGATGAAGATCGTCGAGAAAAATGAACACCGGTTCCGCGATCCCGAGCAGTACTTCGGTCAATCGCCCCGTCAGGACTTCCGCACTATCGTCATGACTGAAATCGGCCAGATCGATGCCGGTTCGCTGGTCGGAAGCGAGTGATGCGGCGATGGAGCGAAGAATGTCCGTTCCGGATTTCTCTCGTTCGTCCAGCGTCAGCCATGCGGTAATCGCGCGTCTGGATTTTAGCTGGCGGTAAGAGCCTGCAATAAGATTGGTTTTTCCATAGCCTGCGGGCGCACGGGCAAGGGTAACCCTGTGGGCGCCGATTACCTTGGCATCGGCAAGGTGTCCAGGCCGCTCGATACAGTCTTTTGGCGTGAGAGGCGGCACAAATTTTGTACGAATTAGCTCCATCGAACTCCTCCCGAGGATCTCCACATCCCCACCTGTACTCCCGTTTCGACAAATCTAATTTACCATACGTCTGGTAAAATAACAGATATTCCGACCACATTTTTTTAGAAGGTCCCGATCAGGTATGCGAATTCTCGCCGCGTTACCTATCCTTTGGCAGGGGCGATGGTTGAATGTTGGCGGCTAGTTGTGCTTCCTCCTGTATCCGCGGTGTGGTGGAGAGCAGCCGCGTCACCTAAGAACTGGCCGAGGGAGCAATGAGCGTGGAGAAGGCCGAACCTGCTGTCCGTCCTGCCAAAGCGCCAAAGCGGTCCGAGGAAACGCGTAATGCGCTGCTCGACGCGGCGGCGCGGATGTTCTTCAGGAACGGATACGACCGGGCCTCCTTGCAGGAGATAGCTGATATTACCGGCATCCAGAAGGGCAGCATTTATTATCACTACAGGAGCAAGGAGATGCTCCTGTTCGATGTCCTTAAGCTCATCCATGACCGGCATCTCGATAATGTGCGCGATCTTGCTTCGCGTGCCGAAGGTTCATCGCTGCAGCGCCTGCAATCAATCCTGCGCGGACATACGCTGTATGTCTGCGCGAATATCGAGGACTCGACGGTTCTGGCGCGCGAATTCGTCAAGTTGGACCGCGAACAGGCGAGAGAAATTCTCGGCGAGGGTTTCGACTATCAGCGCGTATTTCGCGATCTCATCGAAGGCGCCAGGGAGGAGGGGGAAGTGCCGGATTGGATCGAACCCAAACTTGCTACCTTGTGGGTGCTGGGCGCGCTCAACACATTGCACCGCTGGTACAGGCCTCACGAAGATTTCAGCGAGCTCGAAATTGCAGAGACATTCTCGCAGCAGCTTGCAAGGGGCATCAGCATGCCTTCGGCAAACACGGTCGGTGCCGTCGAAAGCCAAGCATCGGCCAAACAATGAAGCACGCAGCGGCTAAACCTCGCAAACGCCTGCCGAAAGCGCACCGGCGCGCCGAAATCCTGCGCGCGGCGACTGAGGAATTTCACATCAGCGGATACGAGGCGGCATCCCTGCACGCGATCGCGGGCCGGCTCAAAATCAACAAGGCGGGTTTGTATTACTATTTTCGTTCCAAGGAAGAATTGCTGACGGTGCTCATCGAGGGCATTTTGGAAAAGGGTATTGCCAATATCGACGCGATTGCGGCCAGTGGCGGAGACCCTCTGACGTTCCTATGGATGCTCGTTGCCGGCCATGTTCGTCACCAGTGTGAAAACCTCGTGGAGACATCGGTATATCTGCATGAGAGGCGCTGGTTGTCGTCCACCAGAAGGCCGGCCCTGCTTAGCAAGGAATCCTATTATCAGTCGGTATTCGAACGCGCGATCCGGGAGGGGCAGGAACAAGAGCTGATCCGAAGCGAAATCGACCCAGAACTGGCCGCGCAGAGTATCCTGGGTTCGACCAACTGGATTTATACTTGGTACCGCCCAAACGGCGACTTGGTGCCCGAAATTATCGGTTCCCATTTCGCGGCGATGACGGTCAACAGCCTGGCCGAGGAAAATGTGTTGAAAAGCTGGGCGCCGCCTCGCCTGCCGAAGCGCTCGAAATCCGGAGGGAAAGCAGGTGCTGTTTCGCTGAACGCCTTTACGGGTTTTCGCTGATACTCTGCGATCGCCTCCTATCCGCCGATAGGTGTCCATCCCGCAACGATTCGGCAAAGGTGGAAACATGTTGCCTGACCTCCCGGACATCGTCGGAACTACGCTCGACGGGGTTGAACCCTATGTCGTCAACGCTGCCGACAATCACGCAATCTGCACGACAATGGATGTTCCAGTCGACGGTCAGGGCGGGGCGCATCCGATCTTCTATCACATGGCGACCCAGTCCGGCATGAACCGCTCGATCGGCGAATTGTGCGGCCTTTGCGGGTTCAACATCGCCCACGGCCCTATGCTTGGCAGCTCTGCCGTCGAGTTTCGCGAGCCGATCATGGTGGACGTGCCCTATCGAGTGCGTGGCAACATCACCGCATTGAACCGCAAGCAGAGCAGCAGGTTCGGCTGGATAGACATTCTGCAATACGAACTCAAACTAGTGAACGAGGCCGGTGTGGAAGTCCTTCGCGCGCGCTACAGCCTGGTTCTGCCACGCGGGCGAGGCGACGATGAAGGCTGAACCCGGGAACCGGATTCCTGTCCTGCGCCACAGGGTTTCGGGTGAGGCCATGCAGGTCTGGGCGCGCGTGCTCGATGATCCCAATCCCATCCACGTCGACCGCGAATTCGTTCGCTCGCACGGGCTGGGTGACAACCTGATCAACCAGGGGCCGGCAAACCTTGCCTATTTGATCAATGCACTGACGGCGGCATTTCCCGAAGCATTCCTGGAATCGATCGACGTCCGGTTTCTGGGAAATGTATTTGCCGGGGAGACAGTCGAAGCCGGTGGTGTGATAGAAGCTATCGAATCCGCCGGTGAACACAGTCGGATCGTTTGCGCCATGAGCCTCGAGGCCCCCGGCCGCGGACCTGTCGTCGCCGGCCGAGCCACCGTGATATTGCCTAACCGTAAGAACCAACCCGTCATAGTGAAGGGGCATTTGCGTGAATGGATTTAAAGCGCCGGTGGCGCGAGAACTCCTTCGTCCAACCGAAGAAACGGTGGTACTTCCCTGGGAACGGTTGCGCACAGCTTTGACTGCGCATGGACATGAGCTGGACAGTGCATGGGAGCCACGCCAGTTTGCCGGCGGCTATGGCAATCTCAATTTCCTGATCAGGATGGATGGCGACTGGGCGGTGTTGCGCCGTCCGCCCTTCGGCGAGATTCCCAAGGGCGCGAACGACATGGGCCGGGAAAACAGGGTGTTGAGGGTGCTGGCTCCGGTGTGGAAGCTGGTGCCGGCAGCGCTGTTCTTCTGTGAAAATCCCGAACCATTCGATGCTCCATTCCTGATTTCGGAGTTCCGCCGGGGATTGCCTCTTCACGGCTCAAAACCGCTTGGCGATGAGTTAAGTCCCCAACGAGCCGAACTCCTGTCACGCATACAGATCGACGTGCTCGCGCAATTGCATCGGTTCGAGGTGGGAAAAATTGGGGCCGAGAAGCTTGGCCGTCCGGATGGCTTCGGGGCGCGGACGCTAAGCGGTTGGAAGAATCGGTTCGAACAAATGGGAGCCACGTCCAAACCGGGGATGGCCTTGTTCGAGTGGCTAGAGAGGGAATTCGTCGAGAGCAGCCGGCTGTGCGTGATCCACAACGACTTCAAACTCGACAACCTGGTGCTCGACCCTACCACCTTGGAACCGCGCGCCGTGCTTGACTGGGACATGGCGACGCTCGGCGCACCGTTCTTCGATCTAGCGACGTTGTTGTCCTACTGGATCGGTCCTGAAGATCCAATCAGCCTGCATCACATCAATCATACGCACTCGCTCGCCAAGGGGGCGCTCGACCGCCGCGAGTTGGTGGAGTGTTATGTCAATGCCACGGGTTTCGCTTCACCGCAGGACGAGCGCCAACTCCACTACTTCCTGACGCTTGCGTTGGCCAAACTCGGTGTAGTCTACATGCAGCTATTCCGGCGCTATCAGGACAAGCCGGAAGAGAATGTCCGCTATGAAAAATTCGGCGCAGTCGTCGATGACGTATTTGAACTAGGGATAAAAGCCGCCGGACGCCGGCTTGTCTAGTCCGTCCTCATGCGTTTCAGTCAGGATTTCGTCAGGCCGCGTTTCGTATGCCGAGAAATGTCCGGGCAATCTTGGGATCGTTTCTCAAATCGGCGGCGCTGCCTTCCTGCACAATCCGTCCACGATCCATAACATAAACGTAGTCAGCGATCTTGAAGGCGGAATTCGCGTTTTGCTCGACCAGAAGAATCGTGAGGCCACGCTGCGAGATCGCGCGTATAGATTTCATGATGAAGTCGACCATGATCGGGGAAAGCCCCATCGATGGTTCGTCCATAACAATGACGTCCGGTGCGGCCACAACAGCTCGCCCGAAAGCGAGCATTTGTTGCTCGCCACCGCTCAGCATCCCCCCTAGGGTATGCTGGCGTTCATCAAGTACGGGAAACATCTCGTAGACTTCCCTGATCAGCCTTGCGCTCTCCTGGGGTGCGCGGCCGCCGTAATTTGCTAGGTGCAGGTTCTCCCGAACGGTCAGCGGCCCGACGATCTCACGACCTTCTGGAACGAGCACCATGCCTTTCTGCACGATTTTGTGTGCGCGCAATCCGCTTATGGAATCGCCGAGCAAAGAGATCCGGCCGTCGATGCTAGCGCGAAGGTTTCCGCAAACCGCGTTGAGTGTTGATGACTTTCCAGCACCATTCGCCCCGATGACTGCGGTCACGGAGCCCCTCCTGACCTTGAGATTCGCTCCGAGAACGGCCGCAATCTTGCCATAGCGAACGTTGAGGTCTTCGACGATCAGATCGTATTTGGTGTCCGACTCGAGCGACATGCTTTCCTCACTCCTCGTCGGCTACGCCGATGTACGCTTTCCGGACATCGGGGTCGTTGGCGACGTCCACCGAATTGCCCTCAGCGATCAGCTTGCCAAAATTCAATGCGAAGACATGATCAGTCACGGCGTGGATCATCGACAGGTCATGTGCGACCAGAATCTGGGTCAACCCGCTGTCGCGCAATCCCATGAGCAATTCACTGATGTCGTCGGTCTCTGCCGGACTCATGCCCGCAGTAGGCTCATCCAGCAACAGGAGCTTGGGGTCGCTAGCCAGGCACCTGGCGATCTCAACGCGGCGTTGCATGCCATAGGACAGCGAAGATGGAAACTGGTCCTTGTAGTCGACCAGTCCGACACGCTCCAATGCCGACAGAGCCGTTTCGCGGCATTCTGCCTCTTCCCTCCGATTGCGGACAAGACGGAGCCAGTTGAATATGACCGGCCGGGTGATGCGGTGATGGTCAGCGCCGACCATCGCGTTTTCAAGCACCGAAAGATCCTCCTGCAGCCGAACCGTCTGGAATGAGCGCGAAATGCCCAAACGGGCAGCCACGAAAGCGGGTTCGCCGGTATAATCGCGGCCGGCAAATTCGAGCCTGCCTTCCGTGACTTTGCCGTGACGGGAGATTGCCGCGAGGAAGGTGCTCTTGCCTGAACCATTGGGACCGATAAGTCCGTAAAGTTGGCCAGCCGGGGCCGTGAGCGACACGTGATCCAGCGCCACAACACCGTCATAGTTGACGGTCAGGTCGGTTACATTCAGCAGGGGTTCGGACTGCATGTCAATCATTTCGCGGTTCGCGTCTCGTTCAATGACTTGATGCATCCACTCACGCCTCGCGGAAATCCTGGTGGCGTCGGGCCATCAGGGAGCCAAGCCGTTGTAGGCCGCCCAGAAGGCCGCGTGGCATATAGACGGCGATGAACAGAATGAGCAGGCCATAGACCACGGACCACCACTCGCTCATTCCCTCGATCCCGAAAGACTGAAGGCCGATCGGCAGCCACTGGATAAGGGCCGCGCCGATCAGTGCGCCTAGCCAGGAATGATAGCCCCCGACGATCACCATGGTCAGGGCGATGACGATGACCGGGAAATCGGCGTCGGTGGGGCTGACGATGCCGAGCATCATGGCATTCAGAGCCCCTGCGAGGCCGCCGACGGCGCCGGAAAGGACAAAGGCGAAGCGTCGCATCGATTCCGAATCGATCCCCAGCGATGCAGCTAGCGGCTCGTCATCGCGCACGATGTTGTACGCGCGGCCGAGCATCCCCCTTTCCAGCGCCCAGAGGAGGAAACTGACCAGGGCAAGCACGGCGAAGAGTTGAAACGTCGAGATTCGCGCGCCAATGCCGTAAATGCCCAACTCGCCGCCGGTAAAATCGCCACCATGTATCAGCGCGATACCGACCATCTGATTGAATGCGATGGTGGCCATGCCGAGGTAGAGACCGCGCAGTCGCACCAGTAGGAGGGCGAGCAGGTAGCTAATGATCGCCGATACGACGATGCCGATGAGCACGCCGATGACCGGATGCATGTCGTGCCGGTCGGAAATCGCGAGACTGTAGCCGCCGATGGCCCAGCAGCCGACACCGGCCAGCGAGAACGCACCGGCGCGCAGTGATATCTGCACACTGAAGGCCAGCAGCGAGAAGACGGCGATAGTCTGGAGGAGAATCTCGTTTGATGAAAAGAAATTCAGCATCATGCCCTCATCGCACTGCGGGTGCCGAACAGGCCCTGGGGACGGAACAGCAGGATAAGGACGATCAGTGAGAACGCCGCCAGATCGCGCAGGTTACCCGCTCCGAAGGCGACGATGCCCGTTTCCGCAAATGCGAGTATGAAGGCAGCGAGGACACAGCCCCTGATGCTCCCCACACCTCCCAATACGACAATGGCGAAGCCTTTCAACAGGAAGGAATGTCCAGTCGATACTGCCATGCCCGAGACCCACACGGTCATCAGCGTTCCGGACAGGCCGGCCAACATGCCGCCGATCGCCATGGTTGCGGCGGACATCCGATCGACATGGATACCAAGCAGCGGTGGGATCTTTGCCGAATAGGCGATAGCCCTGATGGCCATTCCCTGGCGTGAGCGTGAGATCCACAGGTTGAGCAGAACCGCGCACAGGAAAGTCAGTACGAGGATGATGATTTCTATGTTGGAAATGCGTGCGCCGAATATGTGGAAATCCTTGTATGGGAATGCGCGCGCCGGGAAGGAGAACACTTGATCCAGTGTCGCCCGTCCAATAATCCGATCAAGAACGAAGCCCATTCCGATGGTGGCGGCGACCATCGACAATTCCGCCTGCCGCTTGTTCGTGATTAGCAATCTGATCGGCTTGAAGGCAACGAGATCGGCCACCACGCCGATCATGCCACCTGTCAAAATTCCCACTAGCATCGCCGAGGCGAGCGGAAGCTCGTAGGCGGAATAGACGCTGGTCGCCACCCAGGCGCTGGTTACGAATGTGGCGCCATGGGCCAGGTTGAGGACATCAAGCGCTCCCCAGGTGAGGGAAAGGCCCAAGGCGAACAGCGTAAACACGGCGCCAAGTACAGCAGCGTTGATTATCAGTTGTTCGTAGAGCATAGCCCTGGGCCTCCTGATTCAGACTCGTGATGGTATCAGCGGTCTTTACCAGAGAACAGGATGTTCGGTTTTCCCTTGTCGAAGCGGACGAGCACGCCGTTGACGCGAGCATCGCGATGATACTTGTCATCGAACGTGGTGTCGCCGCTAGCCCCGGCAAAGCCGGTTTGAGCTACTTCGCTTATTGCGGCAAGGAGATTCTCACGATCCGGTTTGTTGCCGGCCTTGATCACCTTCTCGAGCGCTGCGCTCAGGAAGAGAACGGCGTCGTAGCCATTCGCGGCATAGATCGTCGGATCATCATCAAACTTCTTCCTGAAGGAATCGGTGAATTCCTTGCTCGACGGATCAGACATTGCGGGCGAGTAATCGATGCTCATCAGCAGGCCGTCGGCCGCATCTCCAACCGCTTCAAGAGTCGAAGGATTAATATTGTAGACGAAAAGCTTGCCTTCAAAACCGGCGCGGCGCAGTCCGGTGATGAGACCCGTGAGTTGGGTGTCGATATGATAGAGGCCAATAGCGTCAGGCTTGGCCGCGACAAGCTTTTCGATAGTGGTCGAGAAATCGGTGGTGTTGAATGGCGTTCCTTCGGAAGCCACGATCTCCATACCATACTCCTTCGCCCATTTTGGCGCAAAATCCTTACCGAGACCGGCGACGGAGGGGATATTGCTGATGAAGGAGAGCGCCACCTTCTTGACGCCCTCATCGGCCAGATGTTTGAAGGTGAGGTCGTTGTAGGTGTAAAACGGCGCGGTAAGGCGATAGATGTACTCACCGGTTTCGACCACGCCCTCAGTGTTGGATTGAACGGCGATCATGGGGATTTTTTCGCGCTGTGCGATCGGTGCGGATGCTAGAGCGGAACTCGACAGTGCGGGACCCAGGATGGCCACGGCATCAGACTTAGCTGCCTGCGTGGCAAGTGCGGCGGTGGTGGCCGGGTTGCTTGCTGCATCCTTGATTTCGATTTTCAGCTTGTAGTCGCCGAGCCGGCTGCTTTCGTTGACCTTCTCGGCGGCTAGTTGCATGCCTTTCCACACCGACTGGCCAGCATACCCTACCACGCCGGTCTGTTCGACCAGCGCGGCAACGTCGATGTCCTCTGCGCTGGCGCTGAGCGCGCTTGCCGACAACATGCCGGCCACCATGCCTGCCAGTAAAATCTTCCTTGGAATGCTCATTGTTTCCTCCCTTTGCTAGATCGCAAGGATTATTCCTTGCGTTGAAAACCTTGCCTGACGCGGTCCACACTTTCAGCAGGTGCCGGATCGTCGAGGTCAAATCTCAACACTGGCCTTATTGCTGGTTGAATATCTCCCCGGCGCGTGCGGTCGATTTGTCGGCCATGTATTCGGGAAACTGATCCGTACTGGGTTCCACACCCTTGAGCATGTTCTTCACAACCACGGATTTGTGAACTTCGGTAGGGCCATCGGCGAGACCGAGCATGAAACTGTTCATCACATGGTTGGCGAACGGCATTTGCGTGGTGATGCCAAGCGAACCGTGCAGATGAAGTGCCATGCTCGATATGTCGTGGAGCACCTTCGACATCATCACCTTCACGGCCGAAACGTTTTGCTGAAGCTTGTGCCAGTCGTTGTTCTGGTCGGCGAGCCATGCGGTCTCGAGGACGAGCAACCGGAACTGGCGCAACTGGATCCAGGCATCTGCGAGCTTGTCCTGCACCATCTGGTGTTTCCAGAGAATCTGGCCTTTCGTCGTTCTTGAAACGACCCGCTGGCAGGTAAATTCGAGGCATTTGGTGGCCTCGGCAAGCGCGCGCATGGCGTGATGCAGCCGCCCCCCGCCCAGGCGCACCTGTGCAACGGCAAACCCCATTCCGCGCTCGCCGAGCAGGCTCTCGCGAGGAATACGGACATCGGTCCATCGCATGTGCGCGTGATCGGCCTCCTTCTCGCCCAGATAGGTATAGTCCCGCAATATCTCGATACCTGCGGTGCCTGCCGGAACCACAAAGATCGACTGGCGCTTGTAGGGATCGGTCGCTTCCGGGTCGGTGACCGCCATGATCAAGAAGAAGGCGGCATATTTGGCGCTTGTGGCGAACCATTTCTCGCCGTTGATCACCCATTCATCGTCTTCCAGTCGCGCGGTCGTCTCGATCTGCAGCGGATCAGCGCCGCCCTGGGGCTCGGTCATGGCGAAGCAGGAGACGATGTTGTTTTCGAGTAACGGCTCAAGCCAAGTCTTCTTCTGCTCAGCCGTTCCGAAGTGGGCGAGGATCTCCGAATTCCCGGTATCGGGCGCTTGTATGCCGAAAACGATCGGGCCGAAGCGCGATCTGCCTAATTGCTCATTCAGCAGTGCCAGCTTGAGCTGTCCATACCCCTTACCGCCAAGCTCCGGTCCGAGATGGCACGCCCAAAGGCCGCGTGCCTTTACTTTAGCCTGGAGGGGGCGGACGTGTTTCTTGAAAGCTTCGTCATGGATGTTCCACGCGCTTCCGAGCAATTCATCGAGAAATTGAACCTCGCCACGGATGAAGTCTCGCACCCAGTCGAGTTCACGCTGAAATGCCGGCTCAGTATCGAATGACCACATGAACATTTCCTCCGCCGGAAATGTTCTCTTGTCGTACCCTTGAAATCCAATTGAAAATATGTGCCTGATTAATCCAAGTTGCTTATGGATAGAGGCGTAAGAAGGGTTATGGACCTGAATGCGGGGCCGTTTCGGGCCTTCCTGAAAGTGGCGGAACTGGAATCTTTCACCCGTGCTGCGGAGGCCCTGAATATCTCGCAGCCGGCGCTGTCGGCTAGCATCAAGGAATTGGAACGCAGGCTTGGATTTCCACTGTTCGAGCGTAGCAGCCGGCGGGTGTGCGCGACCCGCGAAGGCGAGGCTCTGCTTGTGAATGCGAAGCGTGTGGTCATTGAAACGGATTGGCTGCAGCAGCGGGTTCGCGACATCCGCGACAACGAACTGCGGATCGGGGTGCAGCACAGTTCGGCACTCGTTTCGGAACGGGTTGCCCTTACCGATAGCTTCCTTGCGGACCATGCGGGTATCGCTGTTCAGATCATCCCGTTCAGCCATCCCAAATTGTATGATTCCATAGGCAATGGTGATCTTGATGTTGCGCTTATCCTGGAGCCCACCGCTCGTACCGAATTGTCTCCCATCAATGCCAAACTCGGTACCGATCTTGAGGAACTCGTCATCGAACAGAAGCCGCTGAACATTCGAGTCCCAACCGGGCATCGGCTTTTCGATCGCGCTTTCCTGACGGGAGAGGATCTTGCCGGTCAGGCGGTAGCGACTGTAAACCGGATACATGGCGGGGCGATGGGTTCTGCGTTGATGCGGCATTTGATGAGCCACGGCGCCCGGATTGTCAGGCCGCCGGAGGGAGATGCGCTTTCGGTGGCGAGATATGCCGCTGCGAATAATATGCTGGCCATCGATCTGGGCTGGTTCAGCATGCCGCAACTCAATTGCTATGGCGGCCCAAGGACCTTGCCGCTCGAAGGCGCCGAGCGCTTCAGCGATCTTGTTGTGTTGCGCCTCAGACGCGAGGCCCGACCCGCCGCCGAACGTTTCTGGCGACACTGCGAAGCCGGCCGGGTGGCGTCCGACGCGGCGGCGCTGGGCTAGATTGCTCTCCACGAAGGTGCGCCGCTCAAGTTTTCTATCTTTCGACAGGTCGCCGCGTGCACCCGAAATGGCATTCGGGAACGGCAACTCTTGTGCGAGGGGAGATTGTCCATGAACGGCGCGTCCGGATTTCCCAGGAACTTCGCGGCCATGCTTCGGGAGGGCGCGGCAAGATGGCCGGATCGCCACTATGCGGTTTTCCCCGAAAGGACGCTGACCTTCGGCGCGCTTCACGAGGAGGCGGCGAGATTCGCAGCAAACCTCCTTGGCGACGGTATCGGGCCTGGCGATCATGTCGCGATCGTCATGCCGAACAGCGCGGATTTTCTTGTTGCGCATATGGGGGTTCAACTGGTTGGCGGTTGCAGCGTGCTGTTCAGTACCCGCTTTCGGGAGACCGAACTCGCGCATCTCTTGGAACATTGCGATGCCGGGGCGATCATCGTTTCTGACCTGATCGACGCGCATATCGACCTTGCGGCGCTGATCGGACATGCGTTGGCAACGGCTGACACCGGCGGTAATCATGTTGCCGGTGGCGGAGAGGTGAGACCGCGACTCCTGTATCTTTTTGGACGAAAGGAGGCGGCGGGTTTTCGAACGATCCGACCGGGAGAACTCGAGCAGGGCGCCGATGGAAAGACGAACCTGCCCGGTTATGAGTCTGGTCCCGCCTCCAACCTGATGATCTACACATCCGGCACGACGTCGATGCCGAAGGGTTGCATGCTTTCGGCCGAGACGCTCATGCGGAGCTGGAACATCTATGCGAAGGCGGTCGGGCTCGAGGGCGGACAGAAAATCTGGGTGCCTCTGCCTTTTTTCCACTGCGGCGGAATAGGACTTGCGACGCTTTGCATGGCGTACGGCCTTACCTTGGTGAGCCGCTCGCATTTCGACGCAGACAGCTTCGCCAGGATGATCGAGGAACATCGGGTCGATCACCTCTATCCCGTGTTTCACACAATCTCGATGCCGCTGCTTGCCTCGGCTTATTATGACCGCGATCGCTGGGCCGGTTTCTTGAAGTCCATGGTCAGCGTCGGTCCGCTCGGCGGTCAGGAGCAATTGCGCGACAGCCTGCCGGACGATGCGAGAATCATGAATGTCTTCGGAATGACCGAGTCCTCGGGTGTCCTCACCGTGGTTCCACCCGACGCGCCGGAAAAGAAGCGGCTGGCGACGTGCGGGCGCCCCATGCCGGGTGTTGAGGTAAGGATCGTCGATCCGGAAACGCTCGACGATGTCGCTGCTGGCGAGAAAGGCGAGATCCTGTTTCGCGGCGGTGGTGCCTTCATGGGCTACTACAAGGACGACAGCGCGACCGAGGCCACGGTGCTTTCTGAGGGCTGGATTCGAACCGGCGACCTCGGCTTTTTCGACACCGAAGGGTGGCTGCATTTCAGCGGCCGGCTGAAGGACATGCTCAAGGTCGGTGGCGAAAATGTTGCCGCGGCGGAGATTGAAGCCTTTCTCAGCACCTATCCGGCAGTTGCCTTGGTGCAGGTTGTTGGTAGGGATGACAGCCGTCTCGGCGAAGTACCGGTCGCCTTCATCGAATGCAGAGGCGGTCACGATGTTTCGGAAGAGGACATTGTCGCGTTTTGCCGGGGAAGGATCGCGAGTTTCAAGGTCCCGAGGCAGGTGGTGTTCATGAAGGAATGGCCGATGTCGGCGACCAAGATCCAGAAGCATGCATTGAGGAAAATGCTGGATACCGGCTGATTGCGGCGACGGGCGCTGCCATCGGGAAACGGCGAGGTCTGCGGACATCCCACTTCCTGTCACCGAATTCCCTTCTGGTTGGATGAGCATCGAGCGTTCCCAAAAATCTAGCCGAAAGTGCCGTCTGACCGGGCGGAGGCGATTTCGCTTTCGCTCAACGACAGGACTTCCTTCAGCACATCATCGGTATTGGCGCCCAGGGCGGGCGCGCCTTCCAGTCGGTCTTCGCCCCAGTTCTCGACCCTTACCGGGAAGCGGACGAGGGGGACGGAATTGCCCGTCGCGTCGGTGGTCTCGACGATGGTCTTGTTGTGGAGGACCTGCGGCATGTGAACCGCATCGTGAAGCTCGAGAACCGGACTGCAGGGGACATCTGCTTTCAGCAGCCGTTCGAGCCAGATCTCGCGCGGCTGCCGACAGAATATTTCCTCCAGCATGCCGATGAGTTCGTCACGGTTTTCCAGCCGCGCGGGATTAGTCGCGAATTTGGGGTCCTCGGTCCATTCTTCATGGCCGACTTCGCGGGCGAGGTTCTTCCAGAACTGCCGCGTAAACGCACCAACCATGATGTATTCGTCGTCGCCGCACATGAAGGCCTGATACGGCACGATCTGCGCGTGGGCACGGCCTAGCCGTGGAACCTTGTGGCCAAGACCCGCGACAGATGGAATGTAATTGGCCATCAGGTTCATCGATGCCTCCAGCATCGCCACCTCGATATGCTGGCCTTCCGGGTGCCGGTCGCGCGCCATGAGAGCGGCAAGGATTCCCGAAAGCGCGAACAGGCCGGTGCTGTAATCCGAGATCGGCGCGCCGATTCTCACGGGACCGCCGCCGACTTCGCCCGTAACGCCCATCAATCCCGACATGCTTTGCATGATGATGTCGTTGGCCGGTTGCGAGGCCAGCGGGCCTGTCGAGCCGAAGGCAGAGATGGAGCAGTAGACGAGACCCGGTCTGATCTTCGACAGATCCGCGAAACCGAGCCCCAGACGATCCATGACGCCCGGGCGGAAGTTCTGCAGGACGACATCCGATTTGCCGGCGAGTTCGCGGCCCAGTTCAACGGCCCTAACTTTGGAGAGGTCCAGCGCGACGCTTTTCTTGTTCCGGTTAAGGCTGACGTAATAGTCCGACCTGCCCCTGTCCTCTCCAGGCATGGGCACGCCCATGGATCGCGCGCCGTCGCCACGCGGGGGGCGCTCGATCTTGATTATTTCGGCGCCGAGATCGCCGAGGAACATCGCCGCGAACGGTCCCGCCGCCGCATGGGAGAAGTCGAGGACGCGAATGCCGTCCAGAGGTTTTGCGATATGGGGCAGTTCGTCATTCCTCATGAAGAATTTCCGGGTAAGGCCTCGATGAGGTCGTCGTTGTGTCTGTCGCAGCTTCACCGCTCACGGCATCCTGGTCCTACCGAAGCTTGGGTGCGAGGCCATGAACGCTTGCGATGACAAAAATTACGTATTACGTGTAATATGTCAAATGAGGAGATTGCAGAATGCAGGACACGACCCGTTCCCGGACCGCATTGGTAACCGGCGCGAGCAAGGGCATAGGCGCGGCCACGTGTCTGCGGCTCGCCAACAAAGGATATGAAGTCTACGGGCTGTCGCGCTCGAAACCGGGGGAGGAGTTTCGGGGCACGTGGATCCGGTGCGACCTGTCCAACCGCGATCAACTCGCTAGCGAACTCGAAGCGCTGCTGGCAAAGACGCCGATCGATTGCCTCGTCAACAACGCGGCATGGCCTTTCGCCGACAATCTCGACGACCTCGAACTCGACAAGCTTAACGCGTCGCTCGATTTCCATGTACGCTCGACGCTTCAGACGATGCAGGCGGTGATCCCGGGAATGAAGGAGCGCCGCCACGGCCGTGTCGTGAACCTGCTGACGACCCTGCTGAAAGGCTCGACCGGCCGGAGCGCCTACCGGGCGGCGAAAGCTGGGGTCATGAGTCTGACCGTCAGTGCGGCACTGGAATACGCGGAATTCGGCATCACGGTGAACGGCGTGGCGCCGGGCCCCACGGCAACGGATGCCTTCTACGACCAGAACCCGCCCGGAAGCGAAGGCGAAGCCTATTTCATCAGCCAGATTCCGATGAGTCGGATGGGTCGGCCAGACGAGGTCGCCGCGGCAATCGAGTTCTTCCTCGGCGAGGACGCAAGCTTCATTACCGGTCAGCTGATCTATGCTGATGGCGGGATGAGTTCGGGCCGCCGGCTCGGATAGGCCCGTCGAAATCCATTCCTCCGCATGCGGCCGGCCGGATCCTCAAGAGGGTGCTTGCCCTAGTGTCGGGTCAGGCCTTGGCGTTCTCCATGTCGGCGAGCGTCCGGATGTCTGCCTGTCTCGGGAAAACCTTGTTCATCAGCACGTCGTGAACTTGGGGGTCCGGATCGAAACAGCAGTCGGAAAGCACGTTGACCGCGTAATCCAGATCGGCGGCCTGGCGCAGGGTAGACAGCACGACGCCGCTCGTGGCGATGCCGGCCAGCCAGAGCGTGTCGATATTCCGGGTGCGCAGGGCCATGTCCAGATCGCTGCCGGCGAATGCGCCGACCCGGCGTTTCACGACCAGGCTGTCACCCGGCTTGAAACCGGCTCCCGGATGAATTTCGGTCGCGGAAGAACCTTCATCGAGTGTGCCGGATTGTGCATAGGCAGAGAATATCTTGTTGTTGTCGCTGACGGATTGGCCGGCCGGAAGCCGCACGGAAACATAGATCACCGGCATGCTCTTCTCGCGTGCGTGCCAAGAGGCCTTGTCGACCCGGTCGAGCAGGGAGCCGTCCTTCAGCAAGGCGTCGACGATTCCGTTCTGGAAGTCCATCAGCAGAAGTGCCGATCGTTTCATCTATTTTGCCCCTTTTCGGTTCAGGCTGTTTTTTTGGGACGAGCGCTGGTGAAGCTCTCGGCGGGTTCGACGAACATGCCAAGCCCCCGCCATAGCGTGTGCCGCCAATCAGCGAATCGCGAGCGCCACAATAATCAGGCTCGGTAATTATTCCGCGCTACCGTTTTCCGGGCAATTCAGATTTCCGAAGCCAAAACGGATGGACTGACACTTCACAGTACGACATATCACATGTTACATGTATTATGAAATGGTGAACAGGGAGGTCGTTTCGTGGCCAAAACTTATCTGGAAGCGGTGCGAGACAGCATATCAACCGCAGAGGCGCACATCGTCACGGAATATGATGACGATTTCGAGGGTACGCTTGCCAGTATCAGCCGTGTACCGCGCTATGCTATGATGACGGAGCCAGGCAAGGTTGCCATTGTCACCGACGAGCCCGGGGTCGCGCAATTTTACCAGACAACGCAGGCGCAGTTCGCGCTTCATTCGAGCAGGTTCGTCACGCAGCTTGCTTCCGACTGGTACGTGTTCTTCGAGAACGTGCCGACGCGTCAGTTGCTCAGCTCGGGCAAGCTGGTCACGCTCAACACGCTGACCCTGTTTCCCAAAGCAGACGACGGCATTCGCGGTGAGTTCCTGTGGGAACGCTATCGCGACGAACGCGAAGCCCAGGTGCCGAACGTCGACAATCCGCAGACACCCGTTCCGATCGAGGCGGTCCGCAACCTCAAGCTTCACTCCGATCATCTCGACCGGGTGCGCGCGGGCGATGCGGCGGGAATCGAAAAATCTCTGTCGAAGGACTGTATCTGGGCGGTGCGTAGCATATTGCCGGATCGCGAGGCCAATCCGATGATGAAGGCCGAAGGCCCGTCGGCGGTGCGCGACTATTTTGAGAAGCTGTTCGCGGCTTGGGAGATCAGGGAGGTATCGGTGCTTACCCGCACAATGAAGGACTGGTTCGTTTTCGCCGAAGAGCACTGGGTGATAACGGGCAGGCAAGGTTCCGACGAGGGCAATACCGTTCAGTTCCGCAAGGCTTCGATCTATCCGGTCACCCGTGTCGGCGAATTGCAGGGCGAGTTGGGGTATTCCACGAATATTGAATCGACCGAGTGGTCCGAGCGACCGGCATTGGGCAGGCCATTCTGGCTGGGGGAGGGCTACAAGGTGAATGACGACGGCACCATCACCAAGTGAGGCCGACGGTCAGCTTTCGCGACGCGCAGTAATCAGCCGTTCTCTCGCCTCGCTGAGGTGCTTTTCCACCAGTTTGCGGGCAAGGATGGGATCCTCGGCGCGAAACGCTTCCGTGATTGCCTGATGGATTTCCAACGAGATCTGCCGCGATTCCGGGTTGCTCCAGTAATTCTGGGAATAGGAGGAGGGCTGACGAAGCGTATCGAGCAGCCTGACCAGGGTCTGGCTGCCGCTGCCCTCCCGGATGAGATCGTGAAAGGCGCGGTTGGTCGCAACGAGTTCCCGCACCTGCGCGGCCGTCACCTTCTTTTTTTTGCAAAGTCGCGCCAGTTCCCTGCAATTGGCTTCGAGTTTTTCGGCAAGCTCGCTGCCCTGGCGCTTGCAGGCAAGCTCGGCGGCATATCCCTCGAGCATTCCCGCGACCACGTAGCGGATGCGAACCTCGTCCAGGGCAAAGGGCTCGACGATCGCGCCGCGGTGCGGCAGCAGCCGGACCATGCCGTCGCCCTCCAGCGCCTTGAGCGCTTCGCGCACCGGGGTGCGGCTGATCCCGAGCTGCATGGCAACGTCTTCGATCGTGATCTTCTCGCCAGGTTTTATGGAGCCGTTCAACACGGCGCTGCGAATGACCTCGCGCGCCTGATCGGCAAGCGAAACACCTTTGATCTGCTTGAATTTGTCGGTCATGCGCAGCCCGGGTTCGATTCGATGCCCATTTTACCATACTTGCTTCCACAATCGCGCCGATTTCGCGCCATGCCAGAGAGCCGAGGCAAATCCACACTGGCCAAACTTGACATATTACATGTAAGATGTAATCGCAATCAGCGTGTTCGAGGTGGAGTGAAGGCATGGCGACGGCGCAAAAGACGACGATCTACGGAACTATCAACGACGAGGCGATGGAGACCCTGCGGCGGCGCATGAACGTGGTTCATCCGATCGAGGAACCTTTCGTGCGCTACATCAATGCCGACAGTATCCGGCATGCAGCGCGCGCTATCGGCGATTCCAATCCGATGTGGATCGATCCCGAACATGCCGCCAAATCCCGGTTTGGTAAGCTGATGGCCCCGCCGGCCATTCTGTACGGCGTGTCCTGGGGCAGTTGGGATATGCGGCGGGGCGAGGGGCTGCCTGGCGTGCATGGCCTGCATGCCCGCGACCGCTGGACCTACTACCGCCCGCTGCTGGAGGGCGACGAGGTCTCCGCAACGAAGAAGCTCGTTGGCCTCGAAGAGAAGCGGGGCTCGTATTCGGGCAAGGCGGTCATGCAGATCCGGGAATTCAATTTCGGCAATCAGCGGGGCGAAGCGGTTGCCCGCTGCCAGATGTCCGCGCTGCGCGTCGAGCGGCACGTCGGAAAGGGCTCCAACAAATACGCCAACACACCGAAGGCGAAATATACCGACGAGGAGATTGCGAATATCGACGACGAGGTCGCCGCGGAAATCGTGCGTGGCAGTGATACGCGGTACTGGGAGGACGTGGAGGTCGGCGAGAAGATGCAGCCCGTCGTGCGCGGCCCCCTTTCGGTGTCCGACATGATCGCCTGGATGATGGGCATGGGTTCGCCGCATATCCGCAGCGGCCAGTACTGGTTGGACTATCGCAGGCGTACCCCGAAGGTCGCGGTTCCCGACCCGGAAACGCGAATCCCGCAAGCGGTCGAACGGGTTCACTGGGATCCCTTCCTCGCGGCGGAGATCGGCATGCCCGCTCCGTACGATTACGGCGCGCAAAGGGGCGCATGGGGGACGCATCTCGTAACCAACTGGGCAGGCGATGACGGATGGGTCGCCGAGGTCGACATCCAGTACCGGGGCATGAATTTTCTCGGAGACACGATCTGGCTTTCGGGTGAGGTGGTCGACAAATGGAGAGGCGCCAGGACTGGCACGGGCTACGTCGAGACCTCGATTGCCTGTATTAATCAGCGAGGCGAGAACATAATGCCCGGCAAGGCGATTGTCGCGCTGCCCGACCGCGACAGGCCGCTACCCAATTTTCCGATCGATCCCGATGCCGATCTTCCCGGCTCGGAATGATGCGGACCTGAGTTCACGGACCAATTGCAAGGTTTTCACACATGTCCTCCAACGAACCAATCCTGTCGGGGCTGCGCGTACTCGACCTGTCGCACCAATATTCCGGCGCGATGGCGGCCGCTCTGCTGGCCGACCTGGGCGCCGACGTCATTGCGGTGGAACATCCCAAGGGCAGTCCCATACGGACCATGCTTCCCAAGAAGGACGGAGAGTCCCTGTGGTGGAAGGTTGTGCAACGCGGCAAGCGTTCGATCACGCTAAACCTTTCCGATCCTAGGGGTCGTTCAATGGCCTTGGAATTGATGAAGGATTGCGACATCGTAATCGAGAATTTCCGGCCGGGCACGATGGAAAAATGGTCTCTTGGCCCGCAAGACCTTGAGGCGGCCGGATTAAACCTGGTCTTCTTGCGCATCAGCGGTTTCGGGCAGACGGGACCAATGCGCCAGCGGCCCGGTTTTGGTACGGTCGCTGAGGCGATGAGCGGTTTTGCCCAGTTGAACGGTTTCCCCGACGGCCCGCCGGTATTCCCGTCGACTACACTTGCTGATGGCGTGACTGCTGTATTCGGAGCCTTCGGTACGCTGGCGGCTTATGTTTCACAGATGCGCAAGGACAGGCCGGGCATTCAGGTGGTGGACATGGCTTTGTTCGAGGCCTTGTTCCGGCTGATCCCGACGCAGGTCGCGGCTTTTAATCAATTGGGCACCATCCCAAAACGGCCGGGCAATTTTCTCAGCAGTCACGGCGTGCTTCGCAATCTCTACAGGACCGGTGACGACCGATACCTTTGCATCAGCGCGGTCGGGGCGGTTGCAATACGCCGCGTGCTCGTTGCAGCCGGCCTTGCGGATCTGATTGCGCAGGTCGATTCAGGCGTGGTGGCTTCCGACGCCAGGAAATTCGAGGACTTCCTGATCGAGACGAACCGGCAACTCGAAGCCTGGATGGCGTCACTCGGCTATGACGAGGTCAGCGACAAACTTCAGGCGGCTGACGTGGTGTTCAACCGTATCTACGACGCCTCGGACATTGTTGCCGACGAGCACTATAAGGAACGTGAAGACCTGATATCCGTCTCGGATACCGTCCTTGGCCCAGTTCTGATGCAGGGGATTGTGCCCAAGTTCCAAGGCGTGCATCACGAGGTGAGACACGCCGGCCAGCAGCTAGGCGCTGACAATCGCGACGTGCTTGGCAAACGGTTCAACCTGACCGAGGATGACCTCGAAGCGATGAAACTTTCCGGAGTCGTGTGATGTCGGAGAAACCGGAGCTTCGGGGCGCTCGCCTTGAAACCGAAGGACGTATCGCCCGTCTTGTCCTTGACCGTGACGATGTCCGAAACGAACTGACGGGCACGAAGCTCTATGAAGCAATCGTCGAAACCGTCGACTGGATTAATTCGGGCGAGGAGATATCCGTTCTCGTCATCACCGGAACTGGTAAATCGTTTTCGGCGGGTGGCAATGTCAAAGACATGCACGAGCGCCGTGGCGCATTCGATGGAGATGTTTACGAATTGCAGGCGAAGTACCGCACTGGTATACAGATGATGGCTACTGCTATGCACCGGCTTGATGTTCCGTCGATCGCGCAAATCAATGGTGCGGCAATTGGAGCCGGACTCGATCTGGCCTGCATGTGCGACCTGCGTATCGCCTCGGAGACGGCTAGGCTCGGTGAAACCTTCGTTAATCTCGGGATCATTCCAGGCGACGGCGGCGCATGGTTCCTGCAGCGTCTTATCGGCTACCAGAAGGCAGCTGAACTCACATTTACTGGGCGCTTGATCGACGCGCGGGAGGCCATGCAATTGGGCATCCTGCTAGATGTGGTGCCAGCGGAGAAACTTGCCGGCCGGGTCAACGCGTTGGCGAAGGAAATTGCGGCAAAGCCGCCACGCGCGCTTCGCTTGACCAAGCGGTTGATGAAAAATGCGCAGCGACTCGAACTCGATGATTTCCTGGACGTTTGCGCGGTCTTTCAAGGTATGTCGCACCATACGGCCGATCACGGCGAAGCAGTCGATGCCTTTCTGTCAAAACGGAATCCCCGTTTTTCCGGCAGATAGTGAAAATCTTCGGATTCGATTCGCGGTTTTGAACCGCTTGGCAACTTGATTGGTAGGCTGGAGCCCCACCTGCAACAAACCCAAAGACTCGCACGGCCCGATTGACGATTGCATGACGCAGAAGCAATAGCGTATGCCCGTCACCTGAAATGACCAGCGGACCAGCCATGCTCAGCGTTTCTCAGCCAACCGGGAAGGAATTGATATTTCCGCTTGCCGAACCGCCGCAGTGCGGCGAACCGTTGGAGGTGGCGCCGGGCATTATGTGGCTACGCCTGCCATTGCCGTTTCGCCTCGATCACGTCAATGTCTGGCTGCTCGATGACGGAGACGGCTGGGCCATCATCGACACAGGCATCGCCAGTGATGCCTGCCGGCAGATCTGGGAACGTTTGCTGGCCGGACAGCTGGCCGGAAAACGTATCACAAGGGTCATCGTCACCCACTACCATCCCGACCATATCGGCCTTGCCGGCTGGCTGTGCGAGCGCACCGGTGCACCGCTCCTGATCGGCCAGATGGACTATCTGGCGAGTTCCAACATCTCGCTCGGTCCGGGCGCTCTGGACAATTCCGTCTACCACGACTTCTACCTGCGGAACGGTGCCTCGCGCGAAACCGCCGATATCGTCAGCACCTCAGGCCACGGCTATCTGCGCATGGTCAGTCCCCTGCCGCACAGCTTCGTCCGGCTGACGGCAGGAGAACGGCTCACCATCGGCAGCCGGACTTTCGAAATAATGACCGGCGAGGGCCATTCACCGGAACAGCTGATGTTCCACTGCCCGGAAGACAGCATCTTCCTGTCGGCCGACCAGGTGATCGAGAAGATCACGCCGAACATCAGCGTGTGGGCCGTCGAACCGGATGGCGATCCGCTGGGTCTTTACCTGCAGAGTCTCGAGCGGCTGATACACGACGTCAGCGACGTCGCGCTCGTCCTGCCGGGCCACAGGCGGCCCTTTCACGGACTGCATCTGCGCTGCCGGCAGATCGCGGAGCATCACGCAGAACGGTGTGACCTGATCCGGGAGACAGTGAGGCAGGGTTCCTACACTGTTTCGGAACTGGTTCCGGTGCTCTTCCACCGCCCTCTCGACCCGCACCAGTTGAGCTTTGCCTTCAGCGAGACGCTCGCCCATGTGAATTATATGATACGGCTCGGTGAACTGCACTGGATCGATGCCGGGGACGTCAGGAAAATGGCCATTGGATAGCGGGCAATTGTGCTCCCTGAAAACGATTCCCACCGTTCCCTGATACGCGCAATTGCCTTCCCTGATACCTTAATTTTTTCCCTGTTATATTTGTTAGGGAATTCAGGTGAATTAGGTAATGATTTCAGCTGGATATAATAGACGAAAAGCCCCGAAAGCCCTTATAATTCGAAATATTCCCTCTATTTTCCCGTAGAACAGGGAAATCCGCACTGGAGACAGGTTCTCACGAGACTGCGCACACCACCACTCAGTCTGCCGGTTTCGGGCAGTTTTCCAGTCTCTTTGAATAGTACCGTACTTCCGGGACGTTGGCGCGCCATTTTCTCGATCTCCTGGCGGAGATCCCGTCTCTGGCGGTCATTTTCGCCCGAATTGGCCTGATTGTCTCTGGAGAGCGTTTTCGGGGTCCAGGTGTTTGGCGATTGCGGTTGTGAAATCACGCGAATGATCATTGGAGCTCGAGCAGTGAGCGTTGGTCTTTCCACGTGATCGGCAAATGATCGAGCCGGCTGAGGCGTTTCGCAGTCATTTCGATTGGCTGATTGCCATCAAGAATGCCCCGAACGATATCCGGCGCGAGGAAAGCCAGCGGCAGGATTCGACTGATCTCTCCAGCGTCGGATCCAGTCGATTTGGCGAGTTCAGTGATCGATTGTGACTTACCGCTGGTCAGTTGATTGGCGAGGAAGTGCGCCTGGCCCAGTAACCGGATCAGGTTTGAATCCGCGTTTGTTGCTGGATGCTGTGCATCCGTGAGAACCAGCCTGGCCTCCACGCCGCGTCGGCGAAGCTGGATCGGCAAGTGGATCGTTGCCGTTTGGGGCTCTCTGGCATCTTCTCCTGTCTCCGCGGTGGCTTCCTCACGATCCATCCCAATGCCGATCGCCTCGGCCAGCCCGATCCGGTCGATCTCGATGGTGATCACGTCTGGCTGCAACATGACGCGATGGATTATCCGCTGGAGGTTGTCCCGTTTTGCCTCCATCGTTCCGGTTTCCAGTTGATCTGCCATCGCGGCGCCTGATGCGATGGCTCGTTGTGCTGTCTCCGGGTAGCAGTCCGTCAGTTCGCACATGTCGAGCAGCCTGACCTTGCTGCGGAGCAGGCCTGTGATCTCATTGAGGACGATCGTCTCGATCTGCTGTGCCGGCAGTCGCCAGCCGTCCTTTTCCTTCCGATGCGCCTGCATCAGCCGGTGCGAGATGTAGTAGCGATAGCGGCGTCCCTTCTTTGCAGCATGGGTTGGAGACATGCGGTCGCCGGTTTCGTCGTACAGTAGACCGGTCAGCAGATGCGGCTGGGTGACGTTGGTGTCCGATCTTCTGCTGGATGCCTTGTCGTCGAGCATGGCATGGACACGGTCGAAGGTAGTTTCATCGATGATCGCCTCGTGCTGGCCGGGATAGATGTTGGCGCCATGCCGTATGCAGCCCCTGTAGATCGGGTTATAGAGGATGCGGTAGAGGTGACCCCTCGACATCGGAACGCTGCCAGTCAGGCTTGTCCGGTTCGGCTTTCTTGCCTTCGAGACGATCCCTTTGTCATCGGCTTCTTCTTTCAGTTTTCTGACCGAGCCTAGTTCGAGGTAGGTGTCGAACAGCCATCGGATCGTTGTCGCCTCCTTTTGGTTGATGACGAGCTTGCGGTCGATGGCGTCGTAGCCGAGTGGTACCAGCCCTCCCATCCACATGCCCTTTTTCTTGGAGGCTGCGATCTTGTCCCTGATGCGTTCTGCCGTAACCTCCCTTTCGAACTGGGCAAAGGACAGCAGCATGTTGAGTGTCAATCTTCCCATGGAGGTGGAGGTATTGAACTGCTGCGTAACCGAGACGAAGGACACATCACTTGCATCGAAGATCTCGACGATACGGGAGAAGTCCATCAGTGACCGGGTCAGCCGGTCGATCTTGTAGACAACGACGATATCGACCCGTTTGGCCTTCACCTCCTCCAGCAATCGAAGCAGGGCAGGGCGATCCGTGGTCCCGCCCGACAGGCCACCATCGTCATATCGATGCGACAGTGGTTTCCAGCCCAGTTCCTTCTGCGAGGCAATGAATGCCTCGCAGGCCTCCCGCTGGGCATCGAGAGAGTTGAAGTCCTGTTCCAGTCCTTCCTCGGAGGATTTGCGCGTGTAGATCGCCACACGTAGCGAATGACGCCCGCTTATCCGATGCCGCCGGTGCCGAGGCCCGATTGGCGCAAGCCAGCAAACGGCATCCAGTCGGTACGAAAGGCCGTGTGGTCGTTGATCATGATACCGGAACCGTCAAGCCGGTCGGCGACGGCAAGCGTGCGATTGATATCTCTGCCGAACACGGCGGCCTGAAACGCCACCGGTAGCGCGTTGGCGCGGCGCACGGCTTCTCCGACATCGGTGTACCGAAAAAGGCAGGTGACGGGCCCGAATATCTCCAGCGTCGAGACCTTCGAGTCCTCTGGCGGCTCGACCAGAACGGTTGGGGCATAACATGTCTTGCTGATGGCCTGCCCGCCAATCGCAATTCGCGCGCCTGCCTTTTCGGCTTCCAGAACCCAGTCGCTCACCCGCTCGACCTCTCGTGGTAGGATCAGCGGTCCGGCTTCGGTTTCCTCGCGAGTAGGGTCTCCGGAGACGAGATCAGCCACCGCTTGCGTCAGCCGGTTCTCCACCTCATCGGCAATCGAGGCATGCGCGAAGATACGTTGCACGGAAACGCAGACCTGGCCGGAATGGTAATAACCGCCCTTGACCAGTAGCGGGATAGCCGCGTCGAGATCTGCATCAGGCATCAAAATCACCGGAGCGGCGCCACCATGTTCGAGCGCGCAACGCGTGCCGGGCGCAAGCTTCGAGCGCAGATGCCAGCCGACCTTTGCCGAGCCGATGAAGGTGAGGAAGGCGACTCGCGGATCGGTCGCGAGCTTTTCGGCGTCGGGGATGTCGAGCAGTGCCAGCCGGCACCATTCCTCGGGCAGTCCGGCCTCATAGGCAAGTTCCACGAAGCGCCGCGCCGATAACGGCGTGGGGTCGGCCGGCTTGACGATAACCGGGCAACCCGTCGCGATGGCCGGCGCCACCTGATGGACGATCAGGTTGAGCGGATGGTTGAACGCACTGATCGCCACCACGGGGCCAATCGGCTCACGACGGGTGAATGCGATGCGTTCCGCGCCTGCCGGCGACAGATCCATCGGTACCTGCCGGCCCGCGATGCGTTCGATTTCGCTGGCGGCCAGTTCAACGCCATGGATCGCGCGGTCGGCTTCGATGTGGGCGTCGATCAGCGGCTTGCCGCCTTCGAGCGCGATGGTCATGGCGAGGTCGTTACGCTCGGCTTTCATGAGATCGGCAAGTCGCAACAGGATATCGCGTCGCCGAAAGGCTGGGAAATGCGCGCGGCCACGATGCAGGACCCTCATCTCATCCAACCAGATATCGACCGTTTCAAACGGCGTGCGTTCAAGTGTGGCGATCGGCTCGCGGTCGAAGGTGCGGAATACGGTAAGCGTGGCGTCAGTTTTCACCCTGCATCTCCCGCAATTCCTGGGTCAGCACGCGATTGTTCTGCGAATAGTCTATCGGCGCATCGATGAGATGCACGCCACCTTCCTCGAAGGCAGATTTCAGCATCGGGCAAAACGAGGCGGCATCGGTGACGCGATGGCCGGTCGCGCCATAGCTCTGCGCATAGGCGACGAAATCGGGGTTGCCATAGGTCAGGCCCCAATCTGGAAAGTCGCCGGCTGCCTGCTTCCAGCGGATCATGCCATAGGCGTCGTCGCGCAGGATCAAGACCACCATGTTGAGCCCGAGCCGCACGGCGGTCTCCATCTCCTGGCTGTTCATCATGAAGCCGCCATCGCCGGCGACGGCCAGCACGCGCCGTCCGGGATAGAGCATTGCCGCAGCCATCGCCTGCGGCAGGCCGGCGCCCATGGTGGCAAGCGCATTGTCGAGCAGCAGCGTATTCGGCTGGCGCGCACGGTAGGAGCGTGCAAACCAGATCTTGTACATGCCGTTGTCGAGCGAGACGATGCCGTCGGAGGGCACAGCCCTGCGCACATCGGCGACGATGCGTTGCGGCAACATCGGGAAACGGTCGTCGTCCTCGCCGGTATTGACCTTTTGCGCCACCTCGTCGCGAACCTGGTAGAACGGCGCCGGGTCATGCCTGCAGCCGTCGCGCAGCCGACCGGTCAGTGCGGCAAAGGTTGCACCGATCTCGCCCAGCAATTCGCTTTGCGGGAAATAGACCTCGTCGATCTCGGCCGGGCTGAAATTGACATGGATGACCTTCGGCCCGCCTTGGGTCATCAGGAAGGGCGGCTTCTCGACGACGTCATGGCCGGCATTGATGATGAGGTCGGCCTGGTCGAAGGCCTTGTGGATGTAGTCGCCCTCCGACAGCGCCGCAGTGCCGAGATATTCGTCATGGCTGCCGCCGACGGCGCCCTTGCCCATCTGCGTCGTGACGAAGGGAATGCGCGTGGTGCGCACGAAATCGTCCAGCGCGTCGAAGACCGGCCGCCGGTTCGCACCTGCGCCGATGACCAGCAGCGGATGGTTGGCGGCGCGGATCATCGCCGCCGCCTCGTCGAGCGCGGCCTCGGGGCATTGCGGCAGGCGTGCACGGCTGCGCGGCACGACCGGTTCGTCGGGCACCATCTCGGCGGCGATATCCTCCGGCAGTTCCAGATGGATCGGGCCGGGCCGCTCTGCCTCCGCGACGCGGAAGGCATCCGAGACGATCGAGGTGATCGCTGCGGCATCTACGATGGCCTTGGCCATCTTGGTGACCGGCTTCATCGTGGCGACGATGTCGACGATCTGGAAGCGGCCCTGCCGGCCGTGCCTCGACGGTTTCTGCCCCGTGATCATGATCATCGGAAACGCGCCGAGATGGGCATAGGCCGCCGCCGTCATGAAATTCGTCGCGCCGGGCCCCAGCGTTGACAGGCACACGCCAGCCCTGCCGGTCAGCCTGCCATAGGTCGCCGCCATGAAGCCGGCGGCCTGTTCGTGCCGGTTGAGCACGACGCGGATGCTCGACCGGCGCAGCGAATCCAGCAGGTCGAGGTTTTCCTCGCCCGGCACTGCGAAGATGACTTCGACACCCTCGTTCTCGAGCGAGCGGACGAAGAGGTCCGAGGCCTTGACCATTGTCGTCTGACTTGCGTGCATGGCGCTTTCTCCTGGAGTTCAGCTTGCGGCACGCGTGCCGTCATGCATTGCGGGGATCGGGTTGACGGGACGCCCGGCTTCCGCAGCGCGCGCGATCTGTTCGAGCGTCATCGAGGTGCCGTTCGGCTGCACCATGCGCACATGCGCCGGCCCGAGTTCGCGCGCATGCGCCACCCCGCACGAATGTGCGATAATGCCGACGCCCTTGTGAACCTTTTCGACGTAATTCTTCACCCGCACTGCCTTGTCGGCGGGATCGAGCCCGCGCTGCAGGCGCGGATTGTGCGTGGTGATGCCGGTCGGGCAGGT
>JAGRLL010000283.1:0-8142 GCA_020441855.1 Nitratireductor sp.
AGGCCGATGACAACGAGCTGGCTGCCGCGCTTCTCGCCGTCGCGCCACTCGCGGTCGAAATAATGCTCGATGCGATTACCCACCGCCTGCACCAGCAGACGCATCGGCTTGCCGGCCACGTCGACAAAACCCTTAAGCCGCAGGATGTCGTACTTCTCGATGATCGCGCCCAGCTTTGCGCCCAGCGGATGCGCACTGGCCACCGAACCGCCGGCGAAGACGAAACTCTCGAATTCGTCGTGGTCGTGATCCTCGCCGTTCTCGTGCTCAAGCTCGTGATGCGACTTGCGCTTGGCGATCTCAGTCTCGGTGGCGCTGTCGAGGCCAAGCAGAACGTCGGCCGGCAGCGAGCCCTTCGATGCCCGAACGAGTTTCACTGCGCGCGCGACATGGTCGGCGACGTCCTTCTCGATTTTGTCGAGCGCCGCACCATCGACGAGGTCCGACTTGTTGAGCACGATCATGTCGGCCGAGATGAGCTGGTCCTCGAACAATTCCTCCAACGGATTGTCGTGATCGAGGGATTCGTCCTGCGAACGTTGCACGGCGACCTTGTCTTCGTCGTCGGCGAAGCGCCCGGCCGCGACCGCGTGCGCGTCGACCACCGTCACCACGCCGTCCACGGTCACCCGCTCGCGAATTTCAGGCCAGTTGAACGCGGCGACCAGCGGCTGCGGCAGCGCCAGGCCGGAGGTTTCGATGACGATATGGTCGACCTTGCGATCGCGTTCGAGCAGCTTGCGCATGGTCGGCACGAAATCGTCGGCCACCGTGCAGCAGATGCAGCCATTGGTCAGTTCCACGATATCGTCTTCCGAGCAGGTCTCCTCGCCGCAGCCCCTGAGCAGGTCGCCATCGACGCCCATGTCGCCGAATTCGTTGATGATCAGCGCGATGCGCCGTCCCTTCGACGTTTCGAGCAAATTGCGGATCAGCGTCGTCTTGCCCGCGCCGAGAAAGCCGGTGATCACCGTGGCGGGGATTTTGGTCGTTTCGAGCGTGTCGGTCATGTCGGTTCCCGAGTCATTGCGTTCATTCCTTTTTCAGCACCAGCGGCAGTCCGGCGGCGACGAAATAGACGGATTGCGCAAGTCGCGCGATCCGCTGGTTCAATTGCCCGGCATGGTCGCGATAGGCCCGCGCCATGGCGTTGTCCGGCACGATGCCGAGGCCCACTTCATTGGAGACCAGCACCACCGGCGCCCTTGCGGCGGCAAGCTCGCCCGCGAGCCTTGCCGTCTCCGCCCCGATGTCGGCATCGCGCATCATCAGATTCGACAGCCACAGCGTCAGGCAGTCGACCAGCAGCACCCTGCCCTCTCCGTCTTCATTTGCTATCGCGCCGGCCAGATCGAAGGGCGCCTCGACCGTGCGCCAGTTGGCGTCCCGCCTCGCCTGGTGTGCCGCGATGCGCGCCGCCATCTCGTCGTCGAGCGACTGCCCGGTCGCAACATAGACGGTTACATGCCCGCTGGCCTCGACCAGCTTCTCGGCGAACCGGCTCTTGCCCGAACGGGCGCCACCCAGAACCAGGGTGACGCCCGCTGCGAGTTGATGGCTCAAGCGACCGCTTCCGTGTGGCCGGCCTCGGCGCGCATGGCGCGGTCGAGGACGAAGCCGAGCAGCCCGCCGAGGAACAGCCAGTAGACGAAGCCGGTCGCGATCGAGGCGATGGCGAACTCGACCGCCAGATGCGCCGGTGCCAGCGCCTCGTGCTCGGCCGGCTGCGGCGCGCCGTAAAGATGCGGCGCGGCGATCAGTACGAGCGCGGCGGCGATCCACATCGGCTGGCGGCGATAATAGAGGATCGCCAGCCCGCCGGCGGTCGCGAGCACCGTCGCCAGCCACCAGGTCTGGCGCAGCGCCAGGTCAGCCGCCTCCGTGCCCGGAAGTTCCGGCGGCAGGCCGAACCCGGGCGCCAGCACGAAGACGACGAAGCCGGCGAGCCCCCACACGAGGCCGCTCGTCAGCGTCACCGTCTGGCCGGTAAGCAGGATCGCGGCGGTGACGACCAGCGCGAAGCCCGCGCCGACCACCGCATTGGCCATCAGCGTGAAGAAGGTGCGCTCCAGCCCGTCGGCAGGCGCCCATTCCTCTTCTTCTGTCTCGGCGGTTTGCGCGGCCGACTGCGTGGCGTCGGCAGCGCCACGGTCGTGGCCGTGCGCATGTCCGGCGCCGCCGGCATTTTCATAGGTTTCGGCTTCGAGGATGAGCGGGGTCACCCTCAGCGACTGCGCGGCGGTGGCGAATACGCCAGCGCCCACGCCTGCCAGAATGGCAGCGAGCAATACCCGGATGAGCATGACGCTGTCTCAGTGGCAGGGCGTGGCAATCGCATGCCGCGTGTCGTGCGCGGCATTGTGCAGCGTCGTCGAATGGGAAAACGCCGTCGAATAGACGAAGAAGATTCCGAGCGCCGCGGCGAAAACGGCCGTGGTGATGCGCTTGGTTCCGTCGAGCCTTACGCCGTCCATCTGGGCGACGGCGATTTTCTGTTGTGCGAGCATGGCAACCTCCGTGATGCTCTCGAGTTCATGGCGGCCGTTTGTCGGCCCGCATCTGGCAGGTCTCCTGGCTCGCGGCTCTCGCGCGTCGTTCCGGATGTTCTTTTCCGGTTGGCACGCATGTCGGTGGCGCTCCCCTTCCCGGCTTGCCTTTCGGCCGCCAGTGGCAATGGAACGCCGCCTCGCCGCAATACAGTCGCGGGGTCGGCCAGGTTCGGAACCCCCTGTTTGGGTCGGCCCGTCCTGTTCCCTTTTGATCCCAGGGTCTTTCGACCGTGCGGGAACCAAATGCAGGCACGATCATAGCGACGAACACCGGACACGGTCAATCGGGATACGCTGCCCTGCGTCGCGAAGGGAACACGCACTCAGCCGACTTCGCCTGCCGCCGCCAACAACCCGTCCACGTCGAGATGCTTCTCGATATGCGCCGCCAGTTCGTCGAGCGCTGCCTCGACACGCGCGCGATGCGAGCCATCATCTGCCACGCCGCCAAGGCTTTCGATCAGTCTCGCGCGATAGGCATCGGTTGCGAACAATCCGTGCAGGTAGCAGCCGCGCACCTTGCCGTCGGCCGAAACCGCGCCGTCGGGCCGCCCGTCGATCAGCACAAAGGGCCGCGCGCAATCGCTTCCCGAGGTGCGGCCCATGTGAATTTCATAGCCTTCCAGCCGGATATCGCCTTCGGCGAGCGTCGCCGAGGAATTGCGAACCGTCTTGGCGCCTTCCAGCACCGTCTCGATGTCGAGCATGCCGAGGCCTTCGACCTCGCCGACCGCGCCCTCGACGCCACCGGGATCGGCAATTCTGCGCCCCAGCATCTGGTAGCCGCCGCACAGACCGATGACTTCGCCGCCGCGCGCGACATGGCGGCGCAGATCGTCTTCCCAGCCATTTGCACGCAATTCCGCCAGATCGGCGATGGTCGACTTCGAACCGGGCAGAACGATCAGCGCGGCGTCGCCCGGTAACTTCTCGCCTGCGCGCACGAAGACCAGATCAACCTGTTCCTCGGCGCGCAAGGGGTCGAGGTCGTCGAAATTGGCGATACGGCCCATCACCGGCACGGCGATCTTGATCGTGCCTGCGCCCGGCCTTGCAAGCCGTTCCAGCGCCACCGAATCTTCCGCCGGCAACCGCCGCACCGCCTCCAGCCAGGGCACAACACCGAAGGAAGGCCAGCCGGTCAGGCGCGTGATCGACGCCAGCCCGTCGTCGAACAGACTGGCATCGCCGCGAAACTTGTTGATCAGGTAGCCCGCAACCATGGCACGGTCTTCCGGCGCCAGGATCGCGTGCGTGCCGACAAGCGAGGCGATCACCCCGCCCCTGTCGATATCGCCGACAAGCACGACCGGCACGCCGGCTTTCGTCGCAAAGCCCATATTGGCGATATCGCCGGCCCGCAGATTGATCTCCGCCGGCGAACCGGCGCCCTCGACCAGCACCAGGTCGGCCTTCGCGGAAAGCCGTGCGAAGCTCGCCATCACCGAATCCAGCAATTGCGGTTTCAGCGCCTGATAGTCGCGCGCCCTGGCGGTTGCGACCACCTTGCCGTGGACGACGACCTGACTTCCGTTCTCAGCCTGGGGCTTGAGCAGCACCGGGTTCATGTCGACGCGTGGCGCAACGCCGGCGGCCAGCGCCTGCAGCCATTGCGCCCGGCCGATCTCGCCGGCCCTGCCCTCCGCGTCGGGGTCCGCGACGGCGGCATTGTTCGACATGTTCTGCGGCTTGAACGGCAGCACGCGGATGCCGCGCCGAAGCGCCGCACGGCAAAGCCCGGCGACAAGCACCGTCTTGCCGACATCCGAGCCCGTTCCCTGAAACATGATCGCGCGCGCCATCGCGCCGTCTTAGTCGTCTCCCGGCTCGCCGGCAATCCGTGAGTGGGGGATGCTGGCGATCTGCATTTCCTTGACCCGCACACGAAGGGGCCGAAAAGGCCACCGCACGGCAAGCGCGCCTCGTGGGGACGACGGGCGCGTCGAATCGGGTATGAGCGAAACAACGTTCATCAAACTGATAAGTGCCGGGCCTAACAGGGCGAAACCCTCGCGCGAATCTCCCCGACACACATGCCGGGCAAACAGGAACGCGCAGCCGGAGAACGCCATGACGAACCCCGTCAAGCCTGCCAGGAGCAACAACCATCTGGCGAAAGCCGTTCATCGCAACAAGCGCCTGAGCGGCGATGGCGCGTTGGAGCGGCTTTTCACTTGGGCCTTCAAGGGCCTGGTCTACCCCCAGATCTGGGAGGACCCGGTGGTCGACATGCAGGCGCTGGCGATCCGCCCCGGCGACCGCATCGTCGCCATCGCCTCGGGCGGCTGCAACGTCATGTCCTACCTTACCGCCGATCCAGGCGCGATCACCGCCGTCGACCTCAACCGCGCCCATGTCGCGTTGAACCGGCTGAAGCTCACTGCGGCCGTACACCTGCCCAACCACGATACGTTCTACCGCTTCTTCGGCCGAGCCGACGAAAAGGCCAATCTCGCCGCCTACGAACGCTTCATCCGCCCGCATCTAGACGCCGAAAGCCGCGCCTATTGGGAGCATCGCGGCCTGACCGGCAAGCGCCGCATCTCGCTGTTCTCGCGCGATCTCTACCATCACGGCCTGCTCGGTTGGTTCATCGGCGTCGGTCATCGCGTGGCGCGGCTCTACGGCATCGATCCGCGCGACATGCTCAAGGCCCGCACGATGGAGGAGCAGCGCTCGTTCTTCGACACCGCCATCGCGCCGCTTTTCGAAAAGCGGATGATCCGCTGGGCGACCTCGAAAAAGGCATCGTTGTTCGGCCTCGGCATCCCGCCGGCGCAATACGAGGCGCTGGCCGGCGGAGGCGACATGTCCACAATATTGCGCGCGCGCCTCGAACGGCTCGCCTGCGGCTTCCCGCTCGCGGACAATTACTTCGCCTGGCAGGCCTTCGGCCGCTCCTACCGCAAGGACAATGAAGGAAGCGAATCAGGTCCGCTGCCGCCCTATCTGCAGGCGCGCCATTTTGACGAAATCGCCGAACGTGCCGGCCGCGTCGAGGTCCTGAACCGCTCCGTCACCGAATATCTGAACGCCGAACCTGACGCCAGCAAGGATTGCTACGTGCTGCTCGATGCGCAGGACTGGATGAACGATCGGCAGCTCAACGATCTGTGGGCCCAGATTACCCGCACCGCCGCGCCGGGCGCACGTGTCATCTTCCGCACCGCCGCCGAACCCGACCTGCTGCCCGGCCGCGTTGCCGAAGAAATCCTCGATCGCTGGGATTATCAGGCCGGGGAAAGCCGTCGCGCCACGCTCGCGGACCGTTCCTCGATTTATGGCGGCTTCCACCTCTACCGTCTGAAGAATGAGATGGGCGGTCCGGCGCAATCATGAGCGAAACCGGCTTTCAGAGTGCCACCGCACCGGACAATCTGATGGACGAGATCTATCGTCGACAGCGCTACATCTACGACCTGACACGCAAATATTACCTGCTGGGCCGTGACAGGCTGATCGACGAACTGGACGCGCCGGCTGGCGCCACGGTGCTGGAACTGGGCTGCGGAACAGGACGCAATTTGATCCTCGCCGCGCGGCGTTATCCGGATGCCCGTTTCTTCGGCCTCGATCTATCCGGCGAAATGCTCAAGACGGCCGCCATCAACATCGACCGGGCGGGCTTGTCGAACCGCATTCGCCTCGCCCAGGGCGACGCATCCCGCTTTTCCGCCGCGCAACTCTTCGGTGAGACGGGGTTCGACCGTCTGTTCTTCTCCTATGCCCTCTCGATGATCCCGCCCTGGCGCGAAGCGCTCGAGGCCAGCCTTGACGTCGTCTCGCCGGGAGGCAGCCTTCACGTCGTCGATTTCGGGATGCAGCACGAATTACCGGCCTGGTTTGGCGTGCTGCTGCGCGCCTGGCTGAAGCAATTCCATGTCGAACCGCGCGACGACCTCGAAGCTGTCACCGCCGATCTGGCCGCTAAGCACGGCGCAAATGCGGCCTTCCGGTCGCTCTATCGCGATTACGCGAGACTGGCGTCGATCCGCATTCCCGCCTGACACGGCCCGAACGGCTGCTTCTTGCCTATTTCCTGGGCCCGAACATCTCGTAGAGACCGCCTGCGATGTCGCTTTCCAGCGGGAAGGACAGCATGCCCATCACCGAATAACCGAGCAGCCAGGGCATCAGATAGAAGCGTATCATGAAGAAGAACCAGGCCACGAACAGCGGCACCAATTGTTCGACGAGGAAGCCCGGGATGATTGGCCGGAACACGGCGATGATCGGATTGGTGGCACGCACGAAGAACTTCATGAAGAAGAACTCGCTGTCTTCCGGCAGGAAGACACGCATCGCCGCACGCCCGATCAGCGTCCACATGATGAGACCGAGCAGGTAATCGATGACGATCACCCAGATCGGAAAGATGGTGAATGGATCGGGCACCATCGCCTGAACCCTCCCGGCTTCGCTTCACGCTCGCATGTTTCACAGAAAAAGGGGCGGAACAAGCGTTCCGCCCCCTTTCGATTTCAATGGGTCCGCTTAGTGGGACTGAGGCAGAACCGCACTGCCCGAGGGGATGCGGGTCTCGTCGACCATGTCCTGGATCTCCTTGGACGGAGCCGGGGTCAAAAGCGACACCACAACCATCAGCACCAGGCTGACCGGCATGCCGATGATGCCGAAGCGGATGTGGTCGATACCCCACCACGGCTCCATGCCGCCTGCGTAGACCATGTAGAGGTACCACGAACCGACAACGAAGCCGCCCACCATGCCGGCGATTGCACCCGCCGCATTGGCCCGTTTCCACCAGACACCGAGGACCAGCGGGAAGAACAGGCCGGAGCAGGCGAAGTCGAACGCCCAGGCAACCGCGCCCAGAATACCCGTCAGCTTCAGCGAGGCCACGGCAGCGGCCGCGGCGCCGATGAAGATCAGCAGGATTCGGGCAACGATCAGACGCCGGCGCGTATCGGCCTGCGGGTCGATGATCTTGTAGTACAGATCGTGGCTGAGAGCGTTGGCGATTGCCAGCAGCAGGCCGTCTGCCGTCGACATCGCGGCGGCGAGGCCACCGGCTGCGACGAGACCGGAGATCACGTAGGGCAGGCCTGCGATTTCCGGCGTGGCCAGCACGACGATGTCGGGCCGCATGAAGAACTCGTTGAGCTGCACGATGCCGTCGCCGTTCTGGTCGGCAACCGCAAGCATCTTCACCGATTCCCAATGCTGGACCCAGGCCAGGTTCTTCACTTCATCGAACGCCTTGCCGATGACCGAGGTGGCCAGGTCCGGGTCGAGCAGCTGCAGCTTGGTCAGCGTAGCAAGTGCCGGCGCCGAGAAGTACAGCAGGAAGATGAAGAGCAGCGACCAGCCGACCGAGCGGCGTGCCGCCTTGACGGACGGGGTCGTGAAGTAGCGCATCAGGATATGCGGCAGAGAGGCCGTACCGGCCATCATACAGATGGCGAGCGAGACCATTTTCCACGACTGGCCTTCCGGCGCGTTGGCCGGGGTGGTCAGGACGGCGACGCCGGGAATGTTCTCGGCAGCCTTGCTCAGGCCATACTGCGCTTCAAGTTCGGCAATGCGGTGAACCGCGTCGCCATAGCTGAAGTGCGGAATGATGCCGAAGCCC
>JAGRLL010000283.1:8247-12982 GCA_020441855.1 Nitratireductor sp.
AGATGAAGATGCCGAGCAGGCCGAGCCAGACGCCGAATTCGAACGGAACGCCGAGCGTCTGCGCCGCGATGGTGCCCGTCGCGTTGATCTGCGCCGTCACATAGGTGAACGAGGCGACAACGAGAACGATGACCGCGAAGAAGCGGGCAAGGTTGCCACCATAACGCGTGCCGATGAAGTCGGGCACGGTATAGCAGCCGAACTTGCGCAGATACGGCGCCAGCAGCGAGTTGACCAGCACGTAGCCGCCCGTCCAGCCGATGATGAAGCCGAGATACGGATACCCGCCGAAATAGACACCGCCGGCCAGCGCGACGAAGGACGCGCCGGACATCCAGTCCGCGGCCGTCGCCATGCCGTTATAGAGTGCCGGAACCTCGCGTCCCGCAACGTAGTAGGCCGAAACCTCCATCGTGCGCGACAGCCAGCCGATGATGGCGTAGATGGCGATGGTGAACAGCAGGAAGCCTACACCGATGCCTTCGGCACCGAGGATTCCCGTCTGCTCCGCGATGGCCATCAGCGCGAAGAAGGCAAGAAAGCCGAGCGTGTAAAGCCCGTACACCTTGCCCAAATTGTTGGTAAAGCCGGATTTACCGGCCCCGGAATTGGCAGACATGGTTGTCCCTCCCGCCTACTCGCTGACGCCGAATTCGTCGTCGATGGCTTCCTGGCGCCAGTTCTGGAACCAGATCATCACGACGAAGGCAATCAGAGAGCCTTGAACACAGAAATAATAGCCCAACGGAAAACCCATGAAGGTCATCGAGTTGAGCGACCCTGCCATCCAGGGCAGCACAAGGGCGAAGATTGCCCAAAGGATCAGGATCAGGAACGTAAGGTTCCGAGTCTTCTGCCAGTGCTGCGTCTTGGCGTCCGAATTGTCGGCCACAGCTACCTCCCACCGATTGCAGGATGCCAGCCCACTTGTGCAGCACTCCCGCGGTTGATATGCGCTCCCTCACTCCCGGAGCGTTGACGCACGCGTGCCCAAGTTTTGACGCGCAGTCGGGGGCAAGAAATTACATAAAATCAGGTCGATTGGAACTTTTTTTACCATTGTCCACTTGCCACCTTCGTCTAATGCACAGGGCTGTGAACCGTCATGATGGGTGAATTTCTAAGGGAATTTTTCGCGCGGTTCAGCGCTTTCAGGAAGATTGAACCGGTCGCGAGCGTTGAGGATTTCAGCGAGTTTCTGGCGAGCCGCGCTGCCTTCGTCTCGCAAAAGAAACTCTATGAATATGTCAAGCAGCGCATGGGGATAAGCTATCCCAGCCACTTCAAGGACAGCGAATTCATTGTCTCGCTCAACATTGCCAAATGGCATGTCTACGCGGCCTCGCTTTCAGACCTTGCCGTGTGGATGGGCGCACAATTGCACGAAGCCGGCGCAACGCCGCGCGAGGCGGCGGAACTCACCGCCCACGCCTACCGCCACGCCGTAACGCGGCGCTTCGACCTCGACCAGTTCACCGGAGATATTGAGGAACTGATTCGCGCCTATCAGGATCGCGCGGCGCTTGCCGACTGGGCGGCGCTCGCCCATGGCGAGGCCGCGTTCAAGCTGAGCCCGAAGGCGCTGGTCAAATGGGCGCCGATCTCCAACGAACTCAAGCGCTATGACGTCGACATCGTGATGAACTCGCTGCGTTTTGCCTGGCTCGCCATGCGCGACCAGTTCCGCAAGGCATGTCAGCCAGACGCGGTGCTGGCGGACTGGCGCGGGAACCACTCATAGTCCACAGGCCAGCCGCCCTGACGCTCGTGTCCGTTGCGCCGCCGGTCCGGGTCAGGTCCCGATCTCTATGATGGTCTCGCCCGCCTGCACCTGATCGCCTTCCTTCACGTGCACGGCCGTGATGACGCCCGAAGCCCTGGCAACCAGCGCCGTCTCCATCTTCATCGCCTCGATGACGACCAGTGCGGCGCCCTCCTCCACGGCGTCTCCGACAGCCGCGGATACGCGCGCAACGCGGCCGGATGCCGGCGTGACCACCCGCCCGGGATCGGCCTGCGCGCCCTTGCCGGCCAGGAGGTCGGGTTCGGCAAGGACAAGCACTTCGCCATCGCGCGCAAGGTGATAACACGCACCGTCCACGAAGAAGCGGAAGCGCCGCTCCAGCCCGTCGAAAGACAGGCGCAGCACCTCGCCATCCCAGACGGCACTGTCGACAGCGATCTCGCTGCCTTTGACACATGCCTGAACGAGCCTGCCCCGCTCGAAAACCAGCCGCAAGGTCTCGCGTGCTTCGCCGCATTCGAGCATCACGGGATATTCCGCGACACCTGAAGAACGGAACCAGTTGCCGCCCGGTGCGAGCGCGGCCACGCAGGCTGCCGCCAGCCATGCGTCCGCCGCGGGCTCCGGCCGCGTCAGGATCGCATCGCCCGTCTCGGTCCATCGATCGATGGTCGCCGTCGTCATGTCCCCTTCGCTGAACGCGGCGGAACGCAGCAACCGCACGAGAAAGCCGGCATTGCTGGCGAACCCGGTCAGCGGGACATCGCAAATCAATTGCACGAGTTTCGCGACCGCCTCGGCCCGATCCGCGCCATGGGCGATGAATTTCGCCACCATCGGGTCATAGGCGGCACCGATCTCGCCGCCTTCCTCGATCCCCGCATCTATTCGCTCGCCCCGCCCGCCGCGCGGCCGGAAGCCTAGGACCCTGCCCGTCTGCGGCAGAAAGCCGTTATACGGGTCCTCGGCGTAAAGCCGGGCCTCGACGGCATGGCCATGCATCTCGATCTGGTCCTGCGTCAGCGGCAATCCCTCGCCCGATGCCACGCGCAATTGCCACTCGACCAGATCGACGCCCGTCACCATTTCGGTCACCGGATGCTCGACCTGCAACCGCGTGTTCATCTCCAGGAAGAAGGCGTTGCCTGCCTTGTCGAGGATGAATTCAACCGTGCCCGCCCCACGATAGCCGACGGATTGCGCCGCCGCGACCGCCCATTCGCCGAGCCTGTCGCGCAGTTCCGCGCTGACTGCCGGCGACGGACATTCCTCGATGATCTTCTGGTGCCGGCGCTGCGTCGAACAGTCCCGCTCGTACAGATGCACCATATTGCCATGCGCATCGCCGAAGACCTGCACTTCGACATGGCGGCCGTCCTCGACCAGCCTTTCCAGCAGCACGGAATCGTTGCCGAATGCGCTCTTGGCCTCACGCCGCGCCGAGGCAAGCGCTTCGCCGAAATCCCAGGCCGCATGGACACGGCGCATGCCGCGCCCGCCACCGCCGGCCGCCGCCTTGATCAGCACCGGAAAGCCGATCTTTTCCGCTTCGGCCAACAGTGTTGCCAATTCCTGGCATTCGCCCTGATAGCCGGGCACCACCGGCACGCCGGCCTCGATCATCTTCGCCTTCGCCGCCGCCTTGTCGCCCATGATCCGGATCGCTTCCGGCGACGGACCGACAAAGACGATCCCCGCCTGCGCGCACGCTTCCGCGAAATCGGCATTCTCGGACAGGAAGCCGTAGCCCGGATGGACGGCGTGCGCGCCCGATCTCGTCGCCGCCTCGACCATTCCGGCGATATCGAGATAGCTGCCTGTCCGAACGGCCTCGTCGCAGGCCCGCACATGCGGCGCGTCGCGGTCCGCTTCAGTGAACACGGCCACGCTCGCCACACCCATTCGCCGCGCCGTCCGTGCAATGCGGCAGGCGATTTCCCCGCGATTGGCGATGAGGAGCTTGGCGATCACGCAGGCACCCTAACGCTTTGCCTCGTTGCTGGTTCCAGGCAGCGTGCCTTCCAGCTTGGCGATGATCCCCAGCATCACCTCGTCGGCGCCGGCGCCGATCGAGACCAGGCGTCCGTCGCGGAACGCGCGCGACACGGGATTGTCCGCCGTGTAGCCCATGCCGCCCCAATATTGCATGCAGGAATCGGCGACCTCGCGGCACAAGCGCCCGGTCTTGAGCTTCGCCATGGAGGCAAGGCGCGTGACATCCTTGCCGGAAGTGTAGAGCTCGACCGCGCTCCAGGTCAGCGCCCGCAACGCCTCCACCTCGGTGCGCAATTCGCCCAGGCGGAAATGCACCACCTGATTGTCCAGGATGGGTTTGCCGAACACGTGCCGTTCGCGCGTGTAGTCGATGGTGAGATCGATCAGCCGGTCGAGCATCTTGACGCAATTGGCCGCGCTCCACAGCCGTTCCTCCTGGAACTGGAGCATCTGCATGGTGAAGCCGTGGCCTTCCTGGCCGATAAGGTTCTTCTGCGGCACGCGCACCTCGTCGAAGAAGAGCTGCGCGGTGTCAGACGAATTCATGCCGATCTTGCGGATCTTCTGGCGGCTGATCCCCCTGGCGTCCATGGGCACGGCGATCAGCGATTTGTTGCGATGCGGTCCGCCCTCGTCGGAGGTATTGGCAAGCAGGCAGCACCAATCGGCCTTCATGCCGTTGGTGATCCACATCTTGGTTCCGGAAATGACGTAATCGTCGCCGTCCTTCCTCGCCCGTGTCTTGACCGCAGCGACGTCCGACCCGCCGCCGGGTTCCGACACGCCGATGCAGCCGACCACATCGCCGGCGATGGCCGGCGCCAGGAAATTGCGCTTCACGTGATCCGAGCCGAAACGGTTCATGGCCGGCGTGCACATGTCGGTCTGCACGCCGATCGCCATCGGCACGCCGCCGCAATCGGCAGAGCCCAGTTCCTCGGCCATGATCATCGAATAGGAGAAATCGAGACCCAGCCCACCATATTCAGGATCGTA
>JAGRLL010000284.1 GCA_020441855.1 Nitratireductor sp.
ACCATGGCCAATGTCGGCCTGCCGGGCACCTCGGGCTTCGTCGGCGAATTCCTGACACTGCTTGGGGCGTTCGAGGTCAATACCTGGGTGGCGGCGTTCGCCACGACCGGTGTCATCCTGTCGGCGGGTTATGCGCTTTGGCTATACCGACGCGTCATATTCGGTGCGCTCGAAAAAGAGAGCCTGAAATCGATCCTCGACCTGACAACGCGCGAACGTGCGATCCTCATCCCGCTTGCCGTGCTGGTCATCTTCTTCGGTGTTTATCCCGCGCCTGTTTTCGACGTTACCGCGGCCTCGGTCGATGCGCTGCTGAACCAGTATCACGCCGCGCTCGAGGCCGCCGGTCAGATGTCGACCGCGGCAGCCGGACATTAGGGGAATCTCCATGCAACCCGTCCAGGATTTCTCCTCGATCTCACCCGACCTGACGCTTGCCGGTTCGGAAATCATTCTGTCGCTGGCGGCGCTGGCGCTGCTGATGATCGGCGCCTTTCGGGGCGAACGCGCCAGTTCCCTCATTTCCGGACTGGCATTCGCGGCCATCGTCATCTCAGGCCTGTGGCTTGTCTGGTTCGCGGGCGAGGGGTCTGCGTTCTCGGATGCCTTCGTGCTGGACCCGTTCGCGCGGCTGATGAAGCTGCTGGCTCTGGTCGGCTCGGGCGCCGCGCTCGCGATGTCGGTCAGTTACATGCGGCTCGAACGCTTCGAGCGTTTCGAATATCCGGTGCTCATCCTGCTGGCGACCACCGGCATGCTGCTGATGATTTCGGCCAACAACATGCTGAGCCTCTATCTCGGCCTCGAGATGCAGTCGCTGGCGCTTTACGTCACGGCGGCGATGAACCGGGATTCCATCCGATCGACGGAAGCCGGGCTAAAATATTTCGTCCTCGGCGCGCTGTCTTCCGGCATGCTGCTCTATGGTATCAGCCTCACCTACGGCTTTACCGGCCATCTCGATTTCGCCGGTATCACCGAAGCGATCGGCGGAACGGGACGCTCGGTCGGGTTGATCTTCGGTCTGGTCTTCATCCTTGCCGGTCTGTGCTTCAAGATTTCCGCCGTACCGTTCCACATGTGGACGCCGGACNNCGGACGTCTATGAAGGCGCGCCGACACCGGTAACGGCCTTCTTCGCCGCCGCGCCCAAGATCGCAGCCATGGCGCTGATCGTGCGCGTCACCATGGGCGCCTTCGAGCCGATCGCGCCCGATTGGCGTCAGGTTGTTGCCTTCATCTCCATCGCCTCTATGGTGCTGGGCGCGTTCGCGGCCATCGGCCAGACCAATATCAAGCGGCTGATGGCCTATTCCTCCATCGGGCACATGGGTTACGCGCTGGTCGGCCTCGCTGCCGGCACCGAGGCCGGTGTAAACGGCGTCGTGCTCTACATGCTGGTTTACATGGTCATGACGCTCGGCACATTCGCCTGCATCCTGGCCATGCGGCGCAAGGATGGCATGGTCGAGAACATTTCGGACCTTGCCGGCCTTGCCGCGCGCAACCCGGTCATGGCGCTGCTGCTCACCATCCTGATGTTTTCGCTGGCCGGCATTCCGCCGCTCGCGGGATTCTTCGCCAAGTATTTCGTGTTCGTCGCGGCCATCGAGGCGCAACTCTATGCGCTTGCAATCATCGGCGTACTGGCGAGCGTGGTCGGAGCATTCTACTACCTGCGCGTCATCAAGATCATCTGGTTCGACGAGTCGGAAGAAGGCTTCCAGCCGATGCCGGGCGAACTGAAGCTGGTGCTTGGTGTATCGGGCATTTTCGTCGTGTTCTTCTACCTTTTTGCCGGGCCGCTTTTCGCGATCACGTCGGATGCAGCGGCCACCTTCTTCTAGGATCGGGCATTGATACCCGCCGGATACCGGCTGATCGAGGTCGAGGAAACCGAATCCACCAACAGCGCCTGCCTGCAGGCGGCCAAGGATGGCGATCCTGGCCATCTGTGGATACGCGCCGAACGCCAGATGGCCGGGCGCGGTAGCAGGGGGCGTTCCTGGGTATCGGGACCGGGCAATTTGTTCGCCTCGCTGCTGCTCGTCGATCCCGCGCCGGTTGCGTCGCTCGCCAATCTGACCTTCGTCGCGGCACTCGGTGTGCATGAGGCAATTGCCGCATTGGCCGCCGCGCACGGCGAGGCTAGCGACATCGCGCTCAAATGGCCGAACGACGTGCTTGTGTCCGCACGCAAGGTCAGCGGCATCCTGCTCGAAAGCCACGAACTCATTGTCGCCGGCGATGCGCGGCGCTCGGTCATCGTCGGCATTGGCGTCAATTGCATGAGCCATCCCCGCGACGTGCCTTATCGCGCGACAGATCTGGCGGTCGAAGGCATGCCAGTACCCGCACGCGACATGATGGAACGTGTCGCCACCGGCGTGGACAACTGGCTGAAAAGATGGGACAGGGGCACCAATTTCGGCGAAATCAGGCGTCACTGGCTTGCGCACGCCGCCAATCTGTCGAAACGCATCGACGTTCGGCTTCCAAACAGGGAAGTTTCAGGGATATTCGAGGGCATCGACGACAAGGGCATGTTGTGCCTGCGCCTTGACGACGGCGATCTGGCCACCATTTCATCGGCGGAAGTCTTTTTCGGCACGCCACCCACGCATGACAAGTAAGGATATCGAAAAACAATAATGGCCAATTCCGAACTCCTCTTCGTTCCGCTCGGCGGTGTCGGCGAAATCGGCATGAATCTGGCGCTCTACGGCTACGGTCCGGCAGAAGACCGTGCCTGGATCATGGTCGATTGCGGGGTGACCTTTCCCGATTCCGCGCATCCGGGCGTCGATCTGGTGATGGCCGATATCAGCTTTGCGCTGGAACTGGGCGATGCACTGAAAGGCATCGTCATCACGCATGCCCACGAAGACCATTACGGTGCGGTTCTGGCGCTTTGGCCGAAACTGAGGAAACCCGTTTGGGTGACGCCGTTCGCCGCGGGTCTGCTGGAAGCCAAGGGCCGCGACGAACCGGGCATGGTGGGCGAAGTGCCGCTGCACATCTACCGGGCCGGCGGGCGCTTTGCCATTCCTCCCTTCGAGATCGAGGCGATCCACGTCACCCACTCGATCCCCGAACCGGTGTCCCTGGCGATCAAGACGCCGCTCGGGCGTGTCATTCATACCGGCGACTGGAAGCTCGATCCCGAACCTTCGCTCGGCGCCGACACCGATGCAGCGACCTTCAAGCGGCTCGGCGACGAAGGCGTGCTGGCGCTGATCTGCGATTCGACCAATGCCAGACGCGACGGTCACTCCCCGACCGAGACCGCCGTTTCCCAAAGCCTCTCCGAGATCATAGCCCGGTCACAGGGCAGGGTGGCGATCACCACCTTTTCGTCCAATGTCGGACGCATCCGCTCGATTGCGCAAGCCGCCAAAAAGGCAGGGCGCAAGTGCATGCTTATGGGACGCTCGATGCGTCGCGTCGTCGAAGTCGCCGACGGGCTTGGCTACATGGAAGGGCTGGACGAGTTCATCGACGAGGACGAATTCCAGTCGATCGACCGATCCAAGATCGTGATCATTCTTACCGGCAGCCAGGGCGAGGATCGCGCCGCGTTGTCGAAGCTTTCGCGCGACGAGCATCCGCGCGTGCACCTGTCCGCCGGCGACACGGTAATCTATTCATCGCGCGTCATTCCAGGCAACGACAAGGCGATCCTGGAAACGGAAAACCGTCTGGTCGACATGGGCGTCGAGATCATCACCGACAATGACGAACTGGTGCATGTTTCCGGCCACCCGAGGCGCGACGAGTTGCGCCAGATGTACGAATGGGTGCGGCCGCAAATCGCCGTGCCGGTGCATGGCGAGGCGCAGCACCTCAATGCGCATGCAAGGCTTGCCGGAGAGATGAACGTGGCGCAGGTCGCGCCCGTCAGAAACGGCAATCTGCTCCGGCTGGCGCCGGGCCAGGCGGAAATCATCGACGATGTCCAGCATGGCCGCATCTACAAGGACGGCGCTATCATTGGCGACGAGGAAGCCATCGGTGTTCGTCAGCGGCGCAAGCTGTCCTATGCCGGGCTGGTCGCCTGTTCGGTCGTGCTGGATGCCAAGGGCAAGATGGCCGATGACGTCGACCTGTCGCTGCACGGGCTGCCGGTCGAGAACGCCAATGGCGAGCCGTTCGACGACCTGATCTACGACGCCGCCGTCGGCGCGATCGAGAGCATTCCGCTGAAACGCCGCAAGGACGACAACCTTGTCGCAGGCGCGGTGGAAAAGGCCATCCGCGCGGCGGCGCGCGATCATTGGGGCAAGAAGCCGGTGGTCACCGTCTTCGTTGCACGGGTCTAGGCATTGCAGGCAGGGAGCAGCGCATGATCGGCAGACTGAACCACGTGGCGATTGCCGTCCCGGACATGGCGTCCGGAGTGAAGATCTATGCCGGCGCGCTCGGTGCGAAGGTTACGCCCCCGCAGGCGCTGCCCGAACATGGCGTGACGGTCGTCTTCGTCGAATTGCCGAACACCAAGATCGAGTTGCTGGAACCTCTGGGCGAGAACTCACCGATTGCCGCCTATCTCGAGCGCAATCCGTCCGGCGGCATCCATCACCTGTGCTACGAGGTGGACGACATCCTCGCCGCACGCGACCAGCTGAAAGCGCAGGGCGCTCGGGTGCTCGGCGACGGCCAACCGAAGATCGGGGCCCACGGAAAACCGGTGCTGTTCCTGCATCCGAAGGATTTCTGCGGCACGCTTACCGAACTCGAACAGGTCTGACACCCATGAGTTTCTTTACCGGTTTCGCGGTCTATTTCATCATCTGGTGGCTGACGCTGTTCATGGTGCTGCCATTCGGCGTGCGCACGCAAGCAGAAGACGGCGAAAGGGTGCTGGGGACGGATCCGGGCTCGCCGACCCATTCAAGGCTCGGCCTGAAGCTGCTGGTCAACACATTGGTTTCCGGCGTGATCTTCCTTGCCTGGTATTGGCTGACCTACCACATGGACATGGGGCTCGACAAATTGCCCAGCATTTTTCCGCAAGACCGCTAAATGGTTGATCCAAAATAAAAAGCAGGGCTGTTAAGCCCTGCCATGAGTTTGCGTGTCCTGAACCCAAGGCATCTGTCGACCTTTGTAAAGGTGAGATGCCGGCTGCGTATTGTGACCCGCGCCGAGGGTTCACATCCTCCCAAGACTAAGACCGCTTCAGGTGGCTGGTTTGCCAGCTCTCTATAATGCCGACATCTATACACAGGCGCGGCAAGTTGTCATCATGAAAATCGAAAAATTGGGCGTTTCCTGCCTTCGACAAGGCATTGTGCACAAAACATAATCAAGTCATTGCAATGGGCAGGAACACGCCATGCGCGTGATCCGGTGTCCGCAATACTGTGCGCGGCCCTGTTGGCGCCTGCTTGCGGATGCGGACGCCCCTTCCAAGGCAGGGCGTGGAGGGCTTGTTTCGCAACGGGAAAAAGCGTTTAAGGTGCGCACGCCAGATGCGATTCAGGCTGCACCTTCCAGCGGCCCAGCGGAACCGACAAAATCATGCGCCTTTCCCGTTATTTTCTGCCGCTCCTGAAGGAAACTCCCAAGGAAGCAGAGATCGTTTCACACAGGCTGATGCTGCGCGCCGGCATGATCCGCCAGCAATCGGCGGGTATCTATTCCTGGCTGCCGCTCGGGCTGAAAGTGCTCAGAAAGATCGAGAAGATCATCCGCGAAGAGCAGAACCGTTCCGGCGCCATCGAAGTGCTGATGCCGACGATCCAGTCCGCCGAATTGTGGCGCGAGAGCGGGCGTTACGACGATTACGGCAAGGAAATGCTGCGCATCGCCGACCGGTCCGAGCGCGAAATGCTGTACGGTCCCACGAACGAGGAGATGATCACCGAGATCTTCCGTTCCTACGTGAAATCCTACCGCGATCTGCCGCTCAACCTGTACCATATCCAGTGGAAGTTCCGCGACGAGGTGAGCCCCCGCTTCGGCGTGATGCGCAGCCGCGAATTCCTGATGAAGGACGCCTACTCCTTCGATCTCGACTACGAGGGCGCGAAGGCGGCCTACAACCG
>JAGRLL010000285.1:0-3621 GCA_020441855.1 Nitratireductor sp.
CGGCCTGCACGCCCGGCGCGCCGACCGAATCGGCGTCGAACTGCATGAACTGCCTGAACCGCCCTGGCCCCGGCTTCTCATTCCTGAACACCCAGCCGGCGCGATAGGTGCGGTAGGGCAGGTTCACCGTGTTGATGTTCTCGGCGACGTGGCGGGCGAGCGGCGCGGTCAGGTCGTAGCGCAGGCTCATCCACTGCTCGTCGTCGTCCTGCAACGAGAACACGCCCTCGTTGGGGCGGTCGGAATCGGGCAGGAACTTCCCGAGCGCATCGGTGTATTCGAACATCGGCGTTTCGACCGGATCGAAACCGTAGCGCTCGAAGACCGCCCTGATCTTGCCCATCATGGCTTCGGCGGCGCGAATGTCGCCCGCCTCGCGGTCGACGAAACCGCGCGGCAGCCGCGCCTTTACCTTCTGCGGTTTTTTCTTCTTGTCGGACATCTGAAACCGGGAATGTTCCGGGCCGTTGCAAGGCCCCTGCAAAGTCGCGCGTTACCTATCCGATCAGGACTGGTGCGGCAAGGGATGGTTGTTTAGTCCCGGTCGCGCCCAGAGGCGCTTCTCGCCTCTTGCCTGGTCCCGGTCGGGGCTGCGCCCCTCCTCGCCTCTTGCTTACTTTGCGGCAATCGCGGCGGCTGCGCCCGCCATCACGCCTGCGCCGATGCGGTTGGCGGCGCGCACGGCGCGCGGACTTGTCAGCAGGCGCCGGGCCTGCGTGGCGGCAAAGGTCCAGGAAAGATCGACGGCGGCGAGGACGATCAGCATGGCGAAGGTCAGTTCCGCCCAGCCCAGAACCGACACATGCGCGATGTCGACGATGGCAGGCAGCAGCGCGAGATAGAACATCATCGCCTTGGGATTGCCGAGCATGACGGCAAGGCCGGCAAGAAAGGTGCGGGGCGGGGCATCGCCGCGAGGCGCGTTCATTCCATCCGTCACCGGGGCGCTCCACATCTTCCAGGCGATCCATACGAGATAGGCGACACCTACCCATTTCAGCACGACGAAGAGCCAATGGAAGGTCTCGGCAATCACGACGAGGCCGAAGACCGCAAGCGCCAGCCAGATTGCCTCGCCGAACCACATGCCGGCCAGAAACGGCAACACGTCGCGCCAGCCGCGCGCGATGACGCGGGCGACGAGCGCGGCGATGCTCGGACCGGGCGAAGCGGCAACGACGGCGAGCGCGGCGGCAAAGATGAGAAGCGAGGCGATGTCCATGAGCGGCAGCATAGCGCGGCAGGAGGCCGGTTTCATCCTTCAAGAGAAGGCACCCGCCCCTTTGCGTTTCGTGATAATGTCCGCCGTTAACGCACGCAGCGATACTTCGGGGCCGAAGACGCAAATTTGTGACGGAAATCCGGATGCGCCTGCTGTTCATCACCACGATCACCATGATCGCCTTTGCGGCCAATTCCGTTTTCGGGCGGCTGGCGCTGGGTTCCGGCGCGATCGACCCGGCCGGCTATTCGCTGGTGCGGCTTGGAACCGGCGCGATCATGCTGGCCCTGCTGGTGGCCATGCGTCCCGGCGGCAGCGCGCTCGCCGCCAGATTTTCACACGGCACATGGGCCTCGGCGGCCGCGCTGTTCGGCTATGCCGCTGCCTTCTCCTTCGCCTATCTGTGGCTCGACACCGGCGTCGGCGCGCTGATCCTGTTCGCCTGCGTGCAGGGCACGATGATCGGCTGGAGCATTGCGAAGGGCGAGCACCCGACGACGCTGGAATGGCTCGGCCTCGCCATCGCCTTCGCCGCTTTCATCTGGCTCGTATCGCCGGGACTGTCGGCGCCCGATCCGGCGGGCGCCGTGCTGATGGCGCTGTCGGGCGTCGCCTGGGGCATCTATTCGCTGCGCGGGCGGGGCCAGGCCGATCCGCTGGCGGCGACAGCGGGCAATTTCGTGCGCTCGGTGCCGTTCGCGATTGTCCTGGTGGCATTCTTCTTAACGCGGCTGGAAGCGTCGGCCTGGGGCATTGCGCTGGCCACGGCATCCGGCGCCGTCACCTCGGCGCTCGGCTATGCGCTATGGTACCGCGCGCTGAGGGAACTGACCGCGACGCAGGGGGCCGTCGTGCAATTGACCGTGCCGGCCATCGCCACGGCGGGCGGCATCCTCTTCATGGGTGAAGTGCTGACATTGCGCTTCATCGTCTGCAGCGTGGCGATCCTCGGCGGCGTCGCCATCGCGATCCTGGCACGGCAGCGGCGCTAGATCGTTTCATCGTTTCACGGAATCGATGAAACGATCTAACCATTTGTTTTCACGCGATTCCTGACGGAAAACCGGTTTCCACTTTTCCTGGAATTGCTCCAGGGGGTCATTGCTTGACCGCGCCGAGCACCTGGTAAATGTCGCGGCTCAGGAACCATTCGCCGTCCTTGAATACCCACACATGCATCGACCGGCTCGCGGCTGCCTGCTCCTTGATCAAGACCCGCGTTTCGCCGATTTCCACGGCGGTGGCAGGGCCCACCTTGCGGATTTCGAGTATCTTGTATTGCAGGTTCGCGACCCCCGCTTCGAAGGCGGCAGCGTAGTGTTTCGCTACCGCATCCCTTCCCACGGCAATACCACCCCTGGGGATCAGCACCGCACCGTCCTCGGCATACAGGTCGGCAATGGCCGCCGCATCGCCGGCATTGTAGGCGTCGGTGAACAGCTTCATGCGCACGGCGATGGGATTGTCCTCGGCCCCGGCCGGCAGCGCTGCGGCGAAAAACAGCATCAAGGTCAGAAAAATTCTTGAAAACATGATTTGGTCTCCCGGATTTGTCGCGGCAGGCTAGCCGGGGGCACCGTCACGTTCAACCGGCACCGGACGGATGCGCGCTGCGATCGCGGTGCCAGGTCAGCGCCATGGCGAAGCAGTGCTTCAGTTCGGGCTCGGGCAGCGGCAAGGAGGGATCGAGCAGGATGGCCCGGTTACCCTCGAAGGCGAGAACCTCGCCATAGCGCTCACGGAAACGGTCGATGAGATGGGTGTGGCAGATGAAATAAGCGGCGACCCTGCCATCCTTCGTCGCGGCAATACGGACCGAACTCCCCGTTCGCGGCCTTTTCGGCGTGTAGCTCGGCTCGCCCCATTTCAGGCTTTCGGCCAGTTCGCCGACATCGGCGGTTTCGGCGGCCGTCTCGAATACCAGGTCGCGCAGCCTCGCCAGTGTCGCGGCGACGCGCGCGTCGGGGTGGACGAAACAGGCGGCGATGTCGACCGGCAGCCCGGGTGTTTCAAGGTCTGGCAAATGCCTGCCTTTCGGCCTCGCACTCGGCGCGGCAGACGCAGCCCTCGACATGGTCGTTGACGAGGCCCATGGCCTGCATGAAGGCGTAGACCGTGGTCGGGCCGACGAAACTCCAGCCACGCTTCTTCAGATCCTTCGAAATCGCCTTCGAGATTTCCGTCGCCGGATTGGCGCGGATCCAGTCCCATGTGACGGTCTTGGGGCGGCTTTCCGGTTCGTGACGCCAGAAATAACGCGCCAGCGAACCCTCTTCCTCGACGAGTTCGAGCGCGCGGCGCGCATTGTTGATGGTCGAGGCGATCTTGCCGCGATGGCGGATGATGCCGGCGTCGCCCAGCAGGCGTTCGATATCGGCATCTCCCATGGCGGCAACGCG
>JAGRLL010000285.1:3705-8085 GCA_020441855.1 Nitratireductor sp.
AGGCAGATCTTCTCGAACAGCCGCGTGTCGGAAACGACAGGCCGGCCCCATTCGCGGTCGTGATAGGCCAGGTAATCGGGCAGACCGCCGTGCCACGCGCAGCGCACCTTGCCGTCCTCGCCCGTTACGAGTCCCCTGTCGGGTGCTGCCTCAACTGTCATGCGCCGCCCTTTCGCGTCGTTCGAAACCATCGCACCAGCCTAAAGCGGCGCATGACAAATGAAAGAGCCCGGCGACACTTTGCGCTTTTCAACTGACAATACTTGCCCTTATGGTTTGTCGTCATCAAAGGGCGCCACACCATTGAAGGCGCAGGGTTGCAGGGACCTGATCAAGCGGATGCTCCCCCTATTGCGTCGTTTCAAAGCCGGTTTCGTGTCGCGCGCCGCCGGGGCGGCCCTTGCCGCCCTCGCCGCGTTCGCTTGCGCCGGGCAGGCGCAGGCGGCCAGTGACGCCGAGGTGATCCGGGGCTTCAACCTGACGGTATTCGGCGCCGAATACGCTCCCTATGGCTATCAGTCGAATTATGTACGCAAGTTCAGCGGCACCGTCCGGTTCCACGTCGAGAACATGTCCCGGCGCAACAAGACGCGCGAAGTGCAGAACTTCATCCAGTCGCTCAACCGTTCGATCCGGGGGCTGCGGGCCCAGTTGGTTGCCACTCCCGGACAGGCCAATTTCCAGGTCTACATCGTCGACAGGTCGGATTATGTGCGCACGGTCCGGGAAAAGGTCTATGGCAGTCCGACCGCCAGCACGCCGGGAAAATGTCTTGTGCGCTCGAAATTCACGCGCGGCGGCATCAAGCGGTCGGATGCGGTGATCGTGGCCGACGAGGGCGAGGCGCTGTTCGACCGATGCAAGGCCGAGGAGATTTTGCAGGGCCTGGGACCGCTCAACGAAGACCATTCGCTTTCGCAAAGCATGTTCAACGACCGCACCAAGCACACGCAATTTACCCGGTTCGACCAACTGATCCTCAACATGCTGTACGATCCCAGGATCCAGAATGGCGCCAGCAAGGAAAGCGTGCAGAAGCTGTTGCCTGCCGTTCTGCGCGACGCCAGGCGCCGGCTGCGTTAACCTCGCGCCAACCATGTCCGCTAACGGGCGGCTTACCATAATCGAATCAAATTGCCGGAATCGCGCTCAGCGGACGTTAACGTTTATCTTTTGCTACCGACCCGTCGGCATGCTCGCCCCCTGAAACCGCCCGCGACCGCGCGGCCGGTGATCTGACGATCGGGTTGAGGATTACGTCATGAAATTGCAGGGATTGCTTCTCGCAGCCGTCTTGCTGGCCGCAGGCGCGGCCACGGCCCAGGCGCAAACGCGCTATACGCCACCACCGGCAACGACCCTGTCGTCCGACCTGGCTTCGCCCTGGATCCTGCAATTGCGCAACAAGCCCAGGCCAGACGGGGGGCTGGCGGTCGAAATCGCACGCCCGCAGATGGCTGCAAGGCCGCAACCGGCGCCGAGACCGCGCCGCCGCGACGGCTTTCACGCGATCACGCCGGTCTTTGCCATGCCCGGCTTCGCTGCCCCGGCCTATCGCGCGCCGAGCACCGCTCCGCAGGCCTACAACGTACAACCGGCACCAAGCCGCCGCCCAGTGGCATATCCGGTCGCGAACCCGGTGGCTCCTCCAGTCATGCGCCCTGCGATGCGCCCGGCCACAAGCCCGGCCACAAGCAATGTGCAGCGGGCATCCGTGCAAAAGCCTGCCGCGCCGAGCAACGATATCGACCCCAAATTCGAACCCCAGATGGTTGCCTATGACGGAGCGCATTCGCCCGGAACGATCGTGATCGATACGTCCGAACGTTTCCTCTATCTCGTCCAGGATGGCGGCAAGGCGCGCCGCTACGGTATCGGTGTCGGCAAGGAAGGCTTCGAGTGGTCCGGCGTCGAGAACATCTCGCGCAAGGCGGAATGGCCGGGCTGGACGCCGCCCAAGGAGATGATCGCGCGCGAGGCGGCGCGAGGCCACTACATCCCGGACCACATGGAAGGCGGCCCGAAAAATCCGCTCGGCGCGCGCGCGCTCTATCTCGGCGACACACTGTACCGCATTCACGGTACCAACCAGCCCTGGACCATCGGCAAGGCGGTTTCGTCGGGCTGTATCCGCATGCGCAACGAGGACGTGATGGATCTTTACGAGCGCGTCGGTGTCGGAACGAAGGTGATCGTGGGCTGACGGCGCGAGGGCCAAAGGCGTAGGGGCTGAAAACCAGCCAGACCCCATATCGGCAATTACCCCCGCAAACAGCGGAATTCGGGTGCAGGCGGCCATGGCCGCCTGTTGTCGTTTTTCAACACAGCCAAGAAAAGCGTTATCTGGCGTAAACGTGAATGGAACGAAGCGACTTGACGTCTTGCAATCGGCGAAGCTGAAAAATAGTTTCAGACGTACAGGGGTATGGCGCAATGCGGCGCCGGCAACCATCAAATCCACGGGAAGCAAGATGATTACCAGACGCTCGATTCTTTTTGGCCTTGGTGCCGCATGCGCCACCGCGCTGCCTGGCGCAGCAAATGCCGAACTCGTGTTCAACACCATGTCGCGCCAGTGGGAGGACGTCGATCCCAAGCGGCGGCTCTATATGCGCAAGAACCCGCCGGCGAAATTCAATCGCAGGTCGGTCTTCATCAGCACCAAGGAACAGCCGGGTACGATCATCATCGATTCCGACAGCAAGTTCCTCTACTACGTCGAAAGCGCCAACCGCGCCACGCGCTACGGCATTGGCGTCGGCCGCGAAGGCTTCGGATGGGGCGGCACCGTACAGATCAAACGCAAGGAAGAATGGCCGACCTGGACGCCGCCGGCGGAAATGCGGGCGCGCGAACGGGCCAACGGCCATATCCTGCCGGTCAGCATGAAGGGCGGCGTCGACAATCCGCTCGGCGCGCGCGCCATGTATCTGTTCAAGGGCGGGCGCGACACCATGTATCGCATCCACGGCACGAACCAGCCCTGGTCGATCGGCCTGAACCTGTCGTCGGGCTGCTTCCGGATGATGAACAAGGATGTCGAACATCTTTACGCAAAGGCGGGAATCGGCACCAAGGTCATCGTCGTCGGCCCCGGCGACAGCGCATCGAGATATCTGAGCACGCCGGGCAATCCGCTGTCGGCCATATTCGGCGGCTGAACGGCGCAAGCTTCGACAAGATGCAAAGGCCCGCCTTTCTGGCGGGCCTTTTTGCTTTCAGGCTCAGGTCGCGGGCAGCTTTGCCGGCCGCGTGCCGCCATAGGCCCAGTTGAGGATCTGGACGGTGTGCAGGACCGGCACGCCGGTGTCCCTTTGCAATTGGGGCCCGATCTGGGTGATGCAGCCGATATTGCCGGCGGCGACGAGGTCCGGCCCGGTTTTGGCGATGTTGGCGAGCTTGCGCGCCTTCAGGCGTTCGGCGATGTCGGCCTGCATGATGTTGTAGGTGCCCGCCGAACCGCAGCACAGATGACCTTCCGGCACGTCGAGCACGGTAAAGCCGGCATTGGCCAGCAGCCGCTTCGGCGGCTCCTTGAGGCGCTGGCCGTGCTGCATGGAGCACGCCGAGTGATACGCGAGCCGCATACCCTCGCCCGCCTTCACTGCGGGCAGGTCCAGCGACACCAGATATTCGGTGATGTCCTTCGCCAGCGCCGAGACCCTGGCCGCCTTTTCGGCATAGGCCGGGTCGAGGCGCAGCATGTGGCCGTAATCCTTGACGGTCGTACCGCAACCCGATGCCGTGATGATGATGGCGTCGAGACCGCCGTTCCCGATCTCCCGCGTCCAGACATCGACATTGCGTCGCGCGGCCTCAAGCGCCGCGTCCTCGCGGCCCATGTGGTGGACGAGCGAGCCGCAGCAGACCTCGCCTTGCGGCACCACCACCTCGATGCCGAACCTTGTCAGCAATTCCACCGTCGCTTCGTTGATCGCGGGGTCGAGCACCGGTTGGGCGCAGCCCGAAAGGATTGCGACGCGGCCTTTCCTTTCGCCCTTTGCGGCATGGATGCCCTTCGACGCGGCGCCGCTCGCTTTCGGCAGGCGCGCCGGCGCCAGCGCCAGCATCGCGGCCATCGGCTTGAAGCCCGGCAGCCGCGCCAATAGCGGCCTGAAGGGCCTGCCGATCCTGGCCGCCACCAGTGCGAGCCGGAACCGGTTCGGGAAAGGCAGGACCATCGCCAGCATATTGCGGTAGAACCGGTCGAGTAGCGGACGTTTGTAGGTCTCCTCGATATGGGCGCGGGCATGATCGACCAGATGCATGTAGTCGACGCCGGAGGGACAGGTCGTCATGCAGGCAAGGCAGGACAGGCAGCGGTCGATATGGGTGACGATGCGTTCGTCGGCATCCTTGCCGTTTTCCAGCATGTCCTTG
>JAGRLL010000285.1:8148-11555 GCA_020441855.1 Nitratireductor sp.
GTGCAGAAGCCGCAATGGACGCATTTGCGCAATATCTTCTCGGAGAAGGCGACATGCGGGTCGGCAAGCTGCTCGGGCGCGAAGGAGGTTTGCATGCGTCAGGCCCCCGCAATTGGCGCGGCGAGCTTCTTCGGCGCGATCAGGACATAACTGCGGCGGATAACGGTTTCCACCTCGGCCCAGTCTGGCTCATCATCGATGCGCACGCCGACCCAGCCCTTGTGGCCGACATAAGGTGGCACAAAAAAAGTTTCGGGACCGGAGCCGACCAGAATCTCCTGGCTGCCCGGCGGAGCCTTGCACCAGACGGAGATTCTGCCGTCGCCGCGCTTTTCCATCGCGAAAATCTTGTTGCGGACGCGGTAGGTCGGATCGCCCCAGGCTTTCTTCTCCGCTGCTTCCGGCATTGCCAGACATATCCTGCGCAGTTGGTCGGAAGGAGTCATTGATCCATCAGCCCCGGATTGAGAATGCCCTTCGGGTCGAACTGTTGGCGCAGGCCCGCCGAGATTGCGGCGATGGTCGGCGTTTCGGGCTGAAAGACCGGCACGGTGCGACGGGTTTCCCCGCCCGCCCGGATCAGCGTTGCGTGACCGCCGAGCGGCGACAATGCCTTGCGGATGAGCGAGGCACCGGCATCGCCTTGTTGCGGAACCAGCAGCCAGACAAGGCCGCCGCCCCAATCATAGACCGCCTCGACATCGAGTGCGCGCCTGAGTTCGGCGACCAGTTTCGGCCCGTCTGAGGGTTTCAGCGAAACACGCCAGACGGCGCCGGAGCCAGGGGAACCGGGCTTGCCTGAAAGGACTTCGACATTGGCGATGCCGGCCCACAGCGCCTTGTTGTCCGCTGCGTCGCTCAACGCCTCGGCGTCACCGAAAGCGGACAGTTCGCTGCGCAGGCTTTCGGCCCGATGGGCGACGGAATTGACAAAGCCCTCGACGCGGACGAGCGTCCTGTCTCCCGGCAAATGCGCCGCGCCGGAGACGCCAAAGGGCGAGGCGAGCGCCTTCGACAATGCTTCTATTGCCCGGACATCGTCCAGACCGCGCAGGACAAGGGTCGTCGTGGTTTCGGGTTTCGGCAGAAGCTTGAAGGCGATTTCGGTGACGACGCCGAGCGTGCCCCATGCGCCGCATTGCAGCTTGACCAGATCGTAGCCTGTGACGTTCTTCATCACCCGGCCGCCGCTTTTCAGAATTTCGCCCGAGCCATCGACGAAACGCACTCCGATCGCAGCGTCGCGGCAGGCGCCGGTCTGGATGCGGCGCGGCCCGGACAAGCCGGCGGCGAACATCCCGCCGAGCGTCGGCTCTCCCGAACTGGCGAGCAGGGCACGGTAATCCGCCGGCTCGAAAGGCAGCATCTGGCCCTCACCCTCGAGCGTGGCCTCGATTTCGGCCAACGGCGTGCCGGCCCTTGCCACCAAGGTCAGTGCGGCGGGCTCGTAGAGCGTGATGCCCGACAGGTGGCCAAGCGACAGAACGCGATCCGCCTCGACCGGATGGCCGATGGCGCTGCGCGTGCCACCGCCAAGGATGCGGATTGTCTTGGCCGCCGCTGCCGCGTCGCGCACAAGACCTGCAACTTCCGTTTCGTCCTTCGGATAATGCGTATTCAAGCCGTTTTCGCCTTCACTCGGCCGCCGCGCGCGGAGCATTGCGCTCGCGCCGCGAGCGGCTCGCCGCCATGGGGAATACCTTGGCCGGGTTCATCAGCCAGGCGGGGTCGAAGACATCCTTGACGCGCATCTGGATTTCCAGATCGGCCTCGGTGAACTGATGCACCATCAGGTCGCGCTTCTCGACACCGACTCCATGCTCGCCGGTCAGGCAACCGCCAACCTCGACGCACAGCTTGAGGATGTCGCTGCCGAAGGCCTCGCATTTTTCCTGATCGCCCGGCTTGTTGGCGTCGAACAGGATCAGCGGATGAAGATTGCCGTCGCCGGCGTGGAAGACATTGGCGACCTTCAGGCCGTATTCTTCGGACATTTCGCGCATGCGCCCCAGCACGTGCGGCAGTTGCGAGGTGGGGATAGTGCCGTCCATGCACATGTAGTCCGCGATCTGGCCCATGGCGCCGAAAGCGGCCTTGCGGCCCTTCCAGATCAGGTCGGACTGGACGGCTGAGGAGCTCTCGCGCATCACTTTCGGTTCATGGCTGGAAGCGACTTCGCGGATTTTCGTCAGCTGCTCGTCGATCTCGGCAGGCGATCCCTCGACCTCGACGATCAGCAGCGCCTCGACATCGGTCGGATAGCCGGCATGGGCGAAATTCTCGCAGGCGATGATCGCCGGTCTGTCCATGAACTCCATGGCGACCGGCAACACGCCGGACTTGATGATGTCGGCGACGCAAGCGCCGGCGACCTCGTTGGAATCGAACCCCATGAGGATCGGGCGCGCGCCCTCCGGTTTGCGCAGGATGCGCAGCACGGCTTCGGTGACGATGCCGAACTGGCCCTCCGAGCCGCAGACGATGCCGAGCAGGTCGAGGCCGGCCGGGTCGAGATGCGGCCCGCCGATTTCGACGATCTCGCCATTCATCAGCACCAGGGTAACGCCCATCAGATTGTTGGTGGTCACGCCATATTTCAGGCAATGGGCACCGCCGGAATTCATGGCGACGTTGCCCGCGATGGCGCAGGCAAGCTGGCTTGACGGATCAGGCGCGTAGAAGAATTGCTGCTCGGCGACGGCGTCGGAAACCGACAGATTGGTCATGCCGGACTGGACGCGGATGAAGCGGTTGTCGAAATCGACGTCGAGGATGCGGTTCAGGCGCGACACGCCCACGACGACGCAATCGGCGGTTGGCAGCGCGCCACCCGACAGCGATGTGCCGGAACCGCGCGGCACTACCGGAACGCCGAGGCGCAGGCAGGTCTTCAAAACAGCGGACACCTGTTCCGTCGTGCGCGGCAGGACGACAGCAAGCGGCGGGCATCGATAGGCCGACAGCGCGTCGCACTCGTAGGCAATCGTCTCGGCATTATCCGAAATGACATTCTGCGCGCCGGCGGCCTCGACAAGCTCGGCGACAATGCGCGCGCGCCGCGACAGGATCGCTTCGTCCGGTTTCGGCATTTCCAGATGGGACATGCGTTCCTCCCCGCCTCGACGCTAGCGGCCCCGGGAGCGGCTCCGGGGTTCTTCACATTATCCGTTGCGACGTTCCGTTTGGCTAGTGGTAAATACTTTTTACCAATCCAGCCCCAATGGTGCAAGCACGCCATGTTGCGTTCCCGGCGATCAATCGTCCTCGCCATGATGGTGCCGGATCCGGCGCACGGTGAACCAGATGCCGAGAATGGCAATTGGCACGAACGCGCCTGCGGCGGCCTTGGGGGAGATTCCGGCGGGCAGATAGTGCTCCAGCGCCTGGGCGAGATAGTAGAACAGGCC
>JAGRLL010000285.1:11615-14722 GCA_020441855.1 Nitratireductor sp.
CGGGCGCGGCGGTTCATCGAATCGAGCAGGCTGCGGTTCTGCTCCTCGATCTCGACCTCGACGCGCGTGCGCAGCAAATTGGCCGTGCGCGACAGCTTCTGTGACAGGTTGGCCTGCCGCTCTTCCACCGAACGACAGGTCCGCAGCGCCGGGGCCAGTCGCAAATCGAGAAAACGCGCAATGCGCCGATAACCCGGCATCGCCTCGCCGGCCAGCATCTCCATGCGTTCGTGCACGATGTCGCCGTAGGCGCGCGTTGCGCCGAAACGGAACAGACTCGACGCGGCGTCGGCTTCAAGCTCACCGGCAAGGGAAGTGATCTGGTCGAGCAGCATCTGCATGCTGTCTGGCTCGGATTTGCGCATCTCCTGCGTCAGCCGCGCCAATTCCGCCTCGAATCGGGCGAGCCGGCCGGACAGTTTCTGCGCCAGCGGCAGGCCGAGCATGGAAAGCGTGCGGTAGGTTTCGAGTTCGATCACCGCCTTGACGAAATGGCCGATACGGGTTGGCGACATGTCCTTCACCAGCATCAGGAAGACGGTCATGCCGTCGCCGTCCTGGCGGAAATCGGTGGCGAGCAGCGACTGGCCGCCATGCAGCACGGTCACGCACAGGCTCTCGCGGTCGAAACGGTCAAGCATTGCAAGGCTTGCGCGCGTCTGACGACGGATTTCGACGCGGGTGGCCGAAATCAGCATTCCGGGTTGCGAGAAACCGGCGCCGAAGGGATGGCCGGTGATCGGACCTTGAAAGCGCGCCGGCGCCGGCCCCTCCCAGGCAAAGGTCGAGAATTCGGAATGGCGTTCCCAGCGCAACCTGCCCCTGCCCCAGGCCAGGTCGTGATAACGCGCATTTTCCTGGGGTGCGCTTTCGCCTCGCGTGCGACACAGGTCGGCCAGCACCGCATGACTGACGGCGCTGCCGCCATCGCTCATGAAGGCATGGTGGAGCACGACCCGCCCGGGCTCGATGGCGGGAATGGGCCGCGCGTGGATTTCTCCAAGCGCGATCCCGCGCTCGGGATGCGGTTTCATCGGTTCGCCGCGCGTGGCCGCGGGCGAAGGCGTTTCCCGTTTTCCGGCCCTTGCACTCATCCAGCCTCTCCCCTCCCGGCCTCTCGCGTTACAGCCCATGCCGTCCCGGCCCGTGGCGGCCCGGCCCATGCGGCACAAGAGTGTTCCGTCCAGCACCGTTCCGTCATGCATTGACACCCATTGCTATAGCGCAAACGGGCGGCGAACACCGTGCGACCGGTGACCACAGTCCACAAACCCGATTGGTAAACAAGCTTGACCATTGTAGTTGCGATCCATAGGCTTCCTGCATGCGCGTATTCCAGCCCATCCATCACGCCAAGACGGCAGAAGAGGTCGCCCACCAGATCGAGGCGCTGGTGCTGGAAGGCGTATTGCGCGTGGGCGAAAAACTGCCGGGCGAGCGCGAACTGGCCGCAGAAACCGGCGTATCACGGCCGATCGTGCGCGAAGCGATCAAGATGCTGGAAAACACCGGCCTGCTCGCCAGCCGGCACGGCGAAGGCACTTTCGTCGGCGATGTGATCGGTTCGGTATTCTCGCCGCCGGTAAGTGCGCTGCTTGCTTCGCACCGCAAGGCGCTCTTCGATCATCTGGAATATCGACACGAAGTCGAGGCGATCGCTGCGCGGTTCGCCGCCGAACGCGCGACGCGTGCCGACAGGGCGTTGCTCGGCGAAGTAATGCGCCGCATGGATGCGGCCTTCGAAAAGGGCGATTTCGAAGAGGAAGCGCGCATCGACATCGAGTTCCACTCGACCATCGGCGAGATTGCGCACAATCTGGTGTTGCTGCACACGCTGCGCGCCTGCTACCGGCTGCTGAGCGAGGGCGTTTTCCGCAATCGCGCCAACCTCTATCAGACACCGGGCGGACGCCAGCGACTGTTCGAGCAGCACCATGCCATCGCCGACGCGGTGATGGCTGGCGACGGCGAGGCAGCGGCAGGTGCCGCGCGCGCGCATATCGATCATGTCGTAGCGGCAATGCACGAACTGGAAGCGCGGGAAGATCGCGAGCGGATTTCCGGCCTTCGGCTTGCCAGGCGGGAAGACAAAGGTCAGGAATTCGGCGGCGAAGAATTCGGCCAGGCTGAAAGGAGAAGGCAAGCGTGAACGAGCGTGAAAGCGTGGAGCAGGAAGCGCCGATCAAGGTCGGTCTGTTCGTGACCTGCCTTGTCGATCTGTTTCGGCCGAGTGTCGGCTTCGCCGCCGTCAAGCTGCTGGAAGATGCCGGCTGCGAAGTGCATGTACCGCTCTCCCAGACCTGCTGCGGCCAGCCGGCGTGGAATTCCGGCGACAGGGCCGACACCGCAGACATCGCCAAACAGGTGATCGCCGCCTTCGAGAAGTTCGACTACGTCGTCGCGCCGTCCGGTTCGTGCGCAGGCATGCTGAAGAAACATTATCCCGAGGTGTTCAGGGGCGACACCACGTGGATGGCGCGGGCAAGGGCGTTTTCTGCCAAGGTGCACGAACTGGTCAGCTTCCTGACCGACGTAATGGGTCTTTCCGGGGTCGATGCGGCCTTCAAGGGCAAGGCGACCTATCACGATTCCTGCTCGGGCCTGCGCGAACTCGGCATCAAGGACCAGCCACGCGCGCTGCTCGCCTCGGTCAAGGGGCTGAAGCTGGAGGAGATGAAGGACGCGGAAGTGTGCTGCGGTTTCGGCGGCACGTTCGCCGTCAAATATGCCAGCATCTCCAACGCCGTCGTGACCGAGAAGACCGCAAACATCGCGGCGGTCAACGCAAAGAAGGGCGGGCCCGATTTGCTGCTGGCGGGCGATCTCGGCTGCCTCATCAACATGGCCGGCAAACTCAAGCGCCAGGGCAGTCCGGTCGAGGTGCGCCATGTCGCCGAAGTGCTTGCCGGCATGACCGACACCCCCGCCATTGGCGACGGACGAGGGGAAGCCCGGAAGAAGGCCCGCTAGATGGTCGAGATCACCACTCCCCAATTCAAGGAGAATGCCGCCGACGCGCTGGCCGACGAGAACCTGCAAAAGGCTATGGGCCACGTACGCTCGAACTTCACCGAGAAGCGGGCTAAGGCCGCCGCCGCGCTGCCGGA
>JAGRLL010000285.1:14831-15029 GCA_020441855.1 Nitratireductor sp.
CGCGCAGGGCGGCAAGGTGCACTGGGCCGCCGATGCGGTCGAGGCGCGCGGTATCGTGCTCGACATCTGCCGCAAGGTGAACGCCAGGACGGTCACCAAGGGCAAGTCGATGATCTCCGAGGAGATCGATCTCAACGCCTTTCTGGAACGCCATGGCGTAACGCCGATCGAGACGGATCTCGGCGAATACATCATCCA
>JAGRLL010000286.1 GCA_020441855.1 Nitratireductor sp.
GTCGGCGGTATCATCGTCGTCTTCGCCGTACCGATGCTCGACAAGCTGAAGATCGACGACGTCGTCGGCGCCATCCCCGTTCACCTGCTCGCAGGGATCTGGGGAACGCTTGCGGTCGTGATCACCAATCCGGACGCCACGCTGTGGGGCCAGTTCGCCTCCATCGTGATCGTCGGCGCCTTCGTCTTCGTGGTCTCCTTCATCATCTGGGCGGTGATCAAGGGCACGATGGGCATTCGCGTCAGCGAGGAAGAGGAAGTGATGGGTCTCGACAAGGCCGAGGTCGGCGTCGAAGCCTATCCCGAGTTCGGCGTCGGTTGATGCCGCAAACCCTTCCCGCCCCGGTTCGACGCCGGGGCGGGCAACGATCCCGTCGGGACGACAAGGTTTATCCTGCCGTTCCAACAACTGGGCCCGGGCAACCCCCGGGCCTTTTTTTGCGTCTGGCGACCACGCCCGATTGCGTTTCCGCGCATCCGCGCGGTCCATGGTTAACAGGCCCTTAACCTTCCCCTTTTACGGTTTGGCTGCGCGTTTGCGTGTGAAGAGGTTCGGGTTTCAGTTTCTATGCGGCGGAGTTGAGGCATGCAGCTTTCCGGTATCCAGTCGGCGGCAATCGATGAAGGCACGGAGAAGATGGCCGGCAGGCTGTCGCGCCAGCTTGGTGTGCTGGCCGGCCTTGGGCTGCTCGCCGTCGTGCTGTTCGTCTTTGCCGCGCTCGCCACCTGGAACGTCATCGATCCCAGTCTTTCTTCCGCCAATGGCAGGGTTCCGCAAAATGCCGGCGGGTTCGTCGGCGCCTCGATCGCCGATCTGATGATGCAATTCGTGGGCCTTGCCAGCGTGGTCGCGCTCGTACCGCCCGCCATCTGGGCCTGGCTCAAGATCTTTCATCGCGAAATCGGCAAATGGAAAAGCCGGATAATTGTCTGGCTGCCTGCAACCGTTTTGGCCGCCGCCGCCGCGGGCTGTCTGCCACGCCCGGCGAGCTGGCCTTTGCCCACGGGTCTGGGCGGCGTCGCCGGCGATCTGGTTCTCAAGCTTCCCGCGCTCGCGATCGGCCATTATCCCGGTGGCCTGCTTGCAACCGGCCTGGGCCTCGTTTTCGCGCTCGCCGCGATTCCCGCGGTCTTGTATGCCGCCGGCCTGATCGGCCGCCGTCATGTCCACGAGCTCCAATACGACGCCGAAACCGGCGAGATTCTCTACGACGAGGACGAAGGCGGTCTCACTCTCGGCGCGCTCGCCCATTGGTACTTCATGATGCGCGCCCGGTTGCGCCGCCGCCCGGTTGCCTCGGCGAAAGCGAAGCGCCCCGCCGGGCCATCGTTCTTCTCCAGACTTGGCGACACATGGTCCCGTCTCACGGCGGCGCCCGACGACGGACTGGAAGATTTTACACGGGCCAGCAGCGAAAGACGGCGCGCCGTCGCCGGCCGCCAACACGATGACGAATGGATGGACGAAGGCGATTATCTGCGTGCGCCCGATCTTGCCCCCGGTTATGGCGAGGAAGTTTATCGCCCCGATGACGGGTTTGACGACGACGCGGAAGACGGCCAGGCCGATTTTCTCACGCAAGACGACGAATATGACGCACCGGATCAGCGTTTTCAGGCCAGCGGCGCCAAATCGGGCAACCGCGTCAAGCCGATGACGAAGCAATTGAAGCAGGGCAATCGCGCCACCCGCGAGGCGCAGACCTCCTTGCTTGCCGATCAGAGTTTTGAGCTGCCGCAGCTACACGTGCTTTCCGAACCGAAGAAGCAGGGCACCGATGCGGCGCTGACGCCAGAGGCGCTGGAACAGAATGCGAGGCTGCTCGAGGGTGTGCTCGAGGATTTCGGCGTCA
>JAGRLL010000287.1:0-10816 GCA_020441855.1 Nitratireductor sp.
CTGGTGCTATGGCGGCTTCAAGGCGACGCCGGCATCGGGCTTCACCTTCGCCCATCTCATCGCCAGGCAAGAGCCGCATCCGGTTGCGGTAGCCTACCGTCTCGACCGCTACGAGAAGGGCTATCTGATCGACGAGGAAAGAACGGGCGCCCAGCCCAACCTGCACTGAAGGCCAAACCAGACTGGCGGCCGATCTGCGCCGAGGGACAGACACGACCATGCGACTTCCATGCCCCCTTTGTGGCGAGCGAGACAGCGGCGAATTCGTCTATCGCGGCGACGCGACCGTGGTGCGGCCCGATCCGGGTGCGCCCGGCGCGAGGGGAGCGTTTCACGAATTCGTCCATCTGCGCGACAACCCGGCCGGATGGCACAAGGAACACTGGTACCACGAAGGCGGCTGCCGTTCCTGGATCGTTGTCGAGCGCAACACGCTGACGCATGAGGTGCGCGGCGCGGTGACGGCGGCAGCGCATACGCTGGCGCGTTCTGCCGGTGGCGCCAAAGCGGAGCAGGAGCCGGAAGCATGAGCGCCCGTTTCCCGCACCGTCTGGTCAAGGGCGGCCTGATCGATCGCAGCGAAACGCTTTCGTTTTCCTTCGATGGCGCGCGATACCAGGGTTTCAGAGGCGATACACTCGCTTCGGCGCTGGTCGCCAACGGCGTGAAGCTGGTCGGGCGCTCGTTCAAGTATCACCGTCCACGCGGCATCCTGACTGCCGGTTCGGAAGAGCCGAACGCGCTGGTCGAGATCGGCCAGGGCGCGCGGCGCGATCCGAATACCAGGGCGACGACGGTCGAACTGTACGAGGGGCTGGTCGCGAAAAGCCAGAACCGCTTTCCCAGCCTCGCCTTCGATCTTCAGGCGGTCAACGACCTGTTTTCGCCCTTCCTGGGGGCGGGGTTCTACTACAAGACCTTCATGTGGCCGGCGGCCTTCTGGGAAAAGGTCTACGAACCGGTGATCCGCCGCGCCGCCGGGCTCGGTTCGCTGTCCGGCAAGGCGGACCCCGATGCCTACGAGAAAGCGACGGCGCATTGCGACCTGCTGGTGATCGGCGCGGGTCCGGCCGGTCTGCAGGCGGCGCTGGTCGCCGCGCGCGCCGGAGCACGCGTCGTGCTGGCGGACGAGGATTTCCGTGCGGGCGGACGCCTCAATTGCGAGCGCATGGAAGTCGCGACCCTGCCGGCGGCCGAGTGGGCGGCCAAGGTCGTGGACGAACTTCGCGAAACCGGGAATGTGCGGATCCTGAGCCGGACCACGGTTTTCGGCGTTTATGATGGCGGCACCTATGGTGCGCTGGAACACGTCAACGATCATCACGCAGTCATTCCCGATCACGCGCCGCGCCAGCGTCTGTGGCGGATCGTGGCAAAGCGGGCCATTCTCGCCTCCGGCGGCAGCGAGCGGCCGATCGCGTTTGGCGGCAACGACCGCCCGGGCGTCATGCTTGCCTCTGCCGTGCGCACCTACGCCAACCGCTTCGCCGCGCTTGCGGGCCAGTCGACCATCGTTTTCACCTGCAACGACAATGGCTGGCTGACCGCGCGCGATCTGATCGCCGCCGGGGCAGAGGTCGGCGCGGTGCTCGACACGCGGGGCGCCGACGAGGTGGCGCATCTGCGAGAAATGGTGGGCGACGCGCCGGTGTTCACCCGCGCCCGCGTCACCTCGACGTCGGGACGAAAGGGGCTCAAGGCGGTCACATTCCTGAACGCCAACGGCAAGCAGGTGACGCTTTCCGCCGATTGCCTCGCGGTTTCGGGCGGCTGGAACCCGGTCGTCAACCTGACCTGCCACAGGCGCGGCAGCCCGGTTTGGAACGACCGCATCGCAGGCTTTGTGCCGGGCTCCGATACGCCGAAGGGGCTGCTGGTGGCGGGGGCCGCGAACGGCATCTTCTCGACGCATGGCGCGCTGGTGCAGGGGACGGAGCTGGCCGGCGAGGCGCTTGCCGATCTCGGTTTCAAAGCCCCGTCGGTGGGCGTGCCGGATGCGGAAGACGCGCCTTATGCGATTTCACCGATCTGGCATGTCGCGGAACCGAAGGGCAAGGGCGGCGGACGCGCGTGGCTCGATTTCCAGAACGACGTCACGGTCAAGGATGTCGAAATCGCGCATCAGGAAGGCTTCCGCTCGGTCGAGCACATGAAGCGCTACACCACGCTCGGCATGGCGACCGACCAGGGCAAGACGGCCAACGTGCCGGCGCTGGCGGTGATGGCGAAACTGACCGGACGCTCGATTGCGGAAACGGGCACCACGATCTTCCGTCCGCCCTACACGCCGGTCGCAATCGCCGCCTTCGCCGGGCGCAATGCCGGTAAGGGTTTCGCGCCCTATCGGCTGACGCCGAGCCATGACTGGTCGAAGGAACAGGGCGCGGTATTCGTCGAGGCGGGGTTGTGGCTCAGGCCGCAATGGTATCCGCGCGCCGGCGAGCACAGCTGGCGCGACAGTGCGGACCGCGAGGTGATCTCAACGCGGCGCTCGGTCGGCGTCAGCGACGTATCGAGCCTCGGCAAGATCGACGTGCAAGGCGACGACGCGGCCGAATTCCTTGACCGCATCTACACCAACACCATGTCGACGCTTGCCGTCGGCAGGGTGCGCTACGGGCTGATGTTGCGCGAGGACGGCCATGTCATGGACGACGGCACGGTGGCGCGGCTCGGCGAAAAGCATTTCCTGGTGACGACGACCACCGTCAATGCCGGACACGTGATGGCGCATCTCGACTATTGTCATCAGGTGCACTGGCCCGAACTCGATGTCTCCATGGTCTCGGTGACCGATCAGTTTGCGCAATTCGCAATCGCGGGACCGAATTCGCGGAAGGTGCTGGAAAAACTCGTCGACAAGGGAACGAAAGGGGACGGCAGGTCGGGCGACCTCTCCAACGAGGCCTTTCCGTTCATGGCCTGCGGACCGGTGACGGTTTGCGGGGGCGTGCCGGCGCGGCTCTACCGCATCTCGTTTTCGGGCGAACTCGCCTACGAATTGTCGGTCGGCGCGCGTTATGGCGATTCGATGATGCGGGCGATCATGGAAGCCGGCCGCGAATTCGACATCGTGCCCTATGGCCTGGAGGCGCTCAACGTGATGCGCATCGAGAAGGGCCATCCCGTCGGCAGCGAGCTGAATGGCCAGACCAGTGCGGCCGATCTCGGCCTTGCGAGGATGGTCTCGGCGAAGAAGGATTGCATCGGCAAGGCGATGGCGAACCGGACCGGCATGATCGATCCAGAACGCCAGGTTCTGGTCGGCTTCAAGCCGGTCGCCCATGACGAGGAACTGACCGCCGGCGCGCATTTTATCGGCATCGGCCGCGAGGCGGTGACGGCCAATGACGAGGGCCACATGACCTCCGCGTGCTATTCGCCCTCGCTCGGCTATGCCATCGGGCTCGGCCTGATCCGGCGGGGCAACGAGCGTCACGGCGAGAAGGTGCGGGCCGTCGATCTCGTGCGCGGCCGTGATGTCGAGGTCGAAATCTGCTCGCCGCACTTCATCGATCCGCAGGGAGAACGGTTGCGTGGCTGATCAACCCTACAAGCTAGTATCGAGGAGCGCTTTCGGTGCTGGCGAACCCCTCGCCGAATCGTGGCCGGAATTCTCGATCGCCGAACTGGCCGGTCTTTCGGTATGGTGGCTGTCGGTTCGCGCGGGTGGCGAGGACGCGCTGTCGAAGGCCTGCGAGAAACAGTTCGGGGCTGGCCTTCCGCAAGCGCGCCGGTACGCCGAGGGTGAAAAAGGCGTTCGCATCGCCTGGGCCGGCGAGCGGCAATATTTTGTTACCGGGATGCAGGATGCCGTGCCCGGCGCCATCGAAAGGGCGGGCCGCGTGGTGGACCAGTCCGACGGCTGGCTGGCGATCCGCATCACCGGCGGCAAGTCGCGTGAAGTGATGGAGAAGCTCTGCGGCATCGATCTGCATGCCTCGGTCTTTCCGGGCGGTTCGGCGGCGCGGGCACCGGTCGAAGGCATGATCGCGCTGATCGTGTGCGAGGACGACACGAACGGAACCTTCATGATCCTGTTTCAGCGTTCGTCGGCGCGCAGCTTCCTGGAACATGTGCGCCATGCGGCGCATTCAACCTCGCCGCGCGGCTGATGAACCTGCCCCTTTACTCGGCCAGGCCGGACGACCCGGCATTCTACCTCGATCCCTATCCCGCCTATGACGAAATGCGGGCGCTTGGCCCCGCATTCCGCTGGGAGGAATACGGGCTGACCGCCTTCGCGCATCATGCCTCGGTCAACGCGCTGTTGCGCGACCGGCGTCTCGGGCGCGAGGCGACGCATGTGATGAGCCGCGAGGAAGCGGGGCTGAAGCCGATCCCCGATCATCTGAAGCCGTTCTACGATTTCGAGGCGCACTCCATGCTGGAGCGCGAACCGCCGGCGCATACGCGGTTGCGCACGCTGGTCAATCGCGCCTTCGTATCGCGCCATGTCGAACGGCTGCGGCCGCGCATCGAGGCTTTGGCGAACGAACTGATCGACGGCTTCCAGGCACGGGGACAAGTCGATCTGTTGCCGGCCTTTGCCGAGAAGATACCGGTCATCGTGATCGCCGAATTGCTCGGCGTTCCCGTCGACCTGGGCGACCAATTGCTCGACTGGTCGCACAAGATGGTCGCCATGTACCAATTCAACCGTACGCGGGCCATCGAGGATGAGGCGGTACGCGCCACCGGCGAATTCTCCGAATTCATCCGCAGCTACGTCGACCGGCGCCGCAACGATCCGCGCGACGACCTGATCACCAAGCTGATCGAGGCCGAGCAGAAGGGCGACCATCTAACCACGGACGAGCTGATCACCACATCGGTCCTGCTGCTCAATGCGGGGCACGAGGCGACGGTCCACGGCATCGGCAATGCGGTCAAGGCGCTGCTGGAGGCCGGCGAAGGCGGCAGCGAGGCTTTCGCCACGCAGGCTTCGGCGATGGCGGCGGCCGACGAATTGCTTCGTTTCGATTCGCCGCTGCACCTGTTCACGCGGTTCGTGCTCGAGGACCTGGAATTCGATGGCGTAAGGCTGAGGCGCGGCCAGACGGTCGCGCTGCTGCTCGGCGCGGCCAACCGCGATCCGCGGGCCTTCGCGAAGCCCGACCGCCTCGATTTCGCGCGTGGCGGCGCGGGCCACGTCGCCTTCGGCGCCGGCATTCATTTCTGTGTCGGCGCGCCTTTGGCGCGGCTGGAGATGGCGGCGGCGCTGCCAGTGCTTTTCCAAAGATTGCCCGGGCTGAGGCTTGCCGGAGAAGCGGTCTATGCGGAGCGTTATCATTTCCACGGATTGGCCGGCCTCGAGGTCGCCTGGGCCTGAAGTGTCATTGACGTTGACGTTTTGGGAAAGGAAGGGCTTGCTTCGCGCCGGCCTTCCTGCTTTCTTCGCCATTGGCGTATGGATCAAATAAAAACAGCGCCATGGGAGGGAAGAATTGGAGATAGCCCAGCTTTTGCTTGGCGGCATTTCCGTTGGCTGCGTTTACGGCCTGGTCGCGCTGGGCTTCGTGCTCATCTACAAGGCGACCGAATCGGTCAACTTTGCCCAGGGCGACCTGATGATGCTGGGTGCGTTCGTCACCCTGCAATTCGCCAACACCGCCTATTGGGGCATGCCGTTCTGGCTCGGCATGCTGATGGCGGTGATCGTCATGGCGGTGATCGGTTACCTGATGGAAGCGCTGGTCATCCGCCGACTGTTCGGCCAGCCGCAATTCGCCGTCGTCATCCTGACAATCGCCATCGGCTTCGTTCTGCGCTTCATCGCCGGTTTCATCTGGGGACATGAGCCGCTGACGCTCGAGACGCCCTTCACCGGCAAGAACATGACGATCGGCGGGCTGGCGGTGTCGCTCGACGAGATCTTCATCATCGCGACGACGATCGTTCTCACGCTCGTCCTCTACCTGTTCTTCGCGCGCACCAAGCTTGGCGTGGCGATGCAGGCTTCCTCGCAGAACCAGCTCGCCGCCTATTACATGGGCGTGCCGGTCAAGCGTATCCACGGCCTGGTCTGGGCCCTGTCGGGCGGCATCTCGACGATTGCCGGCGTGCTGTTTGCCGCGCGCGGCTCGATCGACCCCAATCTCGGGCTTCTCGGCATCAAGGCATTCGCGGCGGCGGTCATCGGTGGTTTCGGCAGCCTGCCCGGCGCGCTGGCCGGCGGACTGATCGTCGGCATCGTCGAACCTTTCGCCGGGCGCTACATCGCCGCCGGCTACAGCCAGATCATGCCTTATGCGATCATGCTGCTGGTGCTCGTGCTGCGGCCCAACGGGCTGTTCGCGCAGGTCCAGTCGAAGAAGGTGTAGGCGGCCCATGCGGATACACCAGAAGACCAGTTACGACGACGATCTGAACCTGTTCAAGGACCGCTATCAGGCATTCTGGTATCTGGCGCTGATCGTCGGGGCGGTGTTGCTGCCTTTCGTGATCGATTCCTACTATATCGGCGAGGTGGTGCTGGTGCTGATCTGGGCGATCGCCGGCATGGGATTGATGATCCTCGCGGGCCATACCGGTCAGGCAAGTCTCGGCCATGCCGCGTTCCTCGCCTGCGGCGCCTACATGGAGGCGTGGCTCAACAACAAGGGCGTTTCCTTCCTCATCTCTTTTCCGCTCGCCGGCCTGTTCGCGGGCGTGGTCGGCGCGGTGATCGCCATTCCTGCGCTCAGGATGTCGGGCATCTATCTGGCGATCGCGACGCTCGCCATGGGCATTGTCGCGGAGGACGTGATCGTGCTCGCCGAACCGTTCACGGGCGGCGTCAGCGGCACCTTTGTCGGAGCGATCAACCTGCCCGGACTTGAGATCGACCGTTACGCCAATCCGAGCGCCTTCTACTGGCTGTGCCTGTTCGTGACGATCCTCGTGGCGTTCGCCTATGCCAATCTGCTGAGATCGTCCACGGGCCGCGCCTTCGTCGCCATCCGCGATTCGGAAGTCTCGGCCAAGGCGATGGGAATCTCCATCGCGCGCTTCAAGACGCTCGCCTTCTTCCTGTCGTGTTTCGTGACCGGGCTTGCCGGCGCGCTGATGGGGCACTTTCTCGGCGCCTTCAACTACGAGGCATTCCTTATCACCGTGTCGATCCAGATGCTGCTGATGATCGTCGTCGGCGGCATGGGTTCGATTCACGGCGCCTTTTTCGGCGCCATGGTTGTCGGGTTCCTGCCGCAGATCATCACGCTGATCCGCCAGCAGGTATCCACGAACGCGGTCGCCGGCCTGGACACCGGCATCTTCGCGGCGATCCTCGTCGCCATCATCATTCTCGAACCGCGCGGCCTGTATGGCCAGTGGATGAAGACACGCATCTGGTTTGAGCTGTTCCCGCTGGCGCGGCGCGATATGTTCCGCCGCCACAAGAGCTATCTGAAGACGGAGCGGCTGAAATGAGCCTGTTCGTCGCGGAAAACCTGTCGAAGAGCTTTGGCGGCGTGCATGCCGTCGACGGCGTTTCCTTCGAGGTGCACAAGGGCGAAGTCTTCACCATTGTCGGGCCGAACGGGGCCGGCAAGTCGACCATCTTCAACCTTATCTCGCGCTTTTACGACGTCTCGACGGGCCGCATGCTGCTCGACGGCGAGGATATCACCCATATCCGGCCCGACGAGGTGATCGGCCACGGTATCGCGCGCACCTTCCAGAACATCGAATTGTTCGAGCATTCCACCGTGCTCGCCAATCTGCTGGTCGGACGCCATTCGCGCCGCAGCGCGAACTTCCTGAAGAACCTGTTCTTCCTGCCCTCGGTGAGGGCCGAGGAGCGTGCGCATCGCCATGCCGTGGAAGAGGTGATCGATTTTCTCGATCTGCAGGCCTATCGCGACAAGATGATCGCCGGGCTTCCCTATGGCGTGCGCAAGGTCGTGGAGATCGGCCGGGCGCTGGCCTGCGGGCCGCAATTGCTGCTGCTGGACGAGCCGGCTTCGGGCCTTTCGGTCGAGGAGACGCAGGACGTCGCCTACTGGATCGAGGACATGCAGAAGGACATGGGGCTGACCATCCTGATGGTCGAGCACGACATGTCGCTGGTCGCGCAGGTCTCCAACCGCGTGCTGGCGCTCGCCGACGGCAAGCCGATCGCCATCGGCACGCCGGCCGAGGTCCAGTCAGATCCGCGCGTCATCGAAGCCTATCTCGGCATGGAGGACGCCGCATGACGGACACCGCCGGGCTGACGATGGAAAGAAAGAGCGGAGCGACCGGCGCGCCGGTTCTGGAGGTCAAGAACATCGAGACCTTCTACGGCGCCGTCATGGCGATTCGCGGCGTGTCGCTGGAAGTGGGCGAAGGCCAGATCGTCACCATTCTCGGCGCGAACGGTGCCGGCAAGACGACGCTGCTGAAGACGATCTCGGGCGTGATGGACCCGGAGAAGGGCAAGATCCTTCTCGATGGCAGGGAAATACAGGGCCACGACCCGGACGAGATCGTGCGCCTCGGCGTGGCCCATGTGCCGGAGGGGCGCGAGGTCTTTCCGTTCCTCAGCGTGGAAGAAAATCTGCGCATGGGCGCCTTCACGCGGCGCGACGACGGTGTCTCCGCCGACATCGAGATGGTCTATTCCTATTTCCCGATCCTGCGCGAGCGCTTCCGCCAACAGGCGGGCTACCTCTCCGGCGGCCAGCAGCAGATGCTGGCGATCGGCCGCGGGCTCATGACAAAACCGAAGATCCTGCTGCTCGACGAACCCTCGCTCGGCCTGTCGCCGATCCTGGTCCAGGAGATCTTTCACATCATCAGGCGGCTCAACGCAGAGCAGGGCGTGACGATGATGCTGGTCGAGCAAAACGCCAAGGTGGCCTTGAAAACCGCGCATTACGGCTATGTCATGGAGGTGGGGCGTATCGTGATGAACGGTCCGACGAGGCAGCTGATGGAATCGGAGGATATCCAGGAATTCTATCTCGGCATGCACGGCGAGACGCAGAGAGGACAGAAGCGCTGGAAACGGCGCAAAACCTGGCGGTAAACCGGCAGGATCACCGCGGCAGGGAGGCTGGTCAGGTGAACGAAGGAGGAGCGCGATGAATGTGCGGGCAGTAGCGCCTGGAGAGGTCGGTGTAGATGTCGACTATTCCTCATGGCTCGGCTGCGACACGATGGCGAAGCTGTTTCGCCATCAGTGCAAGCGCTATGGCAATCGCACGGCGCATCGCGAGAAGGACCTCGGCATCTGGAATGCCTTTTCCTGGAACGACTATTACGACCATGTCAAATGGATCGCGCTGGCGCTGATCAAGCTCGGGCTGAAGCGTGGCGATGCCATTTCCATCCTCTCGGAGGACAATCGGGAATGGCTCTATTTCGACATGGCGGCGACTTGCGCTGGCGCTATTCCCAACGGGGTCTACACGACCGATTCGGCGGCCCAGCTCGCCTATCTGGTCAACGATTCGGGGTCGAGATTCCTGGTCGTCGAAAACGATGAACAGCTCGACAAGTTCCTGGAAGCGCGCGAGGAGATGAAGGGCATCATCAAGGTCATCGTCATCGATGACGAGGGCCTTCGCGACTTCAAGGACGACAAGGTCGTGTTCCTCGACGAAATCTACGCGATCGGAAAGATGGAAGCGGAAGCCCATCCCGACCTGTTCGACGCGGAGATCGACAAGTCGAAGCCCGAAGACATCCGCATGCTGATCTACACGTCCGGCACGACCGGGCGGCCGAAAGGCGCAATGATCACGCATGCCAACATCATGTTCCAGATCAACTCGCTCAATCAGGAAATACCGAGCTTCGAAACCGACGAGCAATTGTGCTTCCTGCCACTGTGCCATGTGCTGGAGCGGCTGTTCTCGGTCGAAACGCAGCTTGCGGCGGGCTCGGTCATCAATTTCGCGGAAAGCCCGGAGACCGTGTTCGACAATCTGCGCGAGGTCTCGCCGCATGTCTTCGTTGCCGTGCCGCGGCTTTGGGAGAAGATCTTTTCGCGCCTTCAGATCATGCGCAAGGAGGCGACTCCGATCGGGCGCTGGGCCTTCGACCGGGCGGTGGCGGCGGGCTTCAGGCGGGCCGAATACACGATGGCGCGCGACAAGGCGCCGACCGGCGTGGAACTGACCTACCGGTTCTGGGACATGGCGGTGCTTGCCAATCTGCGCCGCATGATCGGCATGGACGGCATCCGGCGCGGGGCGACCGGTGCGGCGCCGATCTCGCCGGAACTGCTCAAATGGTTCTGGTCGATCGGCGTGCCGCTATACGAGGGGTTCGGCCAGACCGAATCGTCGGGCGTGGCGACGATCAATGCTCCCGGCCACAACAAGGTGGGAACGATCGGGCGCACCCTGCCGGGCACCGAAACGAAGATCGGCGGAGACGGCGAAATCCTGCTCAGGGGCCCGCACGTGTTCAAGGGCTACTGGAACAATCCAGACAAGACGGCCGAGACGATCACACCGGACGGCTGGCTCAGAACCGGCGATGTCGGACGGATGGACAACGAGGGCAATTTCTCCATCACCGGCCGCATCAAGGACATCATCATCACCGCCGGCGGCAAGAACATCACGCCTGCCGAAATCGAGAGCGCGCTCAAATTTTCACCTTACATCTCGGACGCGGTTGTGATCGGCGACAAACGAAAATACCTTACCTGCCTGATCATGATCGATCAGGAGAATGTGGAGAACTTCGCGCAGGAGCATCGCGTGCCCTTCTCCGATTTCGCCTCGCTTTGCGCCGCGCCGGAGGTGGTGCGGCTCATCGGCGAGGAGGTCGAGAAGGTCAACAAGGAGTTCGCCCGCGTCGAGCAGATCAAGGCGTTCCGGCTGATCAACATCCTGCTGACGGC
>JAGRLL010000287.1:10893-12599 GCA_020441855.1 Nitratireductor sp.
CTGATCGATTCCATGTATACGGAAGCCGCCTGAGGAGATGGTTTCCGCCACCACCAACCGCCGGACTGCCGGCATCAAACGGGAGGAGAATATGAAGGCATTTTGGATTTCGGCCGCGGTCGCGACGGTCATGATGGCCACGCCCGCCGCTGCCCAGACGCAGGGTGTCACCGACACCGAAATCAAGATCGGCGGTTTCCACGACCTGTCCGGCATCTTTGCCGGCTTCTCGGTGCCCGCCGTGAAGGGCGCCCAGCAATATTTCGACGAGGTCAACGCCAAGGGCGGCGTGCATGGCCGCAAGATCACCTACATCACCGAGGATCACGGCTACAATCCGGCCAAGGCGGTGCAGCTCGCCAACAAGCTGGTGAATTCCGACAAGGTCTTCGCCATGCTGCTTTCGCTTGGCACGCCGCACAATCTGGCCGCGTTCAAGATCATGGATCCCAAGGGAATCCCCAACATCTCGCCGCTGACTGCGGCGCGCCAGATGCTGCAGGAGCCGCTTGCTCTGCACTATGCCGGCACCTCCGCCTATTACGACCAGATCCGGGCGGGCCTGAAGTGGATGAAGGATGAGATGGGAGTCACCACGGTCTGCGCGATGTACCTGCCGACCGATTTCGGTATCGAGATCCAGGAAGGTACTGCCGACGAGGCGAAGGAGAGCGGCCTGAAGTTCGCCGCCGAAACCACGCACAAGCCCGATGAAGCCGATTTCGTGGGTCCGCTGCAGAAGCTCAACGAAGAGGGCTGCCAGGTCGTCACCGTTGCGCTCGGCCTGCGCCAGATCATCACCGTGCTCGGCACGGCGAAGAAGCTCGGCTACAACGACATGAAGTTCCTGGGTTCCTCCGCTGCCTTCAACACCGTTGTCGGCAAGGTGCCTGGCGGCATCACCGAGGGCTTCTACGCAGCGTCGGGCTGGCAGGATCATGAAAACCGCATGGACGTGCCCGAGGTCGCCGCATGGGTGAAGGCTTATACCGATGCCGTCGGCGAAGCGCCGGGCACGGGTTCGCTGCTGGGCCGCACCGCCGCGGAACTTCTGGTGCGCGGACTTGAAGCGGCTGGCCAGGACCTCAATGGCGAGAGCTTCCAGAAGGGCATGGAATCCCTGTCCTTCGAAGACAAGATCGCGGGCAACACAGTGAAGCTCGGACCCGGCGATCACCAGGCCGCCGACGAGATCTTCATCTCCCAGGTGAAGGACGGCATCTTCCGCACGGTTGCCACGCTGAAGTAATCGCGAAACGGCGATTTGAGAGGGGCGGTCATGAGAATGGCCGCCCTTTGCACGTCAACGTCTACTCTGCCGGTGAATCGAACTTGACGAAGCGGTGATGTGACGGCCAAACAGACAGTCATCAAATTCCATTCATTCCATGAGGAAAAACCATGAAGATCAATGAAACGGTGGCGATCGTAACGGGCGGTGCATCGGGCCTCGGCGAGGCGACGGTTCGCAATTTCGCGGCCGGTGGCGCCAAGGTCGCCATCTTCGACATGAACGTTGCCAGGGGCGAACAGGTCGCGGCCGAACTTGGCGACAACGTGATCTTCCACAAGGTCGACGTGACCAGCGAAGACGCGGTGAAGGAAGGCATTGCCGCGGCAACGGACGCCTTCGGCCGGATCGACGCCTGCGTCAATTGCGCCGGCATCGGCTACGCCATGAAGACCATGGGCAAGGAAGGCCCGCA
>JAGRLL010000288.1 GCA_020441855.1 Nitratireductor sp.
GCGGCGCTGAGGAAAGAGAAGTTCTTCCCCATGAGACCGCTCTGGTAAAGGATGAAGGCGGGGATCATGACATAGGTGACATAATCGATCACGGCATCGAGCATGTCGCCGGACCAGAACGGCCACCACTTCTTGACTTCGAGCTTTCTCGCCAGCGGTCCGTCGACCCCGTCGACGGCAAGCGCGATACCCATCCACAAGAAGGACTTGGTGAAGTCCTTCTCCGCAGCCGCGACCAGCGAAAGGAAGGCGAAGAATGCACCGGAGGCCGTAAGGATGTGAACGCCGAAGGCCCACAAAGCATCTCTGGAAATGCCGAACACGCGCCGTCCTACCCCTTTGGAATACCTTCCCTGCCCCAGTTTTCCCGCAAGAAAAGGGGAATCCCGAAGGGAAGACGTTGTGACACTAGTGTGTCCCCTTTACAAGCCGAATGCCATGGGCGCCGATGCCGGCGATGGCGCGCCGAAGCGCCGCATCCCCTTGCTGATTGGCTTTGGCCAGCCCTATTGTTTGTGCGTGACGACCCATCGAGGCAGAAAATACATGCATGAATCCGGAGAGCAGATCCACAGGCAAGCTGCAGCTCAGTCATTCGACGTGTGCGTTGCGGGTGCCGGCCTTGCCGGCCTGACGGCTGCGCTGGCGCTGGCCCGGCAGGGCTACACGGTGGCCGCGATCGCCCCCGCCGCGACGCGCCCGGATCTTCGCACAACGGCGCTGTTCGCGGCGTCGGTCGACTATCTCGGGAATCTCGGCGTATGGGAATCGGTCGCGCAAGGAGCGGCAAGACTGGCCGGCATTCGATTGATCGACGCCACCGACCGCTTGTTCCGCGCGCCGCAGGTCGATTTCGACGCGACAGAAATCGGCTTGGACGCCTTCGGCTACAATGTTTCCAACCAGACGCTCACCACCGCCTTGCGCGATGCCGCGGCAGCGACCGGAAACGTGAATTTCATCGAGGGTTCGGTGGCCGATGCGCGTTTCGGCGCGCAGGGCGCGACCCTGGTGCTTTCGGACGGGATGGAAATCGACTGCCGCCTTGCTGTTGCCGCCGATGGCCGCAATTCCGTGTTGCGTGCGGTTTCGGGCATCGGCGAACACAAGTGGAAATACCCGCAGACCGCCCTCGTCCTCGATTTCGAACACGATTTTTCGCACAACGACGTATCGACCGAATTCCACACGCCTGCTGGCCCCTTTGCAGTCGTGCCGCTGGGAGAACGGCAATCAAGCCTTGTATGGGTGGCGCGTCCCGAACGGGCCGAGGCGCTCGCCGCACTTCCAGTCGAAGAGCTGGAACGCGCCGTCGAACAGCGCATGCAATCCATGCTCGGCAAGGTTCGCATCATCTCGAAGGTCCAGACTTGGCCCCTTTCCGGCATGACCGCCAGGCAATACGGCAAGGGACCTCTGGTGCTCGTCGGGGAAGCCGCGCATGTCTTCCCGCCGATTGGCGCGCAGGGGTTCAATCTCGGCATTCGCGATGTCGAACTGGTCGACAAGCTCGCGCGTGAGACCGGACGCGATGGATTGGCCAAGATGGGCGAACGCTACCATTTGCGCCGCGTGCCGGATATCGGCGCGCGCACGGCAAGCGTCGATCTGTTGAACCGGACCCTGCTCTCCGCATTCCTGCCCGTGCAGATCGCGCGCGGCGTGGCGCTTCACGCCTTTACCGGCATCGGCCCGCTGCGGCGCATGTTGATGCGCGAGGGCGTGGCGCCGGGCAGCCAGCTGCGTCATTTGATGGACCGTATGCTCCCGGCACGCTGATCTGCGCCAATTACCCGGCGAGCCAGCCCGCGACGTAGCCTTCCCTCAGCAGATAGATGACGCCCGTCAGGGTGACGACGGCGATCGCCGTAGAGATCACCACCGTGCTGGAAGCGCGTTCCTGCCATGTGCCATATTGCTGGGCGATGACGAAGACATTCGTGGCGCTCGGCAGCGCAGCCAGCAAGACGGCTGTCTCGATCCAGACGATATTGCTGCCGGGCACCGCGATCGCCAACAGGACGAGCACCAGTGCCGGATGGACGATCAGTTTGATCGGCACGAGATAGGCAAGTTCCACGGGCACCCGCTTCAGCGGACGCAGCGCCGCCGTCACACCCATGGCGAACAGCGCGCAAGGCGCGGCCCCTGCCGACAGAAAGTCGAGCATCTTGGCCATGGGTGCAGGCGCTTCGAACTGGATGGCCGCGGCGGCCACGCCGACAAGGGTCGCGATGATGAAGGGGTGGGTGAAGATGCGTTTCAATATTTCGCCCACCAGTCTGCCCGCCCCGGTATGTTCTCGCTGATGAAACGCCATCAGCAATGGCGCCAGCGTGAAATGCATCGCGTTCTCGAAGCAGAAAATGAGCGCGACCGGCACGCCGGCTTGCGGCCCGAACACGGCCAGCGCCAGCGGCGGTCCCATATAGCCGATATTGCCATAAGCACCGCCGAACCCCTGGATCGTCGCCTCGCCGACATTGCCGCCGTTTCTCGCTCCTGCAATGAAAAAGGTGACGGAAAAGATGACGAGCGCGGCAAAGGTCGTGGTGGCGATGAAGCCGAAATTGCCGAATTCCGATAGCGGCGTACGCGACAGCAGTCGGAAGAACATTGCCGGCAGCGCAAGGTAGACGATGAAGAAGTTGAGCCACGCCAGACCCTCGATCGGCAGCTTGACGATCCGTCCGGCGAGATAGCCGAGAAAGATGACGCCAAAGAGCGGCAGGACGAGGAAAAGGACTTCTAGCATTTCGCGGGCGCGACCCTGCTGGCTTGTTCGGGGAGGTTGCGGACCGGATTTGCGAGACGGCGTTCGTGCCCTATCCTTGCGATGAAAGAGCGCTCCGCCAACCGGTACGGCGCGATAGCAATTCGTTCAACTTTGCGCTAGATTAGCATCATGAATGATCGCGTAAATAGTCTTACAATTCGAAGCGCCAAATACCGCATTGGACAGGTCGTCCGGCATCGCGTCTATCCGTTTCGCGGCATCATTTTCGATGTCGATCCGGAATTCGACAATACCGACGAATGGTATGATTCCATTCCCGAGGAAGTGCGCCCGCGCAAGGACCAGCCCTTCTATCACCTTCTGGCCGAAAACGAGGACAGCGAGTACATCGCCTATGTCTCGGAGCAGAACTTGCTCGAGGACAACAGCCACGAGCCGGTCCGTCATCCCCAGGTCGACGAGATCTTTACGCGCCGCCCCGACGGCACCTATCAGGCCAAGACGGGCCTTGCCCACTGAGCCCTTCGGGCGTCACCCATTCAGCCCTTCAAACCTTGCTTATTGAGCCATTCTGGCCTTGCCCGATGAGAATGCGCGTCTCTGCATCGTCGGCAAGAGCCGGTCCGCAAAACCGCAAATGAAACGCCCGCCATTTCGGCGGGCGTTTTATCGTTCGTCTGAGCCTTTGGAGAACTTACTGGGCGGTTGCGCCCGAACTGTCGCCGGCCTTCGCCTTCTCCTGCTCTTCCTGCAGCTTCTTGCGACGTTCCTCGGCCTTCTTGCGCAGTTCTTCCTGCAACTGGCGCTGGCGCGCCTCCAGTTCGTCCTGCTTGAGCGGCGGACCGTCGAAGGCTGCCGTGAAGCCTTCCAGCGTGATTTCCACCGGATTGGGCTTGTTCTGGAAATTGGTCGAAGTGGCGGTCAACTTGCCGCCGCCCTTGAACATGGTGATGATCGTGTCGTCGAGCGGCACTTCCGCGATACAGCTCTGCGGCACGCAGATGAAATAGGGAAGCGTAACTTCCTTGCCGTCATCGACCTTGAGCTTGATGCCCGCCGGAATGAAGCGGCCAGTGGGAACGGTCACCTGCATGGACTTGCGGTTGACCTTGCCCTTGATCTCGAGCAGCGAGATGCCGGTGATGAGCTGACCGGTATTGGCCACCGATTGAAACTGCACATTGCAGATGTCGTTTTCTTCCTGCTTGGCGCAGACCTTGAACCAGCCATTCCTGGGCGGCTGCTGTGCGAAAGCGGCCTGCGGCGCCTGGACTAGGAAGCACGCAGCCAGCGCGGCCGACGCGATCGAGGCAGCGGAAACGGAAAACTTGATCTTCATGAACAACGCCCTTCGCGTCTTCGGTTGATTTTCTGCCGTGATACCCGGCCCGGCGGGCCAAATGCACGGGATGTCCCCCCGACTTG
>JAGRLL010000289.1 GCA_020441855.1 Nitratireductor sp.
GCACAAGGAAAAGCTCAAGGAGCTGAAATCCGACGTGCATGTGCTGACATTGTCGGCAACACCGATCCCGCGCACGCTGCAACTGGCACTGGCCGGGGTTCGCGAACTCTCGTTGATCGCCACGCCGCCGGTCGACCGGCTGGCCGTGCGTACCTTCATTTCGCCATTCGATCCGCTCGTGGTGCGCGAGGCACTGCTGCGCGAGCGCTATCGTGGCGGCCAGAGCTTCTATGTCTGCCCGCGCGTCGCGGATCTGGCCGACAGGAAACAATTTCTGGAGGAGCATGTGCCGGAACTTAAGGTCGCCGTCGCGCATGGCCAGATGCCGCCCGGCGAACTCGACGACATCATGAATGCCTTCTACGACGGGCAATACGATGTGCTGCTGTCGACGACCATCGTTGAATCAGGCCTCGACATTCCGACCGCCAACACGCTCATTGTTCATCGCGCCGACATGTTCGGCCTATCGCAACTCTACCAGTTGCGCGGCCGGGTGGGGCGCTCCAAAACGCGCGCCTATGCCATCCTGACCCTGCCGGTGCGCAGGACGCTGACCGCCAATGCCGAACGACGGTTGAAAGTGCTGCAATCGCTCGACACGATCGGCGCGGGCTTCGAACTGGCGAGCCACGATCTCGACATTCGCGGTTCGGGCAATTTGCTCGGAGAGGAACAATCCGGCCATATCCGCGAAGTCGGCTACGAACTCTATCAGCAGATGCTGGAGGAGGCAGTCGCGGAACTCAAGGACGGCGGCGAGGCAGCGACCGAACACTGGTCGCCGCTGATCACGGTCGGCACGCCCGTGCTGATACCGGAAAGCTATGTGCCCGATCTTCAATTGCGCATGGGGCTCTATCGCCGTCTTGCCGATTTGCGCGAGCCGGAGGACATCGACGCCTTCGGGGCGGAACTGGTGGACCGTTTCGGCGCGCTGCCGGAAGAGGTCGATCACCTGCTGAAGATCGTCCACGTCAAGGGACTTTGCCTGAAGGCGAATGTCGAAAAACTCGATGCCGGACCGAAAGGCGTGGTTATCGCCTTCCGTGGCCAGCAATTTGCCAATCCGGCAGCGTTGATCGGATGGATCGGCGAACAGTCTTCACTTGCCAGAATCCGGCCGGATCAGTCCGTCGTCGTGCAGCGCGACTGGGCGACACCGGAGAAACGCCTCAAGGGTGTTGCGGTGATCATGACCAGAATCGCCAAAATGGCGGCGGAAGCTGCCTGACAAGTCATACGGCCGGGTATTGCGGCAGTTCGGGCAGGCGGAGCGTTATTGTCCGCTGCCATTGCCCTTGTTGTCGTTCGCACTGTGATCAACTTGCGGGGCGGGTTCGCTTGCCGCCTGCGTGATGGCTTGAGCCAGGACTTCGGGCGGTTGCGCACCCATTACCGCATAGCGCCGGTCGATGATGAAGCACGGCACGCCGGTTACGCCCATTTGCTGAGCCACGGCAATTTCCTGCCGCACGTCCTGACGGTCCCGGTCGGACGCGAGCAATTCGCGCACCACGGCCCCGTCCATGCCGGCATCCTCGGCAACGGCCGACAAGAGCCTCGCATCGCCGATATTGCCGCCTTCGAGGAAATAGAGTTCGAACAACCGGTTGACCACGCGATGCTGGGCCTCGCGACCGACACCGCCGGCCCAGTGGATCAATCTGTGCGCATCAAGCGTGTTGGGCGAGACCATGATGTCGTCGAAACGGAAGTCGATGCCGGCCGCAAGGCCTGCTTCCTCCACGCGCTTGTAGGCTTTCCTCGCGCCTTCCTCGCCGCCGAACTTCTCTTCCAGGTACAGCTTGCGGTCCTTGCCTTCGGCGGGAAGCGTGGGGTCGAGCTGGAACGGGCGCCAGTTGATCGCGACCTCGATGCCTTCGAGTCCGGCGGTGGCGGCTTCGAGATTCTTCTTGCCGATAAAGCACCAAGGACACATCACATCGGAGACGACATCGATCTCGATCGTGCGTGTTTGGCTCATGGTCGTTCCGCCTTCCTCTTTGCTGGCCGTCTTACTGGGCCGTCTCACTTGGCCATGTCACCTTGCCCGGGTGTCCCACCAGGCCGGAAATCTCACCCCGTATATGGAAGTGTAGGCCGGATGGGCAAGGTGGCTCCAGCTCGCCACCCATTGACGGGGCAGATGATAGAGCGGCACGACGTAGTGGCCGGAGATCAGAACCCTGTCGAGCGCACGCACGGCAGCGCGGAAATCCTCGCTCGCACGCGCCTGCAACATCGCCTCGATCATGGCGTCTATGGCCGGCTCGGCGGCGCCGGCATAGTTGAAACTGCCCGGAACTTCGCGCGACTGCGATCCCCATCGTCCTGTCTGTTCGATGCCGGGCGAGAGCGAGGCAGAATAGCTGGCCAGGATCATGTCGTAGTCGAATTCCTGAAGCCGTTGCTGATATTGCGAATCGTCGACGGAACGGATGTCCAGGGTGATGCCAAGCGCACCCAGCGCCCTTCCATAGGCGATGGCAAGTTTCTCCTCGGCCTCGTTGCGGGTCATGAACTCGAAACGCAGTTCCTTGCCGGATGCATCGACCAGCACGCTTCCTTTCCGGGTGAAGCCGGCCTCGACCAGCGCGTCGTATGCGGCGCGCAATACCTTGCGGTCGCGGCCGGAACCGTCGGACTTCACGGGCGCATAGGTGCCGTCCATGGCGTCCGGCATGACCGCGTCGGGGAAGGGGGCCAGCAATTGCTTCTCGCGTTCGTCGGCCGCAACGCCCAGCGCCGACAGGTCGGAGTTCTGCCAATACGAACCCGACCGCTCATAGGCATCGAAGAACAGGTTGCGATTTACCCATTCGAAATCGAACAGCATGGCGAGCGCGCGGCGCACCTTGCGGTCGGCGAAGATCGCCCGGCGTGTGTTGAAGACGAAACCGGTCATGCTGGCCGGTGTCTTTTTCAGGAATTCCTCCTTGCGCACACGACCTTCGGAAACGGCGGGGAAGTCGTAGGCGCGACGCCATTCGGCGGGGTTTCCTTCCGGAAGGACGTCGAACAACCCTTTCTTGAACGCCTCGAATTGCGCCTGCACGGAGCGGAAATATTCGACCGTGACCCTGTCGAAATTGTAGAGCCCCTTCATGACCGGCAGGTCCTTGCCCCAATAATCGGGGTTCTTCGCATAGACGATACGACTGCCCGCCTCGACGTTCTCAACGCGGTAGGGGCCGGAACCGACGGGAGGTTCGAGCGTGGAACTGGCGAAGTTCGCGCGATCGATCGCATGTCTAGGCAGGACCGGCATCATCGCCACGATCAGTGGAAATTCCCGGTCCGATTTGTCGTTGAAGGTGAACCTCACCGAGCGTTCGCCGGTTTTCTCGATTTTCTCGATCCGTTCCATGCGGCTCGAATAGGGAGGGCGGCCGAATTCATCGAGGATTTCGAAGGTGAACAGCACATCGTCCGCCGTAACCGGTTCTCCGTCCGACCAGCGTGCCTTCGGGTTGAGATGGAATTCGATCCAGGTGCGGTCGTCCGGCAGGGCGACGCTTTCCGCGAGCCGCCCATACAGCGTGAATGCCTCGTCGCGCGAACGCGACATCAGAGGCTCGTAGATCAGATTGCCGAATTCGGGATCGCCCCAGATGCCGCGCGCGGTCGTGCGCATGCTTTTCAGGATGAAGGGGTTCAGGGAATCGAAGGTGCCGACAACGCCATAGGTGATCGACCCGCCCTTGGGCGCCTCCGGATCGGCATAGGGAAAATGTCCGAACCCGTCGGGCAGGGCCGGTTCGCCATGCATGGCGATGGCATGTTCGCTTTCCGCAGCGCGCGCGGGAGGGGATATCCATTGCACGGAAGCGAACAGCGCCATGGCGGCCAGCGTGGAAAAACAAAGTGCTTGCAATGGCTTTTTCGGCATGAGGCTGTCATCCGCTCCAAATTCCTTTCGCCCGGCAATCGTCAGACTTTGCACGTGCGCCGTGTGAAGGATTCGGAGAACCTAGCATGGATGGCGGACAAATTACGGCGCACGGTCTGGAAAATTGGCGGCTTGTGTGCCATGGAGACGCGCCGATATCCGGCCACGTTGCTGCCAGAATTGTAGTTTCCAAGGGCGCGACCGGGCAGGCCGGCAAGTCGGGGGGACATCCCGTGCAT
>JAGRLL010000290.1 GCA_020441855.1 Nitratireductor sp.
GAGGAGGCGCTGCGCCTGCATCACAGGCAGAGCGCGGAAATGGCGCGTGCCGAAACCCAGGAAATCCTGCGCCTTGTCGGGTTTCCCGATCCCCAGCGGGGCTATGAGCGCTATCCCTTCGAATTGTCGGGCGGTTTGCGCCAGCGCGCCGTCATCGCCATGGCGCTGATCTGCAATCCGGCGCTGGTCATCGCCGACGAGCCGACCACCGCGCTGGACGTTACCGTCCAGGCCCAGATTCTGGGTCTGATGAAGGACCTGCAGAAGAAGTTCAACACATCCATCCTGCTGATCACCCACGATCTGGGCGTCGTCGCCAACATGGCCGACGAGGTGGTCGTCGCCTATCACGGCAAGGTCATGGAGGCCGGGCCGGTCGACACCATCTTCCGCCGCCCCGAACATCCCTATCTCAAGGCGCTGATGGCGGCCGTGCCGCATTTCGACATGGCGCCTGGCGAACGCCTCGTGTCGCTTCGCGAAATGGGCAAGGACAGCACCGAAAACGTTGCCCGGCTTGCCGTGCGTTTCCAGGCGCGCACGCCGATCGGCAGCGACAGGCCGCATCTGGAAGTCAGGAACCTTCGCAAGGAATTCGTCGTCCGCAAGGGCTCCTTCTTCAAGGCCGGCGAATCGAGCAAGGTGGTTGCCGTCGACGACGTATCCTTTTCGATCCGGCCCGGCGAGTGTCTGGGCCTTGTCGGGGAATCGGGCTGCGGCAAGACCACCGTTTCGAAGATGATCATGCGCGCGCTCACCGCCAGTTCGGGCGAAGTTCGCATGAACACCGCGCATGGCATGATCGACGTCCTGAAGCTTAGGGGCGAGGAATTGCTGGACTTCCGGCGCAAGGTCCAGATGATTTTCCAGGATCCGTTCTCCTCGCTCAATCCGCGCATGACGGTGAACTCGATCCTGGAAGAGCCGTTCATCATCCATGGCATGGGCGATCGCGCCGCCCGGCGACGCGATATCGTCGACCTGATGACCATGGTCGGCCTCGATCCGCGCTTCCTGAACCGCTATCCGCATTCCTTTTCGGGTGGCCAGCGCCAGCGTATCGGTATCGCCCGCGCGCTCGCGCTCCATCCCGAACTGCTGATCTGCGATGAGCCCGTGTCTGCGCTGGATGTTTCGGTGCAGGCGCAAATTCTCAATCTACTCAATGATTTGCGCTCAGAGCTCGGGTTGACCAGCTTGTTCATTTCGCACAATCTGGCCGTCGTCAATTACGTGGCGGAACGCATCGCAGTCATGTGCCGTGGCCAGCTCGTCGAGATGGCGCCGCGCGAAGTGCTGTTCGCCAATCCGGTTCACCCCTACACCAAGGCGCTGCTCGCCTCGGTGCCCTATCCCGACCTCGACCGGCTTCTCGATTTCGAGAATATCCGTTATTCCGGTGCCGACGACGGTGAACGATGGGGCAAGGCCTTCCTTCCAAGCGAAGGCGCGACACTAACCGGCATCGAAGTGGAGAGAGAGCACTTCGTGCTGGCCAACAACAATGCCGACATGAGGGAACTCGTCTGATGTCAACGTTCTTCGCCTGCATGACCCGTGCTGTCACGGTGAGTTTGATAGGCATATTTTGCATGATGGCCGCGGCCGTGACCGGCGCATTTGCCGGAGAGGCACCGGTGCTCGCCAAGCTCGTTGCCGATGGCAAGCTGCCGTCGCTCGAGCAGCGGCTTCCGAAGAATCCGCTTGTTGTCGACCTCGCCGAAGAAGGCAAGAAGGTCGGAAAATATGGCGGCGACCTGCATATGCTGATGGGGTCGGTCAAGGATATCGGCCAGATCACCGTCTACACCTATGCCCGGCTGGTCGGCTTCGACCACAACATCGACCTGAAGCCCGATCTTCTGGAATCGGCCGACGTGGTCGAGGGGCGCCAGTTCACCTTCAAGATCCGCGAAGGCCACAGATGGTCCGACGGCGAACTCTTCACGGCCGAGGATTTCCGCTATTTCTGGGAGGACATGGCGAAGGATCCCGATCTCGGCAAGGAAAGCATGCCGAGCGAGATGCTGGTCGAAGGCGAGGAGCCCAAGTTCGAGATCATCGACCCGCTGACAGTGCGCTACACCTGGTCGAAGCCCAATCCCGCCTTCCTGCAGGCGCTCGCCTGGCCCGCGCCGCTCTACATCTACCGGCCGGCCCATTACATGAAGCAGTTCCACGGCAAATACACCGATGCGGCCAAGCTTCAGGCGATGGTCAAGGAAGCCAATGTGGACGACTGGCCGTCGCTCCACACCCGCATGCAGCGTCAGCGCCGGCCTGAAAACCCGGACTTGCCGACCCTGCAGGCATGGCGCAATACCACGCAATCGCCGTCCGAACGCTTCATCTTCGAGCGCAATCCCTACTTCCACCGCGTCGATAGTGAAGGCAACCAGCTTCCCTATATCGACCGCATCGTCATGGATGTCGTCTCGACGGAAGTCATTCCGGCCAAGACCGGTGGCGGCGAGAGCGACCTTCAGGCCCGCTACATCCGCTTCGACAATTTCACCTTCCTGAAGGAAGCTGAGGAGAAGCACGGCTTCCACACCTATCTGTGGTCGACCGGCAAGGGTGCGCAGGTGGCGCTTTTCCCCAACCTCAATGTCCAGGACAGTGTCTGGCGCGGCCTGATGCGCGATGTGCGTTTCCGTCGCGCGCTCTCGCTCGCCATCGACCGCGACGAGATCAACGAGGTGATCTATTTCGGCCTCGCCACGCCCAGCGCCAACACGGTGATGCCGCAAAGTCCGCTGTACAAGGAAGCCTACAAGGACGCATGGACGACCTACGATGTCGACGCGGCCAACAAGCTGCTCGACGAAGCCGGGCTCGGCGCGCGCGACGGCGATGGCATACGGTTGCTGCCCAATGGTCAGCGTGCCGAGATCACCATCGAATCGTCCGGCGAAAGCACCGAGGAGACCGACGTACTCGAACTGATCTCCGATCACTGGCAGAAAGTCGGCATCAAGATGTTCGTGCGTGCTTCGCAACGCGACATCTTCCGCCGCCGCGCCCAGAACGGCGAAACGCAGATGTCGGTCTTCTCCGGCATGGACAACGCCATCGCCGCCTCCGACATGAGCCCGCAGGAACTGGCGCCGACCTCGCAGGCCCAGCTGCAATGGCCGAAATGGGGCGAGTATTTCGAGACCGGCGGCTCTTCGGGCGAACCGCCGGACGTGCCAGAGGCCGCCGCGCAGATCGATCGCTTCAAGGCCTGGCTTGGCGCTACGACGAAGGACGAGCGCCGCTCGATCTGGGATGCCATGCTGTCCACCTATACCGACCAGGTGTTCACCATCGGCATCGTCAATAATGCCCGCCAGCCGGTGGTCGTTTCCGACA
>JAGRLL010000027.1 GCA_020441855.1 Nitratireductor sp.
CTCGCGAGCGCATCGCCCGCCGCAGCCCGGTATTTCGCAATGAGTTCAGGGTTTTCCGCCACCATGGTGGCAATAAGGGTCACGGACATCGTTCCACTCCTGTGTTCGGGACGGAACAGACCATGACGGGACAATTGATCTGCGAAAATGCTTAATTTTGAGATCGTCTTGTGCAAAAATGCACACATGATCGAATGGGATTCTCTCCGCATCATTCTGGCTATCGGACGAAACGGCAGCCTCAGCGCTGCGGCGCGCGAACTCGGTATCAACCACACCACCGTTTCACGCCGTCTCGCCTCCGCAGAGCAGCAATTGAAGACCCGCCTTTTCGACCGGCGCGGCAAGCAGATGGAGGCGACACAGGCCGGTGTCTCTGTCCAGATACATGCGGCGCGGATGGAACGCGCGGTGCTGGACATGAACCGCGCGCTGGCGGCGGCCGATGACGCGATGGCGGGGCCGCTGAAGATCACCGCACCGCAACTGCTGATCCAGAGTCATCTGGCTGCGATCGTCGCCCGGTTCGCCGAAGACTATCCATCGATCGAAATCCATCTCGATGCGTCCAACGACATCGTCAGCCTGCACAATCGCGATATCGATGTCGCACTTCGTATCAGCGACACGCCTGATCCGAGCCTCTTCGGCCGGCGGATTGCGCGCCAGAACCGCTGCTACTATGCGGCGCGTGGCCTTGCCCGAACGCTCGGTCCGGACAGCGATGTACCGTGCCTCGCGTTTCGATGGTGGGGTCCGGCCGTACCGGGCGAAGTTCTCCAGATCCTTCCCAAAGCGAGACCCGGCATGATGTTCGATGACATGACCGCCGCATTGTCGGTTCTGAAAACCGGTGCCGGCATTGCCCGCTTGCCGTGTTTCGTTGGCGATGCCGATCCGGCGCTGGACCGCATCCCCGGCTTTTCGCTCACCCGCTACATGGACGTCTGGATACTCACGCATCCCGACCTGAAGGGATCGGAGAAGGTTCGGCGGTTCATGCGGTACGCCGGTGACCGTATCGCCGCGCGGAAAGCCGACTTCACGGGCATCCGTCAAAATTGAGAGGCCGGCGCAGTCGCCTGCGCCGGCCTTCTCTGCCCTTTCCGGGGCGATCGATCGTCAGTTCACCTGAAATCAGGCGATATCGAAGCGATCCGCGTTCATCACCTTCACCCAGGCGGCGATGAAATCCTTGACGAACTTCTCTTCATTGTCGTCCTGGGCATAGACCTCCGCATAGGAACGCAGGATGGAGCTGGAGCCGAACACCAGGTCCACGCGCGAGGCGGTCCACTTCACCGCGCCGGTCTTGCGGTCGCGGATTTCGTAGATGTCGCCGTCGCCCTTGTGCCAGCTGTTTGCCATGTCGGTCAGATTGACGAAGAAGTCGTTGGTCAACTGGCCTTCGCGGTCGGTGAAGACGCCATGCTTGGTGCCGGCATAATTGGTGCCGAGCACGCGCATGCCGCCGACCAGCGCCGTCATTTCCGGCGCGGTGAGGCCCATGAGCTGGGTGCGGTCCAGCATCATCTCTTCCGGGCTGACCACATAGGTCTTCTTCAGCCAGTTGCGATAGCCATCGGCCAGCGGCTCCAGCACGTCGAAGGACGCAGCGTCCGTCATTTCGTCGGTCGCGTCGCCGCGTCCCGGCGCGAACGGCACGGTGACATCATGGCCGGCAGCCTTGGCCGCCTGCTCGATGCCCACATTGCCGGCCAGGACGATGACGTCGGCCACCGAAGCGCCCGTTTCCGCAGCGATCGGCTCCAGGACGGAAAGCACCTTCGCCAGGCGCTCCGGCTCGTTGCCTTCCCAGTCCTTCTGCGGGGCAAGACGGATACGCGCGCCATTGGCGCCGCCGCGCATGTCCGAGCCGCGATAGGTGCGGGCGCTGTCCCAGGCCGTGGCCACCATCTCGGCGATGGACAGGCCCGACGCGGCGATCTTCGCCTTCACCGCGTCCACATCGTAGCCGGTGTTGCCGGCGGGAACCGGATCCTGCCAGATCAGGTCTTCAGCCGGAATCTCCGGGCCGATATAGCGTGCCTTCGGACCCATGTCGCGATGGGTCAGCTTGNNNAGCTTGAACCAGGCCCGCGCGAAGGTGTCGGAGAAATAGTCGAAATCCGCCATGAACTTCTCGCAGATGGCCCGGTAGGCCGGATCCATCTTCATCGCCATGTCGGCATCGGTCATCATCGGCATGCGGCGCACCGA
>JAGRLL010000291.1 GCA_020441855.1 Nitratireductor sp.
GACGCCCATTGCCAGGCGAAATCGCCGATGAAGACGCTCGACGTGCTGGACGTTCTGGATGCCGGTGGCGGGGGTGGATCGCAGCGCATCGACGTGGTCGCGGTCTCGCGATCCTTCCTGCATTCGCAGGTACGCTCCATGGTCGGCAGCCTGAAGCTGGTCGGTGAAGGCAAGTGGACGGCCGACGATCTTGCAGCGGCGCTCGAAGCGCGGGACCGCAAGGCCTGCGGACCGGTCGCTCCACCCGACGGGCTCTATCTTGAGAAGGTGGACTATTAGGTTCCACGCAACCTGTCACAAGGTCTTCGACGCGCGCCCGGTCCACTTGGTGTCGTGGCGCTCGCCGCCAGTGCGGTTGTCGCCCGGGGGCGCCAGAATGCCGCCCGCCTCCGGCAGGGTCTCTGGATCGACATGGTGAGCCGGGTCCCGCACTCCGGAACGCACGATTGCGCGCGCAGAAGGGCGTGTTTTTGAATTGGGCGCGATATTGTGGCGCGGCTTCCGGGGTTCCTTGACCGGCGAGGTCTCGCCAGGCGTGCCGCAGACCGCCACGAGCGAATCGGTCGGGGCCGGGAATTGCACGGTTTCGCCTTGCTATTCGAACCAGCTTTCGAGGAAGCGCCGGTAGATTTCCGTCAGCGTTTCCAGATCGGCCAGCGCCACGCGCTCGTCGACCTGGTGCATGGTCTTGCCGACCAGGCCGAAATCGACGACCGGGCAATAATCCTTGATGAAGCGCGCATCCGAAGTGCCGCCATTGGTCGACAATTCCGCCTGCCGTCCGGTTACCGCCTCGATGGCGCCGCCCAGTGTGTCGACCAGCCGGTTGTCACGTGTCAGGAACACCGGGCTCACTCGTCCGATCCATTCGATGTCGAAGTCGATCGGCTTGTCCCTGCCGGTCCGGAACCGACCATATTCCGCGCCCTCGGCCAGACGCCGTCGGATTTCCGCGCGCAATGTCTCTCCGTTCCACAGATCGTTGAAACGCACGTTGAAGCTCGCCATGGCTTGCGACGGGATCACGTTGACCGCCTTGTTGCCGACATCCAGCGAGGTCACCTGGATGTCGGAGGGCTGGAACTGGTCGGAGCCCTCGTCGAGCGGCGGCTGCAACAGGCTGTCGAGCAGGCCCATGAGTCCGTGCACCGGATTGTCGGCGTGCTGTGGATAGGCGGAATGGCCCTGCACGCCCTTGACGGTGACCCGCCCCGAAAGCGAGCCGCGCCGGCCGTTCTTGATGGCGTCGCCGATCTCGTCGGGATTGGTCGGTTCGCCGACGATGGCCGCATCCCAGGTCTCGCCTCGCCCTGCCGCCCATTTGAGCAGCTTGTCGGTGCCATTGACCGAAGGCCCTTCCTCGTCGCCGGTGATCAGCAGCGAGATCGAACCTCTCGGCGTGCCGCCCGCTTCGATCAGCCTCCCTACGGCCGCGATGAAACAGGCGATGCCGCCTTTCATGTCGACCGCGCCGCGCCCGTACATCATGCCGTCCGCAGTTTCCGCAGCGAAGGGCGGATGCGTCCAGTTCGCCTCGTCGCCGGGCGGCACGACATCGGTATGGCCTGCGAACATCACGTGCGGCGTGGCGCTTCCGAGTCTGGCGTAAAGGTTTTCGACATCCGGCGTTCCGACCTCGCTGAATACCGGCCGCTCGACCTCGAAGCCGAGCGGCTTGAGATAGGTTTCGAGCACGCCAAGTGCGCCGGCCTCGGCGGGCGTTACTGAGGGACAGCGGATCAGGTCGCTGAGGATTTGGACAGGATCGGTTGCGTTCATGCGACCGGTCTAGATCGACCTTGTAGTGCCGTCAATCGCGCCGGCATGCGTCGTCATTGCGCAGTGGCGGGCTCGATCAGCATGATCTTCTGCCAGATCTTGCGCGACAGGTTCGTCGCCAGGTTCTCGATGTCGTTGACGGCTTCGAGCACGTCGTGGTCGGCGAGCGACTGGGCGTAGAGCGCGGCGACCTTTCCGGTGAGCGACAAAAGCTCCGAGCAATAATCGAGATAGCGCTTGAGGTCCGCGCGGCTCATGGAGCGTTTAGGAGAACTGGCCGTAGGCTCGAAATCGGCGGAGAACACCACCGGATCCTTGGTCAACTGATGCATGTCGATGACATGGATCAGCGAACGCATGCCGTGCAGGCCTCTGAGCGCCGCGTTCCGCTTGGTGCGTTCCTCGATGCGCAACAGCGCGAAGACGCCGAGGCCGATCAGCACAAGCGTGTTGATCGATGCTTCGATCCCCTGCACCAGATCGAACCCGTCGGTATCGATGCGGTTGAAGGTCAGGAAACTGCCGACGAAGAAGAACACGAGACCGCCGCCGATGACGCTCAGTGCGATCAGCGCGCGCAACCACCACATCGGCCGAGCGACCTCGCGTGCCGCCTTGGCCGTGTCGGCGGCCAGTCGCACCAGCTCGCCGGCGACGTTTTGCAGGCCGGCATCGGGGAAGCGCTCGCCGATCCGCCGCTCCAGATTGGCGGCGGTGGCGATGATCTTGTCCGGGTCGAGCGTACGATATGACATGTCCGAATCATGCCACGACAGCGTTGACGAATGGTTTTTGCCGATTCGGGAGGCCTACCCGGCCGGCCCGAAGGGCGGCGGGCCGTGCTCGTTGGTTTCCTGTTTCGACGGCAGGAACATCAAGACGGCGGCGAAAATCAGATCGACGGTAGGCACGAACAGGATGAGCACCAGCGCGCCGGGCAGGCCCAAATCGTGCAGCCGCTTGACCGTGAGTGCGATCATCGACCACGCCGACACGCCACCCAGCACGATAAAGGCAAGCCCCCAGAATTCGGTCGCGATTTCATCGCCCCGCACCGCAAGGATGCGCGCGACCACCACGGCGAACAGGGACAACATGAACGAGATGCCGAGAATGTAGGACTGGCGTGCAATGCGTCCGCGTAGGCTGAACAACACCCATGCGACGCTCGGTCCGTTCACGCTTTGCGGCATCGGGCCCCCCCTGCGGCGTCCTTGCGGCACCGGATCGTTTCCGGCGCGTTTTCGCCGGATTATAGCCGCGGCGCCTTTCCGGACAATCCCGGCAACGGCCTCAATCGATCTTGGCGAACTTGTCGCCGACCATCAGATAGCGGCCGCCTTCGAGGGGCTGATCGACCCATTCAAGGGTCGCCTCTTCGTTCCGTTTTTTGCCGGGCAGCATGCACAATGCGAACAGGCTCGCCGCGACGATCAGCACGGCGGTCGTGACGACCGTGTCGGGCGCCTTCCAGAGGCCCGTCTCTGAAACGACGAAAACCACCCAGGCGACGATCCCCGGAATGAGCCATTTGAAGGAGCGGTCCATGTCGGCAAGCCGCGAGACACCGCCCAACGCGACAATGCCACCGGCGATCATGCCCAGCACCGCGCCGGCGATCTCGACAAGCCGGTCCATCGGGGCCGCCAGGCCCAGAACGTTCTCGACGATGGCGGCCACCAGCCCCATGCCGATCCCCGCAAGGAGCAGGAGGACGTAGAACACCGCTGCGCCGAGAAGGATCGTGATCGCGAAACCCTTGCGCGAGCCCCAATCGATCGAGTCGTCCACCGGCTTGGCGGGTGTACGGGATTTGCTGGTCGGATTATCGAGCATGATGTCATCCCCTGTTGGCAGATGCCCCCGCGTCCCGCAAAGGCAATCTGATCTGAACATGGGATGCTTCGGACACGGTCCGCGTGCATTTGCGCACAGGCAAGCCGGTGCTGTCGGACCGGTAGTGGCCGAAGGATCAGTCGCGAAGCAATTCGTTGATCGAGGTCTTCGAGCGCGTCTGCGCGTCGACCCGCTTCACGATCACCGCGCAGTAAAGGTTCACGCTGCCCTTCGACGGCATCGAACCCGCGACGACAACAGAACCAGCCGGCACCTCGCCATACATCACTTCGCCGGTCTCGCGGTCGACGATCT
>JAGRLL010000292.1 GCA_020441855.1 Nitratireductor sp.
ACATGTGCGGATAGCGGTCGTAATGTTCCGGCCTGAGCCCCACTCGCGCCATCATCGCCTCGGCCTTGGCGCGGCGTTCGGCAGGTGTATCGTCGGTATTCAGCCGCAATGGCTCTTCCAGGATGGTGCCGATCTTGTGGCGCGGATTGAGCGATCCGTAAGGATCCTGGAAGACGATCTGTACGGCCTTCCTCGTCTTCGGCCCGGGAATTGCCGCTTCGCCGTCGATCAGCAATTCACCCGCGCTCGGCTCCTCGATCATGGTGACGAGCCGCGCCAGCGTCGACTTCCCGCAGCCCGATTCGCCGACCACGGCGAGTGTCTTGCCCGGTTCGAGCGTGAAGTCCGCGCCATTGAGCGCCTTGACCTCGTCTGCGGCACGAAACGGCCCGCGCGATACGGGATAGAACTTGGCGAGCGATTTGCCTTCCAGAACAACCTTGCCCGTCATGACGCCGCCTTCGCCTTCCGGCGCTGCTTTGGCGCACCCTTGCGGGCGCCGTTCAGCGGATGGTTGCAAAGCGCGTAGCCCAGTTCGGGCCCCTGGCGCGTCGCGCCCTGCCGGCAGATATCGGTGGCGTGAGTGCAACGCGGCTCGAACAGGCAGCCCGGGGGCCGGTCGTAGAGACCCGGCACCACGCCGGGGATCGACGGCAGCCGGCGCGCATTGGCGCGCTCGGGCAGCGCCGACAACAATGCCGCCGTGTAGGGATGGTGGGGGCGGGCGAACAGGTCTGCGACGCCCTGCTCCTCGACCTTCTGTCCGGCATATTGCACCTGCACCCGCTCGGCCATCTCGGCGACCACGCCCATGTCGTGCGTAATCAGGATCAGCGCCATGCCGTGCTCGTGCGCGAGCGAGCGAAGCAAGTCGAGGATCTGCGCCTGGATGGTGACGTCGAGCGCGGTGCTCGGTTCGTCGGCGATGAGCAGTTTCGGCTGGCAGGCGGTCGCCATGGCGATCATCACGCGCTGGCTCATGCCGCCCGAAAGCTGGTGCGGGAACACCGACAGGCGTTCCCTCGGTGCCGGAATGCCGACGCTCGCCATCAGTTCGACCGCCCGTTCCTGGCGCTCGGCGCGGGAAAGGTTGGTGTGCTGGCGCAGCATTTCCTTGATCTGGAAGCCGACCGTGAAGCATGGGTTCAGGCTCGACATCGGCTCCTGGAAGATCATCGCGATCTCCCGGCCGATGATCCGGCGCTTGTTCTCCGCGCTCATGGCGATCATGTCGCGCCCGTCGAATTCCATGCGGTCGGCCGTCACCTTCGCCGTCCAGGGCAACAGCCCCATCAGCGCCAGCATGGCGACCGACTTGCCCGAGCCGGATTCGCCGACAACCGAAAGGATCTCGCCTTTCTCGCAGGTCATGGAAACGCCGTCGACGGCCCTGAACAGGCCGCCGGCGGTCTGGAATTCGACAGTCAGATTCTGGATGTCGAGCAGCGGCATCACGACCTCTTCAGTTTCGGGTCGAGTGCGTCGCGCAAGCCGTCGCCCATCAGATTGATGGCGAGCACGGTGATGAGGATGGCGAGGCCGGGGAAGGTGACCACCCACCAGGCGCGCAAGATGAATTCGCGTGCTTCGGCCAGCATCGTGCCCCATTCCGGCGTCGGCGGTTGCGCGCCCATGCCGAGAAAACCGAGCGCGGCGGCATCGAGAATGGCATTCGAGAACGACAGTGTCGCCTGCACGATCAGCGGCGCCACGCAATTGGGCAGAAGCGTTCGTGTCATCAGATAGAACGGCCGTGCGCCGGCAACCCTGGCAGAGACGACATAGTCGCGGTTCATCTCGCTCATGACGGCCGCGCGCGTCAGCCGGACGAAATGCGGCTGATAGACCAGCGCGATGGCAATCATCGCGTTCATCAGGCCCGGGCCCAAAATGGCGACCAGAACCAGCGCCAGCAGCAGCGACGGGAACGCCAGGATGATGTCCATCACGCGCATGATCACGATGTCCACCCCGCCGCGGAAATAGCCCGCGACAAGGCCGATGACGATGCCGAACACGAGCGCCACCGCGACGACGACGATGCCGATGAACAAGGAGAAGCGCGAGCCGTAGATCAGCCGCGAGAGCACGTCGCGGCCGACCGGGTCGGTGCCGAGCAGAAACCTCCATTGGCCTCCGTCCGACCAGGCGGGCGGGACGAGCAGCGCGTCGCGATATTGTTGTGTCGGCGAATGCGGCGCGAACAGCGGCGCCAGGATGGCCACGACGACCAGCGCGGCAAACACCCAAAGGCCGATGACCGCACCGCGATTTTCCCTGAAGTAGAACCAGAACTCCGCCAGCATGCGCCGGCGCACGGAGGTGGCCTCCTTGTCGCTGGCTCCGGTTTCGCTCGCCTGCACCATGTCTCGGCTCCTCAATTGTACCGGATGCGCGGATTGACGAGGCCGTAGAGCACGTCGACGATCAGGTTAACCAGCATGATGATGCCGGCGATAATCAGCAGACCGCTCTGGATGACGGGATAGTCGCGGCGCGAGACGGAATCGACCATCCATTTCCCGATGCCCGGCCAAGAGAAGATCGTCTCCGTCAAAATGGCGCCGGCGAGCAGAACGCCGACCTGCAACCCGATGGTCGTGATGACGGGAATGAGGGCGTTCCTGAGCGCATGCAGGCCGACCACCCTGAGAGGGGACAGCCCCTTGGCGCGCGCCGTGCGCACATAATC
>JAGRLL010000293.1:0-1488 GCA_020441855.1 Nitratireductor sp.
CGGAACCGCCGATGCGGCATTCCACCCGGATGCCCTTCGTGCCGTCGCCGCACAAACGGAAGCCCGCCGTGCGGTTGTCGATCGACCAGACGGTTTTCGTCGGCGCGAATGTGCCTCTCATGAAGCGTTTGTAGCTGTTCACGTAAGGCGCCAGGAACCACGTATAGTCCGGCGCATAGGCGATCAGCCCCGCCATGTAATGGCGCATCAGTTCCGACATGCCGAGTTCGCCCGACTTGTCGAAAAATACATTGTTGCCCTTCGCATCCGCCAGCGACTGGTGGACGTGCGACGAACTGCCGACGCGTCGGTGATCCCATTTCGGCATGAAGCTCGCCGCATGGCCGTGCTGCCAGGCGATCTCCTTGGTCGCATGCTTGGCGATGGTGTGATGGTCTGCGGTGTCGAGCGCACCGGCATAGCGGATATTGAGTTCTTCCTGTCCCGCTTCCGCCTCGCCCTTGGAATTTTCCACCGGCACGCCGGCGGCCACGAGGTGATTGCGGATCGGCCGCATCACCGCTTCTTCCTTGGTGGTCTGGAGGATGTGGTAATCCTCGTTGTAGCCGCTGATCGGCTGCAGGTCGCGATAGCCCGATTTGCGGATGTCCTCGAAACTCTTCTCGAACAGGAAGAATTCCAGTTCGGTCGCCATGACCGGGTGCAACCCCATTGCTTCGAAACGCGCGATCTGGCGCTTCAGCACAGCGCGCGGCGAATGGGGAACCGGCTCATGGGTGTGATGGTCGAGAATGTCGCAAAGCACCATGACCGTGCCTTCGAGCCACGGCACGGGCCGCAACGTCGAAAGGTCCGGCTTCATGACGTAGTCGCCATAGCCGTGACGCCAGCTTGTCGAGGCGTAGCCGTCCGGCGTCGCCATCTCCAGATCGGTTGCCAGCAGGTAATTGCAGCAATGGGTCTCTTCGAAAGCGCTTTCGACGAAATGGCCGGCGGTGAAGCGCTTGCCCATCAGCCTGCCCTGCATGTCCACCATGCAGACCAGAACGGTGTCGATTTCCCCGGCCTGCACGGCCTTGCGCAATTGCTCGAAGCTCAGATTTCCCGCCATTGGTTCCTTCTCTTTTCTCGTCGCGGCCGGCGCATGCGCCGGCAGGAAAACGGGCGCCCCGGATCGTCTCCGGAGCGCCCGCCATTACCATGCCGATCAGGTGTAGCGATAGGGCTTGCCAGCCTTCATCATCGTGTCGTTGTAGGACTTGAAGATGCCGACAACCTTGGCCTTCAACTCGCTTTCGGCAGCGATTTCTTCCCAGAATTTGCGCGCCTCTTCCTCGACCTTGGCCCATTCGTCTTCGGGAATGGTGGTCGACTTCAGCTTGTCCTTGTTGACGCGCAGATCCGCCTCGCCATTCCAGTACCAGTACTGGCGATGGTAATGCGAGGAGTTGAAGCACACCTCCATCAGCGTCTTGAGATGGTCGGGCACTTCATTCCAGCGATCCATGTTGGCGAAGAAATGGCCGA
>JAGRLL010000293.1:1494-3425 GCA_020441855.1 Nitratireductor sp.
ATGTTGTTGGTCAGGAAGTACTCGGTAACGTTCGCCCAGCCCGAAGTGTAGTCCTCGGTAATGCCCGACCATGCGATGCCGTCGAGTTCGCCGGTCTGCAACGCGACCTCCGCGTCTTCCCAGGGCAACGTCACCGGAATGACACCGAAACGCGACAGGAACCGACCTGCGGTCGGGAAGGTGAAGATGCGCAGACCCTCCAGATCGGCGAGCTTCTCGATCGGCTTGTGCGTCGCGAAGTTGCACGGATCCCAGGAACCGGCCGAAATGTGCTTGACGCCAACCTTGGCGTATTCCTCTTTCCAGATCTCGTCGAGACCCCAGTGGTGGAACAGTGCCGGCACGTCGAGCGAGTAGCGCAGGCCCAGCGGGAAATACCCGCCGAACACGGTGACTTCCGTCGGCGAGGCCATGGAATCGTCATCCGACTGCACAGCGTCGATGGTGCCCTTCTGCATGGCGCGGAACAATTCGCCGGTCGGCACCAGCTGGTCGGCATAGAAGAGCTCGATTTCCATCTGGCCCTTGGCAATTTCATTGAATTGCTTGATGCACTTGTCGATGACCTGCTCCGCCAGCGCCGGCCCGGCATAGGTCTGCATCCGCCATTTGATCGGCGCCGACTGCGCATGAACCGCCGGGGCGGCGAGCGTCGCTGCGCCGCCAAGCGCACCGGTCTTGAGGAAGTTGCGTCTTGTCGTTGTCATTTCATACCTCCAGGTTTGCGGCCCGCGGGCCATTGGATGGATGGGGACGGTTCACGCCGTCCCTCGATGTGATTGGTCATCGTGCATAAACCTGTTGCGGCAGCCAAAGGGCGATCTGCGGGAAGGCCGTCACCAGCAGTAGTGCGACCAGCATCACACCGACAAAGGGGATGATCGAGCGATAGATGTCGTGGATGGTGACTTCCTTGGGCGCCATGGCCCGCATCAGGAACAGATTGTAGCCGAACGGCGGCGTCATGTAGGCAATCTGGCAAGTGATCGTGTAGAGCACCCCATACCAGATGAGGTCGAAGCCGAGTGCGCGCACCAGCGGCACGTAAAGCGGCGCGACGATGACCAGCATCGCCGTATCGTCGAGGAACGTGCCCATGATCAGATAGGAAAGCTGCATCAGGAGCAGGATTTCCCATGCGCTCAGTCCCAGGCGGTCGACAAAGAAACCTTCGATCGATTTGACCGCACCCAGACCGTCGAATACGGCGCCGAAGGCGAGCGCGGCGAGAATGATCCACATGAACATGCACGAGATCGCAAGCGTCTGGCGTGTCGAGGTCTCGAACACCTCCCAGGTGAAGCGCCGCTTGATGACGGCGGCCGCGACCGAGGTCAGCGCGCCGACGACCGAGCTTTCGACAAGACTGGTATAGCCCATGATGAAAGGCACCATCATCGCGGTGAAGATCAGGAGCGGCAGGATGCCGGCGCCGAGCAGGCGCCATTTTTCCCCGGTGTCGATCTCGGCGCGTTCTTCCGCGCTCATCGCGGGGCCCAGATGCGGCTGCAATTTGCAGCGCAGCCAGATGTAGACAATGAACAGACCCGCCATCATGAGGCCCGGGAAGACGCCCGCGAGCCACAGCTGGCTGACGGGCTGGCGCGCGATCATGGCGTAGAGCACCAGCACCACCGATGGCGGGACGAGAATGCCCAGTGAGGAACCGGCCTGAATGACGCCGGTTACCATCACCTTGTCGTAGTTTCGCTTCAGCAATTCGGGCAGTGCGATGGTCGCGCCGATCGCCATGCCGGCCACCGACAATCCGTTCATCGCCGAGATGACCACCATCAGCGCAATGGTCCCGATCGCAAGCCCGCCGGGCATTGGTCCGAACCAGACATGAAACATGCGGTAGAGATCGTCGGCGAGCCGGCTTTCAGACAGCACGTATCCCATGAAAATGAACATCGGCAGGGTGAGCAGCG
>JAGRLL010000293.1:3436-3714 GCA_020441855.1 Nitratireductor sp.
TCAGCTTCATCGCCGCCGCGAAGCCCAGATCGGAACCGCCCACGCCCCAAAGCAATACGGCAGCAAGCACGGAGACGAAGCCGATCGCGCCGAAGACGCGCTGCCCCGTCATCATCATCAGCATCATCGTGCTGAACATCAAAATGGCGATCAGGTCATACGACATCAAATTTCTTCCCCGCGCAGCCTGGCGACGTCCTTGAGGAAGATCGCTATCGACTGCAGCAGCATCAGGAAGATGCCGATCACCATGACGATCTTGATCGGCGCGATATAGG
>JAGRLL010000294.1 GCA_020441855.1 Nitratireductor sp.
TCGCCGCAGATCAGCCGGTCCATGGGACGCCCCGAGGCCAGATCGTCCATCACCGCATCGATCGCCGCCAGTTGGTCGTCGGTTTCTTCATAGGGAAAGCGCGTCACGAACTCGTCGTACAGGCCCTCCGGCGGCGGCAGGCGCTCCGCCGTCTTGAGCATGCGCGCGGCAGCCGTCTGGATGAGCTGGCCGGCCATTTCCAGCAAGCGCTTCTTCAGCTTGGCCTTGCGTGCCTGCCAGGCGACGCCACCGAGTTTGTCGAGCGTCACTTCCGTGTCGGCCGAACCGTACCGCGACAGCAATTCGATGTTTTCGACCGGCAGATAGAGCTTGTCGTCGCCCGCATAGCGCAATTCCAGGCAATCGTGCGGTGCGCCTGCCGCCTCTATGGTCTTCAGACCGACGAAGCGTCCGATGCCATGCTCGGCATGGACCACGATGTCGCCCTCGGCAAGCGCCGAAGCCTCCGCGATGAAATCGGCGGCCTTGCGCTTTCGCGCCGAGCGCCGCACCAGCCGGTCGCCGAGTATGTCCTGCTCGCAGATCACGGTAAGGCCGGGAATGCGGAACCCTTCCTCGATGGGAAGCACCGCAAGCGCAGTCTGGCGCGGATCCATGTTTTCCAGCGCTGCGAATTCGCCGATCGCTTCCAGACGCTCCATGCCGTGTTCGGCGAGCACCTGTTTCAGACGGTCGCGCGAGCCGGCGGACCAGGCGGCAATGGCGATTTTCTGACCCTCGCCGCGTTCGGCTATGGCGTGTTGCACGACCGCCTCGAAGACATTCGTGCCCGAAGCACGTTCGGCTGCGAAGGAGCGCCCCGGCCTTCCCTGCAGATCGATGACCTTCAGTCCCTGCGACTCTACCGGCTGGAATGGCGAAAGCGTCGCTGCGCCAACGGCCTTTAGCCTGTCGTGCACCTCCTCCTCGCCCAGATAGAGCGAACCGGGTTCGACGGGCTTGTACGGCGTCGCACCGTCGGCGGCTTTGCCTTGCGTTTCACTGACTGCCTGCCGGCGCGCCTCGTAATGGTCGACGATCTGCTCGTGACGGCGCGCGACGGCATCCTCGACATGATGGTCCACCGCGAAACGGAAGCCGTCGAGATAATCGAACACGGTGTCCAGACGCTCGTAGAAAAGGGGCAACCAATGCTCGGAACCCGCGAAACGTCGTCCCTCGCTTACGGCTTCGTACAGGGCGTCGTCGCGCGTCGCCGCGCCGAAGTTTTCAATATAGGCCCGGCGAAAGCGGCTGATGCTCTTTTCGTCCAGCACGACCTCGCTCATCGGCGCGAGCGATATGGATTTCAGTTGCCCGGTCGTGCGCTGGCTGGCCGTGTCGAAGGCGCGAATCGAATCCAGCGTGTCGCCGAAGAAGTCGAGACGCACGGGATCCTCGTCGCCGGGCGCATAAAGATCGACAATGCCACCACGCACCGCGAATTCGCCGCGTTCGCGCACCGTCGCAGTGCGCTCGAAGCCGTTTTCGGAAAGCCAGCGCGCCAGCGCATCCATGTCTATGCGGTTGCCCGGCGCAAGATGCCAGGCCTGACCTGCCATCACCTCGGCCGGCGCGTTTTTCTGGATCAGCGCATTCGCCGTGGTCAGTACAAGGAGCGGCTTTTCGCTCCTGTGCGCCTTGTTGGCCAGAAAGCCGAGGGCGTGAATGCGCCGCGCGATGATCTCCGCGCTCGGGGACACCCGGTCATAGGGAAGACAGTCCCATGACGGCAATTCCAGGATTTCCAGCCATGGAGAGAAGAACTCCAGTGCGGAAACCAGCCCGGCAAGCTGCTGGCCGTCGGCGGCGATATGCACCAGTCCCCTCGCCCCACCGCCCGTGGCTATGGACGCCATCCGTGCCAGGACCAGTGCGCGATAGCCATCCGGCACGCCGGTCAGTGTGACCGCGTCTTCATGATCGAACAGGGTATCGAGCGTTTGCAGATTGCCATCCATGTGGGCGTTCATGCGGAAATTCAGCGCGTTTTTTCAAGACAATGCGAGAGGATGGCGCGAAAGACCGCCGTGTCGATGGCTGCCGGCACTTGTATCTCCCGCGTGAACCAGCTCAGCAGGTCGCGGTCGTTTTCTGCCATCAGCGCCTCGAACTGGTCCAGTTCGCCGTCGTCGAGCGTAGCCAGTCTTTCGCGCGCAAACTCGCCAAGGATGATGTCCATCTCCTTGATGCCGCGATGATTGGCCCGGTAGATGAGTTGCTTCAGCCGCTTTTCGGCATCGGCATTGTCTGTGTTCATTGTTCAAAGCTGAAGTTTGAGAGGTTCACGCAGCGTTCGCAGGTTCTATAGTGCGTGCAAGGCGGCGGAAAAAGGCCAAACCTGTCACAGCTGTGGAAGCATCGTGACGCAAGCCGCCATTTTGACGGTTCCAAGATGCGCCCGGATATCCTCAACCCGCTTTTCGCACCCGCTTCCTCGCTGCCCGGCATCGGCGGCAAGCTGGAAAAGGTGTTGACCGAATTTCTCGTCGGCAATGGCGGCGGTCAACAGGCGCGCATCGTCGACCTGGTGTTTCACCTGCCCTATTCGGTTATCGACCGCAGCGACCAGCCAGGCATTGCCCTTGCAAGGGAAGGCGCAATTGTCACGCTGAAGGTGCATGTCGACCGGCATCTGCCCGCTCCCCGTGGCAACTCGCGCGTCCCCTATCGTGTCCTCGTCCATGACGATACCGGCGAGATGGCGCTGGTCTTCTTCAATGCAAGGTCCGACTGGATTGCCCGCTCGTTGCCGATTGGCGAGGAGCGCTATGTCTCCGGCCGCATGGAATGGTTCAATGGCCGTGCATCCATGGTCCATCCCGATCATGTCGTCGACGAGGAAGGCTTCGCGGAATTGCCGCTGATCGAGCCGGTCTATCCGGGAACCGCCGGCATCGCGAGAAAGACGCTGGCGAAGGCGATCTCCTCCGCGCTGGAACGCCTGCCCGACCTGCCGGAATGGGCCGATGCCACGCTGGTCGCGCGCGAAGAATGGCCAACTTTCAAGCAGGCGCTCCTGCAATTGCATCATCCTCAGGAAGCCGACGATCTCGAACTGGATACGCCTGCACGCCGCCGACTGGCCCATGACGAATTCCTGGCCGGGCAACTGGCGCTCGCGACGATGCGCGAACGTGTACGCAAATCCGCCGGGCGTCCGCACAAGGGGACGGGTGCGAAAGCCGGAACCATTCTCGCGGCTTTCGGTCACGAACTCACGCCGCCGCAGAACGAGGCGCTGACAGAAATCCTCGCCGACATGGGCAGGCCGGAACGCATGATGCGCCTGATGCAGGGCGATGTCGGTTCGGGCAAGACCATCGTCGCCTTGCTCGCCATGGCGGCTGCCATCGAGGCCGGTAGCCAGGCAGCGATCATGGCGCCGACCGAAATCCTGGCGCGCCAACACCACGCGACAATCGCTCCACTGTGCGAAGCCGCGGGCATTCGCGCCGCCATCCTGACCGGCAAGGAAAAAGGGTCCACGCGCGATGCGGTGCTTTCCGGCCTCGCCGACGGCTCCATCGATCTCCTGATCGGCACCCACGCTTTGCTCCAGGGGCCGGTGGAATTTGCCGATCTCGGCCTGGCGGTCATCGATGAACAGCACCGTTTCGGCGTCCATCAGCGCCTTGCCCTGGGCGACAAGGGCCCGCAGGCCGATGTACTGGTCATGACAGCTACACCGATACCGCGCACGCTGGTCCTCACCTATTTCGGCGACATGGAAGTGTCCAGGATCACCGGCAAGCCCGCCGGCCGCCGGCCAGTCGCCACCACGGCCATGCCGCTGGAAAAACTCGACGAATTGCTGGAGCGGATCGCTGGCGCGCTGGCGCAAGGCAAGAAACTCTATTGGATATGCCCGCTGGTCGAGGACAATCCCGATCTGAACCTCACCTCCGCCGAGGAACGTTTCGCCATGCTGACGGAGCGTTTCGGTTCCCGGATCGGTCTCGTCCACGGCCGTCTCAACGCGCGTGACAAGGACGAGGCGATGACCGCCTTCCGTGACGGTGCGACACGACTGCTCGTCGCCACCACCGTTGTCGAGGTCGGTGTGGACGTTCCCGACGCAACGATCATGGTGGTCGAGCACGCGGAGCGTTTCGGTCTCGCCCAGTTGCATCAATTGCGTGGCCGTGTCGGTCGTGGCAGCGATGCTTCCAGTTGCATCCTGCTTTACGGCAAGCCGCTTGGCGAAGTCGCGCGCCGCCGGCTTCAAGTCATGCGTGAAACCGAGGATGGCTTCCGCATCGCGGAAGAAGATTTGAAACTGCGCGGCGAAGGCGAGATCCTCGGCACGCGCCAGTCCGGCACTCCCGGCTTTGCGCTCGCAAGCGCGGAAGCTCACGGCGACATACTGGAAATCGCCCGTGACGAGGCGCGTCTGCTGGTATCGAAGAATCCCGGTCTCTCAGGACCTCAGGGCGAGGCAATACGGATATTGCTTTACCTGTTCGGGCAGGATCAGGCGGTGCGCCTGCTCAGGGCCGGCTAACCGATCAACTTGCCTTGGCAGACTTGCGCCGTGTCGCGCGTGGCTTGCGGGATGCGGGTTTGGCCGTCTCGGGCTTTTCGCTCTTGTCCGAGATCTGCGCCTTGGTCTTGTCGTCAGCCACCTCCCTGGTTAGCACCTCGTCGGCAAGGGCTTGCGTTTTTTCCTTGTATTTCGGGGTTACCAGACCCGCCGAGATGACAAGTTTGGCTGCGTCCTCGACCCCCATTTCGAGCAGTAGGACTTCTTCCCTGGGCACGAAAAGGAGAAACCCGGACGTGGGGTTTGGCGTCGTCGGCAGGAACACGGCAAGCGTATCCTCTCCCTGATCCTTGAGCCGGCTGTCGACCTCGCCGCGCGCCGAAGTGGCGATGAAGACCAGCGCCCAAAGGCCGGGCCTTGGATACTGGATGAGGCCGACCTGCTGGAACGTGGCGCTTTCGCTTGAGAACACGGTCTGAAAGATCTGCTTCAGACCGTTATAGATGTTGCGCACCAACGGCATGCGCCCAACCATCTGCTCGCCATATGTGATGATGGTGCGGCCGATGAAGTTGGCGGTCAGGAAGCCGATCAGCGTGATGACCATGATTGCGGTCAGCAGGCCGACGCCCGGCACCGAATAGGGCAGATAGGTATCCGGGTTGTAGGCCTTGGGGATATAGGGAACGACCCAGCTGTCGACCCACTGGATGAACGACCAGATCAGGTAGATCGTGATGAACAGAGGGGCGATGATGATAAACCCGGTCAGGAAATAATTCCTGAGCCGGGTGAAAGTGCCGCTCTTCACCGGAGTTTCGGTAGACATGGAGCCCCGTCACGCTGCATTGCCGTCGCAGCAGCATATAAGGCGTGCGGACACCGGTGCAATGCGCTTGTCCGAAAGCCGGTCTAATTTATTGCCTGCGTGCCCGCAGCGTCACTACCGGTCTTCCGCAAACTTCCGGACCGGCCTTCCGGTCTCACTCGACCGTCACGGATTTTGCCAGATTGCGGGGCTGATCGACATCGGTGCCCATGACCACCGCCGTGTGATAGGCGAGCAATTGCACCGGCAGCGCATAGACGAGCGGCGCAATGAATTCGGGCATGTCGGGCATGATCAACGTGTGCTCGGGCGTCACCGATGCTTCCGCCGCGCCTTTTTTGTCGGTGATCAGGATGATCCTGCCGCCGCGCGCCGCAACTTCCTGCATGTTGGAAACGGTCTTCTCGAACAGATGGTCGTGCGGTGCGATGACGACGACCGGCATGGTTTCGTCGATAAGCGCGATCGGTCCGTGCTTCAACTCGCCGGCGGCATAGCCCTCGGCGTGGATATAAGAGATTTCCTTGAGCTTCAGCGCGCCCTCGAGCGCCAGCGGATAGGACGTCCCGCGGCCGAGATAGAGTACGTCGCGGACCTTGGCGAGGTCGTGCGCGATGGCCTCGATCTGCTTTTCCAGCTTCAGCGCCTGGTTGGCAAAACGCGGTGCCTCGGTCAGCGCACGCACCATCTGGCGTTCTTCGTCCTCGTCCAGCGTGCCGCGCGCGCGTCCCGCCGCTATGGCGAGCGAGGCAAGGACGGAAAGCTGGCAGGTAAAGGCCTTGGTCGATGCGACGCCGATCTCCGGGCCGGCAAGGGTCGGGAAGACCACGTCGGATTCGCGCGCGATCGTCGAGCCGTGCACGTTGACGATGGCGCCGATATGCTGATGTTCGGCACGGCAATGGCGCAGGCAGGCCAGCGTGTCGGCGGTCTCGCCCGATTGCGAAATGAACAGCGCCAGCCCGTCTTTCGGCATCGGCATTTCGCGGTAACGGAACTCCGAGGCGACGTCGATATCGACCGGCAGGCGCGCATAGCGCTCGAACCAGTATTTGGAAACGAGTCCGGCAAGGTAGGCCGTGCCGCAGGCCGAGATCTCCATGCGCTGGAGCGTGGCGAAATCGAATGGAAGGTTGTCGCCCGCAAGCACCCGCTCCTCGGCGAAATCCACGTAATTGGCGAGCGTGTGGGAGATAACCTCAGGCTGCTCGTAGATTTCCTTCTGCATGAAGTGGCGGTGGTTGCCCTTGTCCACCATGAGGCTGGAGCCGACCGATTTCTGCATCGGCCGCTCGACCGGCTTGCCCTCGGCATCCAAGATTTCAAGGCTGTCGCGCGTCACCACACACCAATCTCCGTCTTCGAGATAGGTGATGGTGTTGGTGAACGGCGCGAGCGCAATGGCATCGGAGCCAAGATACATTTCGCCTTCGCCATGACCGACCGCGAGCGGCGGCCCGTTGCGCGCGCCGACCAGCAGATTATCGTTGTCCCTGAAAAGGATGGCGAGCGCGAACGCCCCCTGCAGCCTCGCTATCGCCTGGCGAGCGGCTTCCCTCGGCGCGAGACCCTGGCGCAAGCCACGCGCGACCAGATGCGCCACGACCTCTGTATCGGTCTGCGTGGTGAAGGTGAAGCCGTCGCCCTTCAATTCGTCGCGCAGTTCGCGGAAATTCTCGATGATGCCGTTATGGACAACGGCGACATTGTCGGAGAAATGCGGATGCGCATTGGTCTCGTTCGGCACGCCATGGGTTGCCCAGCGCGTATGCCCGATACCGATATGACCGGTGAGCGGATGGTCCCTGAGCCGGTTCTCGAGATTGACAAGTTTGCCCTCAGCCCGGCGCCGATCGAGATGACCGCCCTCGACCGTGGCGACTCCCGCCGAATCGTAGCCGCGATATTCGAGCCGCTTCAGAGCATCGATGATCAGCGGGGCTACCGCTTCCTTGCCTACGATCCCGACGATTCCGCACATTCGGACGCGTTCCCCGTTTGTTGATCCAGTTCCGCCCTAACTATTGTACCCTGCGGTTGGAACTCAATCTGTGTTTCATTGCATTACCGCACGCGGGCACGGTGCCGGGAACATACTGGCTCGCGGTTACTTTCCGATTGCTCGGGATGGTTAGCGAAGTGCCAACCCGTCTGCAGAAAGCCGGGTTGCAATCACTTGGACTTTTTCAGGGCGAGTGAGCGTTCGCGGATCGTGGTGGCGTAGCCTTCCTTGGTCGACTGCCGGCCACGCGCCACCGCCATGGCATCTGGCGGAACGTCCGCGGTGATGACGCTGCCCGAGGCGACATAAGCGTGGTCGCCGATGGCAACCGGCGCCACCAGCGCCGAGTTCGAGCCGATAAAGGCACCCGCCCCGATATCGGTGTGGAACTTGTTCACCCCGTCGTAATTGCAGGTAATCGTGCCCGCGCCGATATTGGCCTTCGCACCGACGCGCGCGTCCCCGATATAGCTGAGATGGTTGACCTTGGCGCCCGCTTCCACCTGGGCGTTCTTTAACTCGCAGAAATTGCCGACCTTGGAGCCTTCTGCCATTTCGGTGCCGGGCCGTAGCCGGGCATAAGGGCCGATAGTGACGCCGGGCGCGATTCGGCAGCCTTCCAGATGCGAGAAGGCACGCACGTGCACCCCACCGGCAAGCCGTACGCCGGGTCCGAAAACGACATTGGGTTCGATTTCGCAGTCGATGCCGATTTCCGTATCGTGGTGCAGGAAAACCGTCTCGGGCGCCGTCATGGTGACGCCGGAGAGCATGATCTCGCGCCGGCGCCTTGCTTGCCAGGCCGCTTCGCCACGCGCAAGTTCGGCGCGTGTATTGATGCCGAGAATCTCCTCTTCGTCGGCTTCGAGCGCCACGGTCTTTAGTCCGCGCGCCCGCGCGACCTCGACAAGATCGGTCAGATAATATTCTCCCTTGGCATTGTCGTTGCCGATGGCTTCCAGCAATTCCAGCGCATTGCGTCCGGCAAAGCCCATGATGCCGCCATTGCAGAATTTGATCTCGCGTTCCAGTTCGCTCGCATCGTTGTGCTCGCGGATCGCGACCAGTTCACCTTTGTCTTCCAGCAGGCGGCCATAGCCGGCCGGCTCCTGCGTGCGGAAACCAAGCACGGCAACCTCCGCGCCGTCGGCCAGCGCTTCGCGCATCCGCGTCAGCGTCTCGGGGCGCAGCAAGGGTGTGTCGGCGAACAAAACCAATATGTCGTCGTGACGTTCGGCAATTGCCTCACGGGCGGCCAGCACGGCATGCGCGGTGCCGAGCCGCTCGGTCTGTTCGTAGAACCGGACATCTTTCGCAAGGCCCGCCACCGTATCGCGCACCTCTTCCGAGACCGGACCCGTCACCACCGCCAGCGCGTCGCCGCCCGCCTTCGCGGCGGTGGTCGTGACATGGGCAACCATGGCAAGGCCGGCGATCTCGTGTAGTACCTTGGGTTTCTTCGACCGCATCCGCGTGCCCTCGCCGGCAGCCAGTACGATGGTTAGACAGCTTCTTGCCATTTGCGTTTTCCCGGTTTAACCGTCAGCCCTGCCTCGATGAACGTGAACCGGTGCAGGATCTGGTGCGCCAGAACCGATGCCCCGGCATCGACTGGCCCTAACACGCAGCTGCGCCGCTCCGCCAGCCTCTCGCGATCGGGACAATGCCTGAGTTTCAAACCTACATCCGATTGCCTTCAGTTTTCGTAAAGGGCGCGCAGGTTTCCGCCCCGCTTGCCGGGTAGTCCGCCATGTTTGTGAAGATCATGACTGTCCTGGCAGCCCTGTGCGTCCTTCTCGTGGGCGGGATGGTCTTTCTTGGAATGGACCTGCGCGACGTCATCGCCTTCGGAAGTTCGTTCGGCAAGTCTGCCGAAGAGCCCGGCGTCACCGTGCTGAACCGCCAGCCTTTCGACATCAACGCCAGCGCGCCCCCGCCACCCAAGGTGAAGCCGGTTGAGCCTGCGCTGCCGCGCGAATACGCCATGGAACTGGGCGGCGCGCAGTCCTTCAGCGAGCTTTCGGCCCGTTTCGCCCGGATCGCCGGCCAGAACGCGGAAGCCGGTTTCGACCGTCTGGAACCGCGCGCGACCTTGAAAGACACGCTGGAAGGGCTGGAGGCACGCCTGCTGGTCGGCCCCTTTGCCACGCAGGCCGACGCGCTCACGGCCTGCAGCGGCCTCGCCTTGCCGCAGGATATCCTCTGCCGCGCGGTGCCGTTCGAGGGCGAGGTGATCGCAAGGCAATGAATGCACCTGATCGAGCCGCGCCGACTGCCGGTCAGGGCGCGGCTTCGAACGCCGTGCCTTTTATCGTCATGCTGATCACGCCGCTGTTCTTCTCATCGAACCTGATTTTCGGCCGGCTCGTCATTCCCGAAGTCGCACCCTTCACCCTCGCTTTCCTGCGCTGGGGGTTGGCCGCGCTGGCGCTGTTGCCCTGGGTACTGGCTTCGCGCACCGCGGCCCTCGCCTGGATAAGACACAGTACATGGCTCTGGCTGGTGCTCGGGTTTCTAGGCATGTGGATATGCGGAGGCGTCGTCTATTTCGCGCTTGGCCTCACCAGCGCGACCAATGGCACGCTGATCTACACCACGTCGCCGCTCATCATCCTGATCATCGAGCGGCTTTTCTACGGGCGTACCGTTTCGTGGCGCGAATTCGCCGGTATCCTGATCGGCTTTTCCGGTGTGGCGATCATCGTGCTGCGCGGCGACCTTTTGGTCTTGCTGGCGATGCGCTTCAACATCGGCGATTTGATGTTCGTCGGCGCGGCGATCGCCTGGGCGCTCTATTCGGTCCTGCTGCGCTCGCGGCCGTCGGAAGGTCTCGACAATCTGGCGTTCTTCGGGCTGTCCGCCAGCGCCGGTGCACTGCTGCTCGCGCCGGTGGCGCTGGCTGAATTCCTGCTCGGCGAACCCATGCCGGTGACCACGCAAGCATGGACGGGCATCGGCGGTATCGTCTTGCTGTCCTCGCTGCTTGCCTTCGGCGGATTTCAGTACGGCATCTCCAGGCTGGGCGCGGCGACCGCCAGTATCTTCATGTATTTGATGCCGCCCTATGGTGTCGGCCTCGCGGTCATCGTTCTGGGTGAACCGTTCCAATCCTATCACGCAATTGGAATCGCAACCGTGCTGACCGGCCTCGTCATGGCGACCCTGAAAAGCCCTCTCCGCAAACGCGCGCCCGTTGCCAACTAGCCGAGCTGCCCAAGCGCCGGAAAGGTCTCAAGCAGCCAGAACGAGAAGCGCTGCATGCCGCCGGTCAGGAACAACACGCCGGTGATGACCAGCAACACGCCGAGCACCTTTTCGACCATACCCAGATGGCGGCGAAACCGTGTGAGGAACCCCATGAACGGGCCCACGAACATCGCGGCAATCAGGAAGGGCACACCGAGCCCGGCCGAATAGACACCGAGCAGCGCCGCACCCTCGCCTACCGTCTCGCGAGAACCGGCGACTGCGAGAATGACGCCGAGTACCGGTCCGATGCAGGGCGTCCAGCCGAAGGCGAAGGCAAGCCCCATGATGAACGACCCTGCGATGCCCGCACCACCGGCGCCCTGGAACCGTGCTTCGCGGTAGAACAACCCTAACCGGAAAACACCGAGGAAATTCAGCCCCATGGCAATGATGAGCACACCCGCGACGATGCCAAGCACGTCCATATGGGCGCGCAACAGCGCGCCAAGCGTCGATGCGCCGGCGCCGAGTGCGATGAAGACGCTCGAAAAGCCCGCGACGAAGGCCAGCGCCGGAAGAATTACGCGCGCCGCCCCCCTGCCTGCATCGACCCGAGCAGCGCTGCCGTCGCTGGAGGTCAGGCTCTCCAGAGAAACGCCTCCCATGTAGCAAAGATAGGGCGGCACAAGCGGCAGCACGCAGGGTGTGATGAAGGAGATCAAACCGGCCAGGAAGGCGCTCAGATAGGTGATGTCGGCCGTCATGTTTCGGTATCCATTTGGCGCGCGCCGCCGTCGTGTTGGGCAATGCGGCTCCTTGTTCGGAGCCGTTTCCGGTGACCGGGTCAGGTGTCTGGGTCGGGTGATCGGACAGGTGACCGCGTCCGGGAGATGGCGGTAACCTATTCTCCCCTCACATGACAGTCACCCTTTCGTAAAGCGGCCAATTGTCTTGCCCGGACACGCACCCCGATCGGCCATGGCAGGGCTTGCTTGAATTTGAAGTTCATTTCAGGTGAATTTGCGGTTGACCGCTCGGGACCGGCTCCCTATGGTCCGCCGCGTTTCGCATGGGGCTTTGGCCTCGCGAATCTGTCCCCCGTACCGACAGCCCGCATGGCTATCGCCGCCGACTTCGGCGATCGCGCAAAGAGCTAGTCGAACGAGACGCGGGAGCGCTTAGCTCAGTCGGTAGAGCAACTGACTTTTAATCA
>JAGRLL010000295.1 GCA_020441855.1 Nitratireductor sp.
CAGTGCTCGTTCCACATCGCCGAAAAGATGCCGAGCTCGGTAAAGGTCGGCTCGCGTCCGATCAGGTCGAGGATGCGCTGGTATTCGTCCGGCTTGAGGCCATGATCGGCGACGAGTTCGGGCGTGATCTTGATGTCGTTGGGTATCATTTACGCGGACCACACGAGTTGGGCGATGGAGCGGAACTGGTTGATGCCCATCGACAGTCTTTCATTGCGGGATTTGGAGCCGGGTTCGGTCAACCGGCGCTTGATATCGGCATAGGCGGCGCGCCAGATCTCGAGGGCTTCCATGGTGTTGCGGTCGAGCAGGACGAGAAGGGCGGCGTCGAAGCGCGGTTCGAGACGGATTTTCGGCACGCGGCCAACATAGCGTTTCGACGGTTCGACGGCGCGTCCCTTGATCTGCAATTTCTCGACCCTGGGCGAATGGGTGGTGAGCGCGTCATAGCCCGGTTCGCGCGCCGGCGAAAGCTGAAGGCGCAGCAGGCGGGCCGCCTCGTACTCGGCGACCTCGCCGGTGACGCCAAGCGGTTTGCCGGTGAGTGCGTAATAGCGCCGTGAGACATCCTTGACCTGGTCCATCAGCCCCATCAGCGAGGCGAGCGCATCGCCGGGCGGCGCGGAAACCGGTCTGCGGGCGTCGGAATCGTCGGCAATGGTCATCGGTCGAACGGGCAATCTGGATTGAAACGGTCCGGAAGCGGTGTATCTTCTTACCCCAAGGCGCGCGCGCGACCTACCTTTCATCGCCGGGAGCGGGGAAGAAATCGGGGAAAAACGGTCATGGCGGCATGCCGCCTTGCGCCTTGACGAAAGTCAACGCCGATGGTCGCCGCGCGAACTAGATTGGCGCAAACCCAATGACAAGGACGAACCCATGACAGCGAAACGTCTTTTTGCAGCGATCGGCCTGGCGGTGCTGGCGGCTGGCGTGCCCCTGGCGGCGGCGAACGCGCAAGGACCAATACTGGAAACCTACACGGCCTTTCTGGGCCCGGCCGACCATTTCAACTCCCGTGGTGCACGCCTTACGGCACCCTGGCAGGTCATCCGGCAGGACCGCGCCAATTTCCACGCCCTTGGCGTGCGCGACCCGGGCGACGAATATGACGATTTCTTTGCCTCCAAGGCGAATCGTAACCGCATGGAGCAGCTCATCCTGCACGGCTACATAGAGGGCAATGCCGGTTGGCGGATCGTCAACGAGAATGTCTGGATAAGGGTCGAGGTCTACCAGAACTCAGTCGCCGTCAGCGTGCAATAGCGGCCGTGCCGGCGGGGCTTTCTGCGCGCTTGAACCCAGCTCAGCCGAAACTGTCGTAGCCGGCGCGGCCACCGTCCAGCAACCGGCGCAGCGTTGCAAGGCCGCTCGCCAGTTCCTTGCGGGTGCGCGGCGCGGAAATGCCGATGCGGGCACGGTGGAAGACCTGGTCGGAGCGCCCGGCCTTGAATTCGTCCTCGTCGTCGATCAGCACGCCTTCCTCGAAAGCGGCCTTCTTGAAGGTGCCGGAAAGCCAGGGCTCGGGCAGGGCCAGCCAGACAAAGGGAATGTTGGGCCGAATACGGAAATCGTGCCCGCTGAATGCCTTTCTCACCAGTTCCAGCCGCGCATTGTTCTCCGCGATCGATTTTTCTCGGAACTGGGCGGCTTCGCCGGACAGGACCAGGCGGGCGCACAGTTCGGCGAGCAGGAAGGACATACCGCCGGTGATCATCTTGTGGGCGACGCGCACGCGCTGCGCGGTGTGGGCGGGGCAGGCGACCCAGCCGCCGCGAATGCCGGCGGCGACCGATTTCGAAAGGCCGTTGACCAGAAAAGTACGGTCCGGGGCGCATTCGGCGAGCAGCGGATTGGTGTCGCGCGCCAGCGAGCCGTAAAGATCGTCCTCGATCAGCCACACATTGTAACGCCGCGCGATGTCGGCGATCTGGTAGCGGCGCTTGGCCGACATGGTGGAAAGCGTCGGGTTCTGCGCCGAAGGCATCAGGAAGGCGAGCTTGGGGTGGCGCTGGGCGCAGACATGCTCGAAATCTTCCGGGATCAGTCCGTTCTCGTCAGAGCGCGCCAGTACGGTGCGCCGGCCAAGCAAGCCCGCCGAGCGCGATATCTGGGAATAGGTGACGTGTTCGAAGACGATGTGGTCGCCCGGCGAAGTCATCGCCGAGATGACCGACACGATCGCGGCATGGGCGCCGAGCGACGGCACGATGTCTTCCGCCGACGGACGGAACTTGCCGCGCGCCAGCCATTGCGCGCCAGCCTCGAACCAGCTGTCGGGGTAACGGCGGGCATAGGCTGATACTTCCGCGCCGTTCTCGCGGACAATCTGGCTCAGGAATGTACCGATTGTATCGCCTTGCCCCACTTCCGGCGCGGCTGTGTTGTCCAGACGAAGCTTGCCGGAGGGCGGGTCCAGAAAGCGCGTGCCGTCCATTCCGGTGGTCGGACGGATATCGCCGCTGTCCGCCACGGCCGGCACTTCCGGTTCGGAACGGTCGATGACATAGGTGCCCCGTCCGACCTCGCCGGTAACGAGGCCGCGTTCGCGCAAAAGTGCGTAAGCTCTGCCTACTGTGCCTACGGTCACGCCGATATCGAAGGCCAGATCGCGCTGCGGTGGCAGCTTGATTCCGGGCTCCAGGACGCCTTCGCCAATGTCGGATTCGATGCGGTCGGCCAGCCGCAGATAGAGCGGGCCATCGCCTTGCGTGAGATCGGGCAGCCAATTTGTCATGGTGACAATTTTGTATCTTGCAAAATTGTATCGGTCAAGCCAAATGCGCAACATCAAGAATGACACGTACAACCCATTCCTAACGGAACAAGAAAATGAGCACAATCGATACAATTCAGAGCCGGTGGGGCGGCGCAGCGGTTGTCGTAGGACCGAGCGTTTCCTCCTATGCCTACAAGTTCTTCGTCGCGATCGAGACGATGGCGATGCGCGTGCATAGCGCTTTCGAGCGTCAGCAGAGCCGCAGGGAACTGATGAGGCTCTCCGATCAGCAGCTTGACGATATTGGTGTAACGCGCGCCGAGGCGCTGCGCGAAGCCGGTCGTCCCATCTGGTACTAAAAGGAGGCCAACATGCTCGGATCAGTCTTTACCCGTTTCGCCAAAGCCGCCGAGATGCGCCGCAGCCGGCGTGCGCTGATGAACCTGAATGATCGTCAGTTGCGTGATATCGGGGTTTCGCGCGACGAAGCCCTGCGCGAGGCAAGCCGTCCGTTCTGGTACTGAGCCGGACCACGAGACGGAACAGAACTCCGGCAGATATCAATCCCCTCTTTTGCCGGAAAAATTGGCGGGTCGGTTTCCGACCCGCTTTTTTTATCTGCAATCGGTGCTGCCCGTTGTCCACCGCCGGACATCGCCGGTTATGCGCGCGCCGATCGATGTCGACAGCGCCGGCCCGTAGACCTGGATATCGGTCGTACCGTTGATCTTCTCGGCCGAAATGACCAGTTTCGGCAGACCGCCGGGATCGCGGCGCGGCACCAGCAGAAGGCGCGGCCGGCCGGCCGGCGAATGCGTCTCGTCGGCAAGGCGGAAACCGCCGAAGCCCGGGTCCTTGGAAGCGAACCAGCAGGCCTGCGCGGTGCGGCCGATGCGGACCATGATGTCGACCGGATTGTCGTTGCTCTTGAGGGCAAGCGCCTGCGAAGGAGAACCCGTCTGGCAGGCGACAAGCAGACAAACCGCGAGCAGGGCGGCGATCCTTCCGGCGGTCGGGGGGCTTGTGTTCAAGCGGCTTCAACCACTTCAAGCGCGCTTTCGAACAGCGCCCTGCCATCGGTGCCGCCATGGGCGGCCTCGATCAGGTTTTCTGGGTGGGGCATCATGCCCATCACGTTGCCGGCCTCGCTGACAATGCCGGCGATATCGTTGATCGACCCGTTCGGGTTGGTGCCTTCGGCATAACGGAAGACGACGCGGCCTTCACCCTCGATGCGGGCCAGCGTTTCGGGATCGGCGAAATAATTGCCGTCATGATGGGCAACGGGGCAGCGCAGCACCTGTCCTGGCTGGTAATGGCTGGTGAAGGCCGTGCTGGCATTCTCCACCTTCAGCTTCACCTCGCGGCAGACGAATTTCAGCCCCGCATTGCGCATCAGGACGCCGGGCAGCAGACCTGCTTCGGTCAGGATCTGGAAGCCGTTGCATACGCCGAGGATCAGCCGGCCCTCGTCGGCGCGGCGACGCAGGGCATCCATGACGGGGGAGCGCGCGGCGATGGCGCCCGACCGCAGATAATCGCCATAGGAAAAGCCACCCGGCACCACATAAAGATCGGCGTCGGGCACGGATGTCTCGGTGTGCCACACGGTGAGCGGCGGTTTCCCGCCGATCTTCTCCAGCGCCGCGATCATGTCGCGGTCGCGGTTGGAGCCGGGGAAGAGGATAACGGCGGCGGTCATGTCACCTGATCTCCATTCACACGATCTCCACCGCGTAATCCTCGATCACGGTGTTGGCGAGCAGTTTCTCGCACATTGCGTTGAGGTCGGCCTCGGCGGTGCGGCGGTCCAGCGCTTCCAGCGCGATGTCGAAGACCTTGCCCTGACGCACCGCGTTGACACCGGCGAAGCCGAGCGCGGCAAGGCTGCCCGAGATCGCCTTGCCCTGCGGGTCGAGAACGCCGTTCTTCAAAGTGACGGTAACGCGGGCCTGGATCAGCATGGCTTCTTCTTGTTCGTGAAATTCAGGTTCGTTTGGCGCGGCAAGGCCGCTTAGTCCGACTTGACGAGGACGGGGCCGGAAGGACGTGTCGGGTCGTTCTCGTTCATGATGCCCAGGCGGCGAGCAACCTCGCGATAGGCCTCGAGCATGCCGCCCATGTTGCGGCGGAAACGGTCCTTGTCCATCTTCTCGTTGGTCTGGATGTCCCAGAGCCGGCAGGAATCTGGCGAAATCTCGTCGGCGACGACGATACGCATCATCTCGCCTTCGTAGAGGCGGCCCATCTCGATCTTGAAATCGACCAATTGGATGCCGACGCCCAGGAACAGGCCGGAAAGGAAGTCGTTGACGCGGATGGCAAGGCTCATCATGTCGTCGATGTCCTGCGGGGTGGCCCAGCCGAAGGCGGTGATGTGCTCTTCGGAGACCATCGGATCGCCGAGTTCGTCGTTCTTGTAATAGAACTCGATGATCGAACGCGGCAGAACCTCGCCCTCGTTGATGCCGAGGCGCTCGGCCAGCGAGCCGGCGGCGATGTTGCGCACCACGACCTCGAGGGGGATGATCTCGACCTCGCGGATCAATTGCTCGCGCATGTTGAGCCGGCGGATGAAATGGGTCGGGATGCCGATCCGGTTCATGTGGGAGAAGATGAACTCCGAGATGCGGTTGTTGAGGACACCCTTGCCCTCGACGATCTCGTGCTTCTTCTTGTTGAACGCGGTCGCATCGTCCTTGAAGAACTGGACGAGCGTGCCCGGCTCCGGACCCTCATAGAGAATCTTGGCCTTGCCTTCGTAGATTCGGCGGCGTCTGCTCATGACTGGAAATTCCTGTCCGGTATGTTCTTCCACTACCGCTTTCAACCCGCGGGAAGGCGGCTCGCACGCACCCGAAATGCCGGACGGCAATTTCGAATGCGTCTACCGTATGGCGAGGAGGAATCGCCGGCAGATAGGGCCTTTCGCGGAAACTACTTGATGGCCTGTCAATAGACAACCATGGCGTTCCGGCTGGTGTCGCGTCAGGCCATTCATCAACAGCTTAGCGTCAGGCGGCGCGGGATTGTCGCGCGAACGCAGACAGGCAAAACTTCCTATTCAAATAACGGCCACCTTCCCCTATATAGCCGGTACGGTTGGAGCGAGGCATCAGGAGATAGCGATGAGCGGGATCAACGATCGCGAAAAGGCGTTCGAAAACAAATTCGCCCATGACGAGGCGCTGAAATTCAAGGCCCAGGCGAGGCGCAATCGCCTGCTCGGTCTGTGGGCGGCCGAAAAGCTCGGCAAGGGTGGCGACGACGCGGAAGCCTACGCCAAGGAAGTCATCCGTTCCGATTTCGAGGAACCGGGCGACGAAGACGTCTTCCGCAAGATCCGCGCGGACTTCGACGAAGCTGAAATCGACCAGTCGGACCACCAGATTCGTCGCACCATGGACGAGTTGTTGCAGACCGCCATGGAGCAGGTGATGAAGGAAGCCTGAGACCAGTCGGGCAGACAGCAGATCGGTCGCAAGCGACCGCAAAGAAACCCGCCGGTAACCGGCGGGTTTTTTTGTTTCAGAGACTGCTCAAGTCCCGTTCAGTCCGGACGTGCGCGCAGAACGATTTCGTCAACCTCCAGCGCCGATTGTGACGTTCCGCGGCCCCGGTCGATCTCCAGACGCAGGACGGCGTAGCGCTCACGCGGCGAGAACATATCGGCATCAAGGGCTGCTCTAAAGGGTTCCCTCTGCGTCGCAGGCGAGGGGGGCCATGTCGCCAGCCTGCGGGCGCCGGTCAGCACCTCGACACTGGTGCCGCTTCCGACCATGGTGCCGCGAAGTTCGACAACAATGCCGTTTCGCGGGATGCGGTCCGGAAGGATCAGCAATTCGGCGGCGTCGGCGTTTGTTCGGCAGGCTTGCCGCGAAGGCGTTGCCCAGCCGCGCAGGCGCATCCAGCGACCCTGGCCGGCATTACCGAAATCGACGGGTTCGTCCAAAGCAATGGTTCGCTTCTGGCGCAAAATATGGGCGAAGCGCAGATCCGGCAGGTCAGAGGCGGAACGCAGCAATGGCGGCAGACCTTTCGTCTGGCGCAATCGCGCGATCTTGGTGCCCGGTATGGCGCGCTTGGAGGGGCGCACGCGCAGGGTCTGGGGTTGAAATCCAAGCCGGACGAGAAGGCGGCGCGCCGCGCGATTCATCCGGCGGGGCAGGGTCAACGGCTTTGCCTTGAGGACAGACCGGTCCATGATCGATGCGCGCAATGCCTCGGGATCGGCGCGCATCGCGGACGAGAGCCAGTCGTGAGCGCTCGAGTCGGATTCGACGTAGGAATCCCGTCTCGCGCCGGACTGGATGAGGATTGCCGACAGATGGGGCACGGCGCGCATCCTCGCACCGGAGCGCCAGGCCCGGACGCAGAAATCCTGGCTGGAATCGCCACGGCATTCCGCGCCGGGCCGCCAGCCGCCGAGTTCGCGGTGCAGGTGCCGGCGCAGCAATTGGGTCGAGGCGGGCGCATAGGTGACGATCGGGTCGTAAGGGCCGGTGGGGCTGTTGCCCGTCATCTCGTAGCTCGCCTGCGAACAGTCTCCGCCGGGTTCTACCTTCATGACGGCGCCATGGGCATAGACGAGATCGCATGCGGCGGCGCGAAGCCATGTCAGCGCCACGTCGAGGTGGTCGGGAAACCAGATATCGTCCTGATTCAGAAAGGCGATGGTGTCGGCGCGGGCAAGATCGGCGCCGATATTGTTGGGGCCGGATTGTTCGCCGTAATTGATCGGCAGATCGTGGAAACGCAGGCGGGGATCGTCGAACGAACGCACGACGCTTGCGATGTTCTCTCCGGCGCAATCGCCCACCACGATCACCTCGATTTCGCGAAGTGTCTGGCCCAGCGCCGACCCGATTGCATACGGTAGCACTTCCGGTCTGCCATAAGCGGCGATGATGACCGAGACTTGGGGCGGATTGGCCATGACGGTCACTGTGCCCGCCGCTCAGGCCGGGAAGCGGTAAGGTATCTTGTCGGTATCGGGCGGCAGCCGCCAATGATCCGGTTGCTCGTAACCGTAGGCGTGGTCGACGATGTTGATGACCATCGACATGGTACTGGTGACCGACTGCACGCCATGCCATACGCCCGGCGGGACGATCACCAGTTGCGGACGTTCCACACCGATGATGCGTGTCCAGACCTCTCCGTGGCTGGGTGAGCCGATGCGCGCATCAAACAGTACGATCCGAACCCTGCCTAGGCCGCAAAACAGGCGATCCGTCGCGATATCATGTGCATGCCATGCCGAGATCGAATGCGGTTCCATGGTGCGCTGGAAGACCTGGGTAACCGGCAAATCGTCCAGCCCCCAGTCGGTGCGGAACATCTCCGTAAGCGCGCCGGTGCCGGTCGGAACGTTTCTGACCTCCTTTACGCGGACGCCATCGATTGCAACCGGTTCGACCGGCAGCCAGTCCGAGGTAACGGTTTGGGGGTCCTGCGTGCCCAGGATCGACCAGGCAGGCATTGGGCGTTGAGCGCGGGTATCCATTTTTCTCTTTGTTATCACCTGGAAGCGTCACGGCGCGTTCAGCCATGATTTCGACCCACTGTCGCGGAGGCTAGCATGGCGCGATTTGACGACCAACCGGGATGGTCGAAACGGGATGAAAGGATTCCATGAAATTTGTGGACCGCCGCGACCGACGGGTCGCGCGGTAGCCGGTTTTCAATCCGCGGTTGAGAAATCGTAGGCGAGCGTGAAGACGTATCGCTCATCGTAGAGTTCGGAATCGTGATAGCGCAGGTCGAACGAGATCGTGTCGCTGGCCTGCCATTTCAGCCCGGCATTCCAGTTGTTGTCGTGACTGAGGAGGTCCTGTTCGAGTTCGGCGGAAAATTCCAGGCTGTCATTGAGCGCAATTGCGGTGCCGAAGGTCGCGGAGCGATCGTGGCTTTGCGGATCGTAGGTGAACTTGCCGCTCAACGTCAGGAAATCCGAAGCCTTGAGCGATGCCTTGGCGTTGAAATCCCCGCAGCAATCGCCGGTCTTGTCGTTGATGTAGCGCGTGTAGTTGAGATCGAGATCGACTGGACCGAATGTCGGACGCAATCCCATATACAGATCGAGTTCGGCGTTGTCCGGTTCGATCTCGATGGAGGAAATCCACGCTCCCGCATAAACGATGCCGGCGGACAATTCGGCATAGGCCTGTACTGCCGGCCTGTCGTTCGACTGTGTTTCGCCAGAGGAAATATAGTTGGAGGTGACCGCCACGCCCCATGCGAAGTCGACGCGGTTCGACCAGCCGCCAGTGCCGTCGGTCAGGTCGCCCGGCGCCTCGACGATCGAAGGCCGATCGGCGGCGAGACAGGGATATGCAAGGAAAACCGGCATGCAAAGCGCGCCGACAAAAAGAGCCAATCTGCCAGGAAACATGTCCGTCCATCCCGTGAACAACGGGAAAAAGGTAAACAAACATGGTTAACGGACAGTTAGGCGACGCTTGTCGGCGGTCGTCGTCATGCCTTGATGCGGGCGAGGAAGCGGGCGAACACCATCAGGCCCTCCGGCCACGGTCCATGGCCGCTTTCGTGATTCAAATGGCCGCTGTCGCCGGCGTCCATGAACAGCGAACCCCAGCTTCCAGCCATTTCCTCGGCTTTGTCGAAGGGACAGAACGGATCGGAACGGCTGGCGATCGTCACCGACGGAAAGGGCAGCGGATCGCGGCGATAGGGCCCGAAGGTCAGCAGATGGCGCGGGCGGATCGACGGGTTCTCGACGTCGGGTGGGGCAGCGAGAAACGCGCCGGCGACACGTCCGTTGTACAGGTCGGCGGCCTGCGCAATGACCTGCGCTCCGATAGAATGGCCGACGAGGATCACCGGCTTTTCGGCCTGCTCGACGGCTTCGACGAGATTGTCACGCCAGTCCTCGAAGACCGGCTTGTGCCAGTCGCCCATGGCGACGCGCCTCGCTGCGGAGAGTTTCGTTTCCCAGCGTGTCTGCCAGTGATCGGGGCCGGAGCCCTTGTAGCCCGGTACGATGAGGATTTCGGCGTCGGTGGTTTTCATTGCGCCCAGAAATCAGTCCGTGGTGGGCAGAGTCAACATCGTGATGCGTTCCCGGTGGAAAGTATGTCGGTAAATATCGCCGTGCGCAGGAATTGTGACCGGTCTTGCCCGGCCGCTTCGCTCAGTTGCGATAAAGCCGCCGGCCTTCCCAGAACGCGTAGAGCAGTAGAAGAAGTGCGCCACCAAGCATCCATGGAATGGCGGCGTCGCCCTTCACGGCGCTGCCACGCAATTGGTTGGCGAGCTTGTCGAGCGGCCCCGCCATGATTGTTTCCGCATGGACCAGCACCGTTTCTCCAATCGAGGTGGATTGCCGCTCGACCCTGGCAATGGCGACGACAGGGCTGCCATGGGTGAAGCCGGAAATGGTGATCGCACCTTCGGTCGCGCGGGCGGGCGTTTCCAGCCGTTCTTCGGCCGCCCAGTCAAGAGGGCGGTCGTCGAAGGCGTAATCCCGGTTTTCGATTCGAACCTTGCCGGTAACCGTGACGACATCGAGCGGCTGCCTGGCTGTTTCGATGACGACATCCACGGAGCCGCGATAGGCGGCCTGGCGCTGGATGCGGACAAAGGCGGCGAACTCATCGCGCAGCAAGGGCGTGGTTTCGCCAATCTCGCCTTCCACCACGACCGTGTCACCCTCTTGCGCCGCATGTACGTCGGGCAGGGCGGCCAGGCGGGCGGCGAGTTCGCGTTGCTCGCCACCAGAATCGTGGAATGCCCATGCCAGAAAGATCAGGCCGATCCCGACGAGTCCGGACAGCCATATCAAGCCGCCGCGCAAGGCGTTCAATGGGGCTGCAAATCTGTTGGTCCGTAGCCCCATTTGCGGCTCCCTAGCGGTTCACGGCGTTGCCGAAAACGCGGGCGAAGATCGTGTCGACGTTCTTTGTGTGATAGCCGAGGTCGAATTTTTCGCGCACCTCGTTTTCCGACAGGGCGGCCATGACCTCGGAATCGGCCAGCAATTCCTCCAGAAAATCCTTGCCCTGTTCCCAGACCTTCATGGCGTTGCGCTGGACCAGTCGATAGGCGTCCTCTCTCGA
>JAGRLL010000296.1:0-3737 GCA_020441855.1 Nitratireductor sp.
CAATTCCGGCGACCTGATCGCGATCTCCGAAGTGGTCCGCGACCTCTACCGTTCGGAAAACCAGCCCGAGCAATCCTATTCCGAGCGCCAGCTCTACGAGGCCGCACTGGACCGCATGGCCCGCGAGATTTCCTCAGTGAACAAGATCTCCACCACGGAAGCCGTGGTTCTGGTCGAGAAGTTCCTCGCAAAGGGCCCGCGCCGCGGACCCAAGGCCGAGGAAGCCGAGCAGGAAGAGGCTGCCTGATCGAGGCTTACCGGACGCGCCTGGAAGCAGGCCCGATCTGAACAAAGGCCCGGCCAACGCCGGGCCTTTTTGCATTGCTGCAATCGTTCACATTTATTTGACGATGTATTTCCGCCTTGCGGCAAACTAATGCCGTCGCTGATGCGTATATAGATCGGAAAGGGGTTTGATCATGGTTTCAAACGTCAATGCCGATGCCAGGCTGATCAGGGCCGCCGTCGCCGCACCCTATCTGGAGCGCGAAGAGGAATACGATCTTGCCGTGCGCTGGGCGCAGGACAAGGACCAGGAGGCGCTGCACCGCCTCACCTCCGCCCATATGCGTCTGGTCATTTCGGTGGCGGCGCGCTTTCGCCGCTACGGCCTGATGATGAACGACCTCATCCAGGAAGGCCATATCGGCCTTCTCGAAGCCGCAGCACGCTTCGACCCCGAACGCGGCGTACGCTTTTCGACCTATGCCACATGGTGGATACGCGCCTCGATACAGGATCACATCCTGCGCAATTGGTCGATCGTGCGCGGCGGCACCTCCTCGACGCAGAAATCGCTGTTCTTCTCGTTGCGACGCCTGCGCGCGCAGATCCTCAAGAATGGCGAGCCGGCGAGTTCGTACGAGCTCTACAAGGAACTCGCCCAGGCGATTGGCGTCTCGGTCAACGATGTCGCCCGCATGGATTCGCGCCTGTCGGGTCCCGACGCATCGCTCAACGCGCCGGTGGCGCAGGACAACGATTCGGCGAGCGAGCGCCAGGACTTTCTGGTCGACGAGCATCCGCTACCCGACGAAACGGTGGAATCGGTCATCGATGGGGAACGGCGGCTCGCCCATCTTGCCGACGCCATGGACGTCCTCAACCCGCGCGAACGCAAGATCATCCAGTCGCGCCGTCTCAACGAGGTCGGGGCCACGCTGGAGCAATTGGGCGACGAACTGGGCATTTCGAAGGAGAGGGTTCGCCAAATCGAAAGCCGGGCGCTGGAAAAGCTGAAGAAAGCGCTGGAATCGACCGGGGACTTCTCCTCCAAGCCGTCCTGAGCCCCATCATCGCCGAACGCGCGCGCAGCGCGCGAGTGCCGAGGCAATTCCGGTAAAACCGGATTTCCGCGCGCAATTGCAGCCGGGCAAAATGACAGATCGTTTCTTCGATCGGGAATACAGACGAAACGATCTAGCCGTCCGAGACGATCTTGACCTTCGAGCCCGGCTCCGGCAGGTCGGCAGGCCCGAGCCCGTTGAGCAGCCGTAGCAGCTTCAATGGCTCGTCCGTGCCCTTCATCCGGGCCGCGAGTTGACCAAGGCTTTCGCCCTGCCCTACCGTCACGACATGAAGCCGCAACGGCGCGAGAGCCTTGCGCTCCGTGTCGTTTAGCTGGCGGAACGTATCGGTAATGGCGTCCGAAACCCCCGCGATCATCCCCTGGCCGGCCGGCGCGGCGGTGATGAAGCGATAGACCTGCTTTTCAATGCGGATGACCTTGATGCGGAAATCCCAACCCTCGGCCTGTGCGTCGGCGGAAGCCAGGGGCAGGCCGGTCGCCGTTGTGCCCGCCGAAACCGTATCTTCCCGCAACCCGTTCACCCAGCCGCTTTTCAGGTAGTCCTCAAGCGAGTGCCAGCGCCCCAGCACGGCCGCGTCGAAACGTGTCGCCGCCTCGCCGGGGCCGGTGACGATGATCGCCTTGGGCTGGTTGTCGATGCGTGTACCCTCCGGCACCGTGAAGGTGATGCCGAGCCGCGCATGGGAGAATACGCGGCCGCGTACATAGCCTTCATCCGCGGCATCCCCGTAGAGGAGCCCGTCGATGCCGGTGAGGTAGCGCTCGCGCTCGCGCTCGCCGATACCAGGCGCGCCGAAGAACCGCGCATGGCGCTGCGCCAGCTTGATGCGCTGCGGCGTGGTGGGATGATTGGACAGGAAGGTGAAATCGTCGTCGAGAGCGGCCTTGCCGGACTTGAAGGACTGGTAGGCCTGCATCGTCTCGAGAAAACGGGCCGCCGCAAACGGATCGAAGCCCGCCCGGCCGATCATGCGGATACCGATGGCATCGGCCTGCAATTCCTGCTCGCGCGAGAAATCCGAAAGCTTGAGCTGGTTGGCGGCCAGCGCCACACGCGCCGCGACAGTGTTGCCCAGCACCTCGTGCACGACATCTTCGCCCAATTGCGCCGAGCTCATCTTCTCCTGACGCAGGATGGCGTGGTTGGCGATGACATGGCCCATTTCATGCGCGATCACCGCCGCAATCTCGGAGGAATCGTTGGCGAGCGCCAGCAGGCCGCGCGTCACGTAGAGAAAACCGCCGGGCAGCGCGAAGGCGTTGACCTTGGGAGTGTCGAGGATGGTGACCTTGTAGACGCGCGAGGGATCGTCGGACACCGAGATCAGCCGCCCGACCACCAGCGCCAGCGCCTTCTCGGCTTCCGCGTTGCGGTATTCGCCGCCATATTTGGCAAGCACCAGCGGGTGTTCGCGCGCGCCGATGGCCTCCTGCGGGTCGTCCGGCCGCACGAAGCTCGAGGACAGGCTCGTCTCGCTCTTGACGTCCTGTAGCGCCGACAGCACGCAACCCTGCAGCGCCAGGGCTGCAGCCAGCATGACGGCGACCTTGCGCGCAGGACCGGAAATCCGGGCGCGGACTATTGTCATGATCGAGATCGGCTTGTCAGGCAAATAACCAAAATCCAGCATCGCGATAACCGGTCGGCTGCTCTGCCACGGCGTTGCCCCTGCCGGTATTCTGCTTCGCCTGTTATCAGATTTTTCAGCCAAAATTAAGGTGCCAGCGGCCGACGCCGGCACGAAAACGCCGCGATCCGCCCGCGCTGCGCCAAGAGAGCTCAGCCGATCGCCTTCACGGATGCCGGCCGGCCGATCGAATGATAGGAAAGGCCACTGTCTTTTGCCTCCTCCTGCGAATAGATGTTCCTCAGATCGACCAGCACGCGATCCTTGAGGCATACGGCCATGCGCTCCAGATCGAGGGCACGGAACTGATCCCACTCGGTCAGGATCACCGCCATGTCGGCGCCATCCAGGCAGGCCCAGGAATTGTCGCAATAGACCACGTCCGACAGGAACTTTTCCGCTTCTTCCATGCCTTCCGGATCGAAGGCGCGGACGCTGGCGCCGAGTTTTTGCAGTGCCGGCACGATGACGAGGCTCGGCGCCTCGCGCATGTCGTCGGTATTCGGCTTGAAGGTCAGGCCCAGGATCGCGATGGTCTTGCCGTCGACCGAACCGCCAGCCGCGGCGACAATGCGTTCCACCATGGATTCCTTGCGTCTCGCATTGGCATCCACAACGGTGTCGACGATGGTGACCGGGCTTCCCGCCTGATGCGCGGTCTTCGACAGCGCCAGCGTATCCTTGGGGAAGCATGAGCCGCCATAACCGGGACCGGCATGCAGGAATTTCGGGCCGATGCGCTTGTCCAGCCCGATGCCATGCGCAACCTGTTGCACATTGGCCCCGACGGCGTCGCACAG
>JAGRLL010000296.1:3853-25594 GCA_020441855.1 Nitratireductor sp.
AGATAAAGCGGGCGGTAGAGTTCGCGCAGCGCCGCGACGGCGCGCTCGGTATGCGCGCCGACCACGATCCGGTCCGGGCGCTTGAAATCGCTGATCGCCGCGCCTTCGCGCAGAAATTCCGGGTTGGAAGCGACGTCGAAATCGGCCTGCGGATTCGTCTTGGCGATGATCGCTTCGACCTCGTCGCCGGTGCCCACCGGCACGGTAGATTTGGTCACGACAATCGTGTAGTCGCGGATGAGACTCGCGATCTCCTCGGCCGCCGCGTAGACATAGGAAAGATCGGCATGGCCGTCGCCGCGTCGCGTCGGCGTGCCGACTGCGATGAACACGATGTCGGCATCCTTGATGCCGGTCTCGGCATCTGTCGTGAACGACAGCCGCCCCTCGCGAACATTGGCTTCTACAAGGTCGTCCAGACCGGGCTCGTAGATTGGCATCCGCCCGGCCTTGAGCGATTCGATCTTGACCGCATCCTTGTCGATGCAGGTGACATCATGGCCGAAATCGGCGAAGCAGGCCCCCGATACAAGGCCCACATAACCCGTGCCGATCATCGCTACGCGCATGCTGCAACTCCGTTCTGGGGAAAGCGTTTCCCGCAGGAATAGTCTGGCGTCCGACCATTTCCGCGAAGCGCCACCCTGTATCTCCAACCCTGTTCGGCAGTGCAAGCCCCGCAGAGCAGGGCGCCGGCACCGAAGGATCGCCGTGACGAAAGCCGGCGAAGCGTGTTGTTCTCGCGCGCTGACTACCTAAGCTGCGCCACACACGCAACACTATTTCATGTCGCGGGCGAACCGGTCGGCTACACCTCACGGCGGGGTTGGCGGAATTGTCCGCTTCGGTTATGGATTGACCCGCGACGAACGCATCGGTCCCGTAGCTCAGCAGGATAGAGCATCAGATTCCTAATCTGAGGGTCACAGGTTCGAATCCTGTCGGGATCACCAATATTTTCAATAGCATACCGATACTTGAGTTTTCATCGCTAAGATTTTGTAAGCGCATTGTAAGCAGCACGGTAGATTTCAAGCGCGATTTGCGGGATATCCACCAGCCACCGATCGGCCACCCAGCCCAGGCGCAATTCGACATATCAGCTAAGCACGCTCCTGACCGCGAACTCTTCCTCTTCTCAAAAAGAGATAAGATGGTCTGTTAAAGTCGTCAGAGCCGTTAGGAAATACATGATTTCAATGGCTTGGCGTGGGAGGCAAAGCCGATAGGAGCCGTCAGAAGTCGTTAGGCTCAATAAGGGGAAAAATCCGACGAAATCCGGCCACTCAAGCACCGTCGCCTAAATTTCTTCAACGAATTCATAGTGTTGACTAATTGCCGATTCCTCGGCTTTTTCCGAGGCACCGAAATTCGGTCACGACAAGAAAAAATCTCCAAATGAGAGGGGCGCGGGTCCGGGCGCCGAGGGGTTGTAGAGATTTGACCCACCCCCCTCATTGCTGCAGCCGAGACCAGTCTGAGAGCGCCACGGATCAGCGCCAGCCAGTAGCGACTGCCATGCCACACGGGTAGTTCCAACGTGATGCGTTCGAACGGGAAGGGGCGCGGGGCGAGAAGCAAATGAGCTACACGCGCCACAGCTGCGACGGAAGCAGTTACTACAAACGCTGCCCAGAATCGAAATCAGCACAGAGCAAGCTTAGAAATGCGATTCGCATAAAATGTAGAAAATTGTAGGATTCTATGCAGTCACGAATCAGATCATTAGCGTTGATGAATATCAGATATGCACACTGCTCCTCCACCAAAAAAGGCACTAAATAAGTGGCTAATCAATTACCCGAGTGAAGTAGGAAATTATGGACACCTGCTATTAGAGCAAAAACAGTCGGTAGACACTGAGATCATTGATGCAATGATCCAGTATTTCGAGTCTGCACATCTGGACGCGAGGGAATGCTTTCACAAGCTGGCCCGCATCAGCCTGCATCCTGATAATGATGAGATCGGTTGCATCGGACAATATCCCGTCGCACTTCCTCTCAAAACACGAAAAGGCCTATTCGGTGAGGTTATGTCTGGCATGTTCACGGAGGCCTACAAATTCATAGGCGAGCACGAATGGGTCATTCCCGTGTTTCTCTTTCGCAATCACGAAGATGCTGGCCAGTATATCTACACGCTCAACCGTGACCCAGATCGCAAACGCGAGGTGCTTGGTCGGAAGGGAGACGACTTTATTGCAATTGTGGTCGACCAAGAAGGCAATGTGAATCGCTTCATCGCAGGCGAAGCCAAATGGCGCGGAAGCTGGACCAAATCGGTGCTCGATACAGTAATGTTAGGTCCGAAATCCGGACCCGAGGGCGAAAAGGTCCACAACAACAAAGGTGTCTGGCATGAGGTAAATCGAGCACTTGCCGTGCCACTGGGTCTCGAGCAACTTCACACGATATTGCATGAATGCGAACCCGACAAATACGCTTCCGTCATAGCATCGCTAGACCGTATTCTGGCACACAGGAACCCTGATCCTGTTGAACGGACTGATCTCATACTTCTTGCGGGTGGTCCTGCTAAGAAGCGAAAAAAAGCTACGTCGCTCATCCCATGGAAGGATGTGCCTTTCGAATACGAGGCTGGCCGGGACCTGCAGATTGTTGAGATGATCATCGAAGACGGCGATGATGTTATAAACACGATTTACGGTGGTCTCTGGGCGAAGGTAGCGGCCGATGCCAGCATTTGATGCACAGCGCGTTGAACTTGCAGCCGCAATTCAAAATGATCTCGCCCTGGAAGGTGTCTTGAGTTCGCTGCAGGCGCGTTCCTTCGTGCGATGCATGCAGACAACCTGGGACGTCGAAGTTATCCGATGGTCTGACGATGACTCCCAGACAACATTGGATCAAGCAAGACATCTGATCCGTGCGGGAAAAATTCTCTTCAGTGTCGAGGGTGGTGATCCTGCAAGAGCTGCGCTTGCCTTTAGGCGCGCCGCCGAACTTCTCGAATGGCTCGCAAGGTCTCGTGACACCATCGGATCGGATATACCAACAGCACTGTTTGCAGCCGGCTGCTACCAGTTGGGCGACCTTCCTGCTATGGCCTCGGGTCTTTTGCGTCAGGTCTCGTCTGATGATCGTGGTTCACGCCTGTTCGCGGATTTTCTCAAAGCCGATTTTGATGGCGTTCTCAGAAAGGCTGCACGTTTTTGGGACAAGAATAAGAAACTCACCGAGCCGGGCTCGGAAGCGCGATATTTCGGAGCCAGCACCCGCGAGAGTTCCGCATGGTTTAGTACGGTCGAACTTGTCCGCTGTATTGGCCTCGCGTCCCAGTCCCTACGTCGTGGCGATTTCCAGAGGTTTGGAGTAGCGCTCGACCGGCTTCGTGATGTCGAGCGCCTGCTTGTACGAACCGCGCCCGATGATGTGGCAACGCTCGCGTTCTTTTTGCGTTCGACCTGCGAGCGTTTTGGAAAAGCCACAATCTACGAACCCATGCGGCGCCTAGCCGATCTCAATCCGGATCGCTCAGCTGACGCAAATGCCTTCGCACGCAGGCAGTACGCGCGCGGTCGCGGCATACTCTGGCAGGCTCAGAAGCAGGGCATCGACCGGCTGCTTAGCGACTCTTCATTTGCGCTTTGTACACCAACAGGCTCGGGCAAGACCCTTGTTGCCAACTTAGCAATCCTGAAGGAACTATTGGTTCTGGAAAAAACGGATGGGTATCACGCGCCGCTCGCCCTCTATGTTGTTCCGTCGCGCGCGCTCGCAGGAGAAGTCGAAGCCAAACTCGGCACCGAGCTCGGACGCGAATTTCTGATAACCGGCCTCTACGGTGGTTCAGACTGGGGCATTACCGATGCTTGGCTTACTTCAGAAACACCCACCGTTCTAATCGCAACCGTGGAGAAGGCCGATGCACTGATGCGATATCTCGGCCCGATACTTCTCGCGCGGCTCAAACTCCTAATTGTCGACGAAGCACATCAGGTAGTAGTCGAAAACAATGAGCGGGAACGTGAAAGCCTTGCCGAGCACACCAACAGAGCAATCCGTTTAGAGAGTTTCATTTCCAGACTTCTCACTCGCAAGCCGGACATCGTCCGCATCGCGTTGACAGCGGTCGCCGGCGGCGCTGCTAATCCCGTGGCGCGGTGGATCGAGTCCGATGATGAAGCCGAACCTGTTGGTTCATACTACCGTAGCACGCGGCAAGCGCTTGGCGTGCTCGAAGTTTCTGCAGGTTCACCCCGCATCGAGCTCGATCGCCTAAACGATCAGCCTTTAACAGTTAGAGGGGTTGGCTCCATCTATATCCCTCTGCGAATTTCGCCGATGCCGCAGCCTGCATCAACCATTAGGAACAGTCTAAATCACTTTACCCAAAACACCATTCTATGGACCGCGCTCCACCTAAGCGACGACGATCGCCGCATCCTGATTTCAATCTCGCAGGCGCCAGAAAGGACTATGGGCTGGTACGCCGATGCCTTCGACCTACCGGGCTGGGAAGACATTCCAAGCTTCGCGCCTCCTGAAGATGGACGAGAAGCCGAGTTATTTGCCGAGGCTCGATCCGTCTGCTTGGATTATTGTGGCAAAGAATCCTTTGAGTACCGTCTTCTCGACCGCGGTATTGCGACCAACCACGGCCAGATGCCACAGCGGCTTCGTCGAATGATGGTTGCTCTGATCGATCGGTCGATCTGCCGGATCACTGTAGCGACCGCGACGCTAACCGAAGGTGTAAATCTTCCGTTCGACATGATCTTTCTTCCGTCCCTCAAGCGAACGTTTTTCGATGTGGCCCGCCAGCGTCGGTCGGAATACCCAATGTCGACTTCCGAGTTTCGTAACCTATCTGGCCGCGCCGGGCGCCCGGGCGCAGCGAAGGGAATGGAAGGACTGACGCTTGTTGCTTTGCCGCTGGCACCGTCAACGACCGCGCAGGGAACCTTATCAACGCAGCGCAAGCAGGTAAGGGAGCGCCAAGCTGAATACGAAGATCTTTTAAGGCGCCTCAACAATGATGCGCATGGAGAGAGCAACCACGAAAGTCCGCTCGCAGTCCTCCTGTCAGCGATCCGTGAACAGGCGATGCGCCTGCCGGGTATCGATGACGATGATGACTTCTTCAATTGGCTTGAGGCGACAGCACCCTACGACGTCTCCGACTTGGTTGGACAAGCGTCCCCGACCGCGGAAGCGCGACTTGCAGACAGTCTCGACGAGCTTGACAGCTTGATCCTATCCGCCATCGAGGAAGCACAGACCATCGGCGGTGTGGCAACAACTGCAGCTGGAGCAGAGGAGATGCTCGCTAGCCTATGGCAGAAGACATTCACACGCGTTTCGGTCGCTCGCGAAGCATGGATGGAGGAAGCCTTCGTCAAACGCGGCTATGGTGTTGTTGAAACAGTTTATCCAGATGCGGATGAGCGAAAGCGCCTTTATGACTACGGCTATTCGCCTCATGTCGGCCGCCGGTTCGGAAAAACTGCGATGACGCTGCACACGATTCTGGAAGAAACTGAGAGCTACGGCGGCCTGGACGAAGGGCACAGGTTCGCGGTCTTCGTTAGTCTCGGGGAAGTCGTCGCACACGATGGTGGTTTTGGTTTTTCTGTGCGCGACACAGAAATGGGACGCGCGCTATACGAAAACTGGCCGCAGGTTCTCGCATGGTGGATGATGGTCTCAGACGCCGAAGCACCCGAGCCGCAGGACCTTCGTGCTTGGCAGATTTTCGTCTCCGACAATCTCGAATTCAGGCTCGGCGTTGCGATCGGCGCTGTTGTCGCGCGCGCTTGGTCAGAAGGCTCCGACGATCCACTTGACACACCGACGCTCGACACATGGAAAGATGTGACAAAACTTCCATGGTTTGCGTTCTGGGCCAAAGAACTACTGCGATGGGGCACGCTCGAACCCTTCGTGGCCTTCGCACTCTCCATGGGATTGGCTAAATCCCGTAGCGAAGCCGCCGGCATGCGCGACGGCTTCCTCGAATGGCTTGCCGCAGACATGGAAGGCGCTGACACTGCAGAAGATCAAATCGATCCGCGCCGTTTCCTCAAATGGTCACGCTCGATTCGGCCGGAGCGCAAGCATGTCGCACGTCGCAGACCGATTCCAGCAGAACTCTCGGGCACGGATGGTAGACTGGGGCGATACTCGGTTATCCCTATCAGATCGCCCAACCGCATACGCTGGTTGGATGCTTCTGGATACAGGCTCGCCGTATCTGAAATTCCGGAAGATTTTCCCGCCGGCACACTACAGACTAACGACTATGATCTTGTCATTGACGATACCGCAACGACAGTGATCAGAACGTTCTAGTCGATCAAACTGATCATTTAGGCCATCGTCAGCACGATCACACGACGGTCGCCCGTGTGCCGCTTGGAGACGGAAATACCCTTCTGCCGTAATAGCGGGGGCCGCCCGTTCCACCGCGTTGCCCAACGCATTGACCTTCGCCGGCCAGAAGCGTGAGCGGCGGATTTCTTCGTCGACAACATTGTTCAATTTGGCCAGTAATTCAGTCGCCGTGAAGGCTCGTTCCACACCGTTTTTAGCGAGCAACGCGAAGTGGAGCTTTTGCCACCTTGTCCGCAAGAGATACGCAGGCCTTATTATAAGTAGTGTTGGCTACAGGTAGCGGTGTCACAACCCTGAGGGGCCGACATGGTTTGAAAAGTGGCTAATCGACTTGCCGTTGCTCGTTGATGGCTAATAATATCGAGACTAGGCGAGAGGAATTTTTGCTTCACTACCCTCGCCGTCATGAGCCCGAAGGCTACTGCAAATCATAGAATGTTACGATCAGGGATGATCGACGGCATGGCCTGACATCCTGTCAACGTTTTCACAAATCGCTGTCATGAACAAGATGCTCATCCAGCCCAAATATCAGTCCGAAAATGCCAACGCTCCGATTGCGCTGGGAGAGCTGCCTGTAGAAATTGGCTTCGGCGGCAAATCAGTGCACGCATCAGGCAGACTGGAACTCCGTCTTCTGCCTGAGAACCGTGTTCTCATATCCGTGCATTCGGACCATTACGATCAGTTCCCCGCCTTCGGGCATGATGCCACTATGATTCGTGTGGGCGACACGGCCAAGCCGGTCCCGGCCTTCGCCCTAAAAAGTAATCATTCCAGCTCGGGCGTGAACATAGAATACCTGCCCAAAATCAGCCGCATTACTTTGTGCCGTGACCGCCGGGTACGGCTGCGTGCCGCGGACTTCCACATGATCAATTTCCCGGAGTTTTTCAGCACCGGCGCGGGCGGGACCGATCTGGCTTACGAGAACGCCGGAAACCACATGCGCCTTGGTCACGTCAGGCTGACCAACGGCGAATGGGCCATCGACCTTCACGCTCTTCCAAATACCAACAAGCTCGTCAAACAGCTAAAAGAGGATGGTGGCTATGCCATTACGCATGTCGGGCGGCTTGCAAGGTCGGACGGCAAGGCTTTCGGCGTTGGGGCAACCGAACGCGCGCTAAACCAGTTGAGTACGTTTCTGTCATTCGCACAAGGTGCATGGACCCCGGTATTTGGTGTTACCGGTGTCTCGAAGAACGATCAAATTGTGTACGAGGATTTGTCGATGCGCCTGTCCTCACGATGGCAGGCGACCCGGGGTTGGTTTGACGTTCACCACGGGGAGTGCCTCGCGCAGGTATATCCTGGCTTCACTGCATTGCTTGAGGACGCCAATCTTGGCCCTGCAGCCTCGCGCGCGATCTATTGGTATCTTCGCGGAAACCGGGCCGGTGCAGGCGTTGACAGTGCCCTATTGCTGGCACAGGCGGCACTCGAATCCCTCTCATATGCCGTATTACCCCGTATGGGGCTTTCATCGGCTGGCAATGCCGCAGACCGGATACGGCGTTTGTTGGAAGCTCACGGAATCCCGACAGCGTTACCGAAAAGCGCTTCACGTCTGCGAAGCGCAAAAAGGGCAGGTATCTGGAAAGACGGTCCTGATGCCGTTGTGAAAATCCGCAATGAACTTGTTCATCCAGGTAAACGCCTCAGCATCAAAATAGGCCCCTGTGTCAGCGAGGCATGGCGTCTTGCGCAATGGTACATTGAAATGCTGATTCTGCGGCTGTCAGGCTTTTCCGGCGTATACTCAAATCAACTCAATCCCCGCTGGGTCGGAGAAGTTGAACAGGTCCCCTGGGCGAAGAGCAGTCGAAAACAGTAAAAAGCCCTCTGCTCAAGGCTGAGGCTTACTTGATCACAACGAAGACACGATTGGCCGCATCTTGGTAGTCAGTACCTTACGAGTTCGGTTTTTTCGATCTCGCGGTTAAGTCGATTCCGATGACGGTGATATCGTCAACGCCGGGAAACTTTGGTGAAAGTTGTTCCCAGTGATCCTGAAGTGCCGCGACGAGTCCGTTGAAATCTACGCTATTGACCGAGCCCGGAACAACCCAGCCAGTCTTTTCGCCAAGATACACAAGAACGAAAAGGCCGCGCGCTGACCTCCGATCACGGAGGTAGTCACCGCATAATTGATTTTCCATTCGCTCAAAAAGCTCGGGGCCTGTCCATTTGTCGGCAAGCTTCAGTTCGACTGGAACAGGGCCATCAAAACCTGTTCCGTGAAACCTCAAGTCCGGTTTCTTTGCATCAGCCAACTCTTCTTCCTGCGGGATGGAATAACGCCCGTGCGCTTTTTCGCGCAGCTCGTGACCGACAAATTTCCGCATTTCAGTTTCCAGCTTCACCTTTTTGAGCGTCTCGGCAATACTGCCGTCACCATTTTCCAGATCGTATTTGAGATCGAGCAAGCGCATCACTGCGAACTCCGCAAGCGCCCTGTGATTAAGCGGTGTGCGTTCCAGTGTGTCGTTGAAGTCTCTTACCTGTGCAGGCGTCCACGAACCGATGTCCGCATCCTGCTCCGCCCTTGCTTTGACATGTAGAACGAACCACGGCCGGGCCGCTTGATCGGGATGTGCCGCAATCTCCTGCAGCGCCAGAAACGCTTCCTTGCCAGGAATTTCATTAAGGAGCGAAAAAAGTTGATCTCGCGCTTCCTGCGCACGGTCTCGGAGTTCAGGTGAGTAAACGCCTTTTCCGGATCGGTCGATATCGTCTTCTCGTTTGATATGCTCGTGCATTAATAGAAAGAGGGCTTTCAAATGCTCGGGCGCGCGAAACGCATGCCGCACGCGCGCACTTTCACCACTACGCCCTCCTACAAGATGCGTGACATAGCTCATGGCAAACGCAGTCCTGTCTTCCGGCTTCTTGATACTTGCAATACGGGCGGCGAAAGAAGAGATCGCTGCCGCCGGTTCCACCCCGGTCCATACCGCGTACCACATGGCAAGATGATCATGGCGCCGTAACATCCTGCATTTCCGGGCCGCGAGCGATTTGATTTCCTCGTCCGTTGCGGAAGATCCCTGAACGATCGTCAACAGTCTCCGCAGATTGTTCAGATTGACCGGTTCAGATTTTCTTATGCGCGTGGCCAAGTCCGGTGCGATTTGATCCCACGACCATTCACCAGACCAACTTACATCGCTCAATACGTAGTTTGTCTCACCGTCTGGCTTCTCAATTGAGAGTTCGTACCAGATTTCATTCAGCAGAAAATTCCCGACCCGTTCCGGGTATTTTTCAAACAGGGAGGGAAACCACGTTGGAAAACCGTTCAACTCAAACGATGCGTAGCGGCATGCCAGTTCGATTTCTTCATCGTTAAGTCCGCCGAGCCAGTTTTCGGTTTCCTTTGCCTCGATGCTGAGGCCGGTCAGGCCAAATATGACTGGGAACGGCGTTTGGTTGAGTGGCGCACCCTCAGACCGGATTATTGGTTTGTAGTTACGCCAGTATGCGACAACACCGTCTCTGAAGGCCCGGGCAACCGTTTCACTCTGGTCTTCTATCAGGGATCTCCAGTCGCCGTCCGTCCAGCGGTTCTGGGTGCCGTCCAATTCACGCATCCGCTCATGGGCGTAATATTGCGCATTGGAGATGAGGTTCGGTTTTGAGAGGCCGGGGCAGCGCAGTTTTTCAACGTGCTCTGCCAGGTATTCTTTCCAGTTCCGGTGGTGTGTCTCATGCTTTCGTTGCCGCGCTTCGGATTGCCGCTTCCACCTGGTTTCCTGCTGCTTCCAGCGACGAGTTTCCGTGCTTTGAGCCGGTGGATTCAGGTATTTGTTAAGGCGGGCGGTCATCTCGCTATCGCTGGCGACCAGCTTCTTCAGTTTTTCGCGCCACGCTCGCTGCCGACCGTTTTCGACGTAAATCCGGTAGGCGAGTGAAAGGGCCACGAGCTTGTTGTCGCGAGCCGCCTGACTTCCAATTTGTTCCGCTGCGTATTCGAAATCGTCCGCTACAAACTGCCAAAAGGCCCCGAACATCGAAACCTTCCAGAACTCATCGACGCGTTCACCACGCTTCCTGTCTCGCCGTACTCTGGCCAACTCGACCTCATACCAAAACAGCGCGCGGTTAAGGGCAGGCCATGCAGGAATAAGCGTCTGGAACTCGGACTTTGCATCACGCAATTCATCCACGTCATAATCGCGGGCATTCCGTACTTTATGAAGAATCGCAAGTGCCGGTGTTTCGAGCGCTGCCGGATGTCGTTCTAAAATGAGTCGTTCGGCGGCCTCGGCTGCGCCCTTTACCAACCAGAGAAACTTCTCTGACATTTCGCAGTGAAGCCGCTCAACAACAGGCGGCTCGTCCAGCAATTCGTTCAGACCGGAGATAAGGCGAGGCAGCAGGGCGATATCGGCCGACTGTACGAATTTGACTACAGCGTCTGTCAGATGATCGACGCTAAACCGTTCTTTGTCCTCCACTTTAGCAAGGCAGGCGAGAAGCCATGTGATCGCGTTGTTCGATGGCGTGGTGTCGTTCGCCAGTTCAGCCAACCACTCTCGCTTTAGCTCGGGGCCTTCTTTGACAAATGCCTGGCGGATATCTTCATTGTCCTTTTCCGACCCGATAGCCTTGAGCGCACGAAAGGCGGCGATACGCGTGTAGGTTGACACTGAGGGCGACAATGCGACGGCCTTTGCTTCGGGAAGTGCGGCTTTCAATTCCCCCAGCCACACCATACGGAGAAGAAAACCTGTTAGCTCGTCGTTCCCTTGATATTTCCTGGTCAGCTCCCGAATGTCTTCTGACAAATCGGCATTGGCGAACCGCTGAACTGCATCGTAGTTGGATACCGAACGGCTTGATGTGCCGCTTGCCATCTGCTCGCAGACCTCATGCAGTATCGTCTGCCGCGTGTTCAGAGGAAGCTGGCTGGGATCGCCGCCTTCAAAAACAACCTCGGGTGCGATCTTTTGCAGCCGTGTCCTTATTCTGTCGTCGAGAATGGCAAGCCACGGCAGAACCGGCCGGAATGTGGGCACGACCACATCGAGGCCGTACTGGTTGCGGAACAGCAATGCCTCGATTTTTTGCCGGGACGTATCCTTTTCAAGAAGATCCACTAGCCATTCTGCCGTGAGATACTCCCTGACAGTCCGGTGGTGGAAACGGACCGTTCCGTAGATCGCTTCATCGAAAACAGGACGGGAAAGCAGCGTGGATTGTTTACGCTCGTCCCAGTCGAAAAGTACCTCACGAACAGAAATGCCCTTGGCGTTGTCCGCACCGTCGGGCACACGAATGGTCGGTTCTTGGGAAAGTGTCGCAGCGGCGGCGAGGAGTTTCGCTCCCTTGCGGGCATCCTGTGCCGACAACGGATGCACGTCTGCGCGGTTTTGATCCCTTTCCGTCAGCCGCCGCTCAATGCTGTTGCGCATGAGTTCCAGCCGGGTGCCAATTTTCTGCCGGTCGTTCCAGAATTCGGTCAGTTCCTCCAAATCCTGCGGCCGCGCCGTGAAGGACCACGCATCGGCGCGTTCGATGGCATGAAGGAATGCGGCTGAGTCACTGACTTTTCTCGCGTTCGCAAACACTTCAATTTGACCGGGGGACAAATCATCAAAAGTGACAAGCTTGAACGCAGGAGCTTCCCGCACGGTCTGCTCAGTTGTTGTCACAGACCCGGACTGTTCGTCTTCATCCGAGTGTTCGGTATCCGCAACAACCCTCGATGCTGTTGTAAAGGGCAAATGGTGCCCGCACAGGTCGAAATCTGTTTTAGGGCGCCAGGCCGCTATCCTTCCAGTGAGAATGATATGCGTACGGTCTTTCGCCGTTGAGATACGCTTGCTCAGCTTGCGAATCGCCAGTTCGAAATCGCCGGGACTACGAAGGCGCGCTTCATCGACGGAATCCAGCAGCAGCCAACCTTCTTCGTCAGAAACAAGCCATTCCTGAAACTGCTCGAAACTGCCGACTTCGAAAGCATCCTCGAAATCTTGCACCACATGTTCGAGGCGAAGAAAGAACGCCGCTTTGCCCTCCGATCGAAGGGTTTGCGCCACATTCCGGATTTCCCAGGTCTTGCCGGAACCTGCATTGGACAATAAGACAACACGGTATTCCTTTATAAGGTCAGGCCAGTGTAGTTGATGTCCAACGTGAAATGCGTGCCTTAAGTCAACATCGTCGCTTTCACGAGCGTACTTCGACAATTCGTGGAATGTTCGATCGAGTTCGATGAATTTGTATTCGGTTTCTTGTTCGGTCATCTTAATTGAAGAGTTAACTACACCGCGTTCTTTCGAAGATCGATTCGGTCTGAAAGAGTAACCTCGCGACCGTTTGCCTGTATTGTACTCTCAGTCACACTATATGATGCGAAGCGACCGCCCCACTCCGAAAAAGCAATACTGGCCATTCCGATGGGGGACCACCAACTCCAACGGATTGCCGAGTAACCGAGTTGGACACTCTGTCAACCTGTCAACCCAAACTGGAACCCTGTGAGACTGGTAGCTTTTGGGGCCGCTCCCGCACCGGGGGTTACATTGTTGTTTGTACGGTCCCTTTTTCCTTTCAGGCGGCGCCGGCCTCGTTCCCTTCGACTGCAACACGCAATGCCGCCTCGAACGCTGCTATGCTGGCCGGTCCACCCACGGGCAGATAGACAACTCGAAGCCTTCCGAGCGTCGGGAACCATGGCCAGCCACGCCGTTCGAACTCACTGCGCCAGGCGTTGATCACGTCGGCGTCGATGGGAACCGTTTCCAGCAGTGGAGTAAGAACATTAAAGGTTGAAGGCACCGCGGAGCTTCTGCCGTCTTCGGCACGCGCGTACATGTATTGGACCTCCCCATATCCATTTCCTGCCAGATACTGCAGACGTGCTCTCTTGCCCTTCTCGCCACCCATGGCGATCAGCTTCTGAGTGGCTGCATTCGGCGCAGGCATGTTGGCCTTCGGTCCAGCCAAAAGCTCAGCAAAGACTGATGCGAACCACAACGGACTATGGGGTTGAGCTAAACTTTTCCCAGACCTGGCAACCGAAGGCGCTCCGATCTCGTTTGCAAGTTTGTGAAGATAATCCTTCAGTTCTTCCGGCGCTGGCAATTTATTTTTTTTTGATGACGGCCTGTCCACGCGTGCACCGCCGAAGTCGCGAAGCGCCCGTTCGATTAGATCATCCGGATAACCCTCCCAAGCCATAACGTATCCTTCGATCCTGAGGCCGTATTCCCTGTCTGTGAAGGCGAAAGGAGCGTCCAGATTCGCAAACATCAGCCCCATTGCATCGTGAAGTTTCCGCGGCATTTTGGTTTTCCAGGCTCTATCCGTCATTCGTCTGTCACCTCCACGAACATTTCCAATGCCTGCACACCGGAGAGGAACTTCGACTTCCTGCTGTTTCCTGGATTTCTTGAGAGAACGCGTTTCCGCTCCTTCGCGAGCACGTCCTGACGGTTCTCTGATGTTTCATTGACGGTTTGGGTTGCATCCATGCGACCCGTCTCCGCGCGCTCATGCGACCCCTCTCGCCCACCGGCGCTACCCGTCGCACGAATGCGATTTCCGCTAGCGCGTACTCTCGTTGAGAGGTCGGGAAGCTGTTTTAAGCGTTCGACATTTATCTCGTAGATACGTGTCGTCCCGGGTGGGCCACCGGCTTCGTTTCCGATGACTCGTATCCACCATGGGCCTCCTGGCCGTTTTGCCATCAGACTGTGAAGTACGCGACGCGCCTGTGAGGGGCTCAGCCGCGTCTTGGAGGCAAGTGCACGGACGGACGGAAAAAGCCTTCTTCCTTCATCATCAGCCCAATCGGCCATCGCTAACATCGCCAATAGCTGACTGCCTGAGCCTGGGAACCGATTGAACACCAGAGATATCACCCGGATGCTCATCGTTGGTCTTTCGCAACCTGGACCGACATCAGAGCGTGCCCGAGGGCTGGATGCTCGACTGACTTGTCGAGCGCGTCAAATTTGCTTCAACCCAGGCATCAAGGTCACCTTGGCGATAACGGACAGCCTTGCCGAGCTTTGCATAAGCCGGGCCGCCACCGCGTAGGCGCCAGGATTGGAGGGTCCGTACCGATACATTGAGATAGTCGCCTGCCTCATTTTCGGTGAGCAGACGGTTCACCTTTTCGCTGTCCAATACGCTCATCGCTCCATCTCCTGCATTTGCTGCGTGATGGTGCGATGATTGCGGCAAACACCGAGACGGAAATAGCCGTGACTGGTTATTTCGTGCGGTGATTCAATTTAAATATTTGACTTTTCGGAATTTTCCCACCTCGTTTCCAAGCGTCCGGTTTGACGATATCCCAGATATCCAAGAGGCGTCTGTCAGAGGCGCTGGGGAACTCCTTGCCGCAGTGCTCGACGAGCTGGACATTCGAAATTCGTTTGCCAGCATCGAGTGCCATTTTGGCCAGCTCCTCCATCCTGCGACGGATTGGAGCATCAGCAACATTCCCGGTTTGCAGGGATTTTTTCGGCACGCGAAGTCTGATCGCTTCATATCGAGCGACCCATTTCCTCGCCGATCCACTGCCCAGCTCATTGCGCTCCAGATCAATCTTCATGTCAGGTTTGGACCAGTAAGTTTGATCGATATCTTCAGGTAATCCCGAGGGCATCGATTTGCCGTGACCGACTATGGTGCCCTGGCGCAGCCATTCGAGTAGTTCATTAAACTGCGCCGCGATCAGCCTGAGCGTTGATTGCTCGCCATCTTCGACAGGCACCACTGGCGGCAGCGATGGAACAGGGAGATAGACAGGGGCGTCACTAAATCGTTTACGCCAAGAACTGTCCCTCTTACGTTCGTAAGCCCAGCGTTCGTGGTTTCGCTGCACATAGAGCCGCTCGGACAGTTTTTCGCCACTCAGGAAGAGTAGTTCTCTTCCGCATACGAGGAATTGTCGATCCAAGATGAATGGACGAATTTCCTGACAGAGGTCTTTTTCGCTCGGACCGTCGCCACAAGCATGGAGCAAGAACGCTTCAGCCAGAGATAGGCCATCAAACCGTCTGAGGTTCTTCGCTGTTTCCACCGGCACCGTCTTGGCCAATTGTGCCCGCCATCGATTCGAATTGTCGTGTGAGAATAGCTTACTTTGAACTGTGCCCGTTCAATCTGACGATTTCCGCGCTTTCATCCCCACCTTTTAATCCGGCAGCGATACGTTCGCCCACCAGATCGGACATGGCGCGGATCGGGTCGACATCGGCGTTCACATATCGACCGGTCATGGCCACGCCCCGATGTCGCAACAGGTCGCGAACAATGAAGGCATTGCCACCCGCCTGACCGGCAAAGGTGCCGACCGTGTGGCGCAGATCATGCAGGCGTACATCTTCGATCTGGGCATGATGCCTCACGCGCTGCCACGTACTCTCCATGACCTCTTTGCTCAGGTGACGTGACGTGTCGCTCTGACGTGGGAACACCCATGGCGTTCCTTCGACGCGAGGCAGATCGGCGAGGATGGCGAGTGCAGCAGCATTGATTGGATGTGGGCGTCTCCCTCCACCCTTGCGGCTCGGGAGAGCAATCGTGCCTGCCCTTAGGTCTATATCGTCCCAGCGTAGCGACAGCACTTCCGAGAGGCGGGCACCGGTGAACAGTAACAATCGGATTGCCGCAATCGCCTCTCCATTGATGACCGACCGGCGTTGATCGACATCCTTGCGCAGATGTTTTGATCCCTTCGCCTTGATCATCCAGGGCAACCCCTTCGTCTCGGCTTCAGCGAGTGTTTCCCCAAGCCTTCCGAGTTCAGCGGCAGAAAGAAACCGCTCACGCTCGTGCTCGGCATAGCGATTGATCCCGTGCACCGGGTTGCTGGACCTTGGTCGCATGCCCCAGACCTCAGCCAGATTGAATACCTTTGAGATAATCGACAGCACGAAGTTTGCCTGACGCGGCGTTCCGGCCATGGCGAGATGCAACTTTGCGATATCGCTGGTCGTGACGCCGGCCACCTTCATCACTCCCAAACGCGGCCGAACATGCTTGTCGACCAGCCGTTCCACCTCTGCCTGTGTGGTCGCTGCGTTTTGACGCTTCACGTGATCGGAAAGATAGCGATCAAGCAAATCGGCAACTGTCGGCGCAGTTTTGAGAGCCTGTCGGTTTTCTACCGGATCACCACCCCTGGCCACAACATGAAGAGCATCGCGAGCAGCCTTGCGGGCTTCATCAGGAGTGAATGTGCCGTAACGGCCAATGGTTAGACGACGTGAACGACCGACGGCATTGCGGTATTGCACGACAAAGGACTTTGTCCCGCTGGGCAATATCTGGAGGCCAAAGCCTCGCAATTCATCATCCCAAAGGTAGACGGGCTTGTCCGTTGGCGTGATGGCGTCGACAACGCGTTTGGTCAGGCTTGGCATTGCATCCTCGTTTACCTGCCTCCAAAATTTATAAGCACATTGTAAGCAGGAGAGTGAGAAACCAATCGCAGATCGCCGCAAGCGGTGTCAACGTATATGTCTGCAATATATGCTAATTTCGTAATCCTGCGTAATTGACAGCACATGTCGTAATCCACAATTAACAGATTCCTAATCTGAGGGTCACAGGTTCGAATCCTGTCGGGATCACCAATTATTTCAAGAACTTGTACGGTCCAGTCTCGAATGGGCCCTCATTCCGCCAGCCTGGCGACCTCGACGAGGGCGGTGTGCGCGCTGCTTCCCTGCCCGAGACGGGAGGTTCCCACGTCCAGCGTTAGCGCGTTCGGATTGCCGTTGGGGTCGATATTGTCGCCGGGATCGCCAAACCAGGCGCCCGTCGGCATCGCCACGACGCCCTGTCGGATATCCTCCGAAATCGCCGCTCGGGCCCGGCAAGCGCCACGGGAATTGAAGACGCGCACCAGATCGCCCGAACCGATGTCCCGCGCGCGCGCATCATCGGGGTGAATGGCGATCCCGACGGGCCGCGCCCCTTCGACATCGGCCAACGCGCATTCGAGCTGGCTGTGCAATTTGTCGCCAGGCTGCGGCGAGACGAGGTGCAAGGGTGCAGACTCGGTCGCATTGCCGAGCCATTCGCCGGGCGGCAGCCAGACCGGGTGCCCCGGACAATCGGGATAACCGAAGCTCGCGATCGTCTCGGAAAAAATCTCGATCCTGCCGGACGGCGTCTTCAGCGGCGCACCCTCAGGGTCTTCGCGAAACGGCTTGAACAGGGTCTGGTTGGGACCTTGCGTCTCGATTGGGAGATGAATCCAGTTGCGCTCCTTCAGCGCTTCGAGATCGGGAATTTCGACGTCCATGTCCGCCGCGATGGCACGGTATTCCTGATAAAGAAGCCTGATCCATTCACTGGAACCGCGTCCTTCGGTGAAGGCCTGCGCTGCGCCAAGACGCTCGGCCAATCCGCCGAAGATGTCGTAATCGTCGCGGGCTTCTCCCACGGGCGCGATCATTTGCGGCATGTAGAAGAGGTAATCGTCCAGGTTCGAGCGCCCGATATCCTCGCGTTCATAGGGCGTGGTGGCCGGAAAGACGATGTCGGCCCGCTTTGCCGTAGCGGTCCACCACGGTTCGTGCACGATGATCGTTTCGGGTTTCTGCCAGGCTTTGTGAAGTCCGTTCAGGTCCTGATGGTGATGGAACGGATTGCCGCCGGCCCAGTAGATCAACCGGATATCGGGATAGGGCTCGCGCTTGCCGTTGAAATCGTACAGCTGATTGGGATTGCGCAGCATGTCGCCGATCCGCGCAACCGGGATCACCTTCTTCACGGGGTTCTGTCCCTGCGAAAAGGTCATGCCGTGCAGGCCGAGAAACGACTTTCCGACCCCCCCGATCGCACCATAGCCATAGCCGACACCACAGCCCGGCATGCCGATCTGGCCAAGCATCGCCGCCAGCACGGCAGACATCCAGTAGGGTTGCTCGCCATGTTCGGCGCGCTGAAGCGACCATGCCACCGTGATCAGCGTGCGGGTCGTCGCCATGCGGCGGGCAAGCTCGCGGATGGTCTCGGGCTCGACGCCGCACAGGGGCCCCGCCCATTCAGGCGTTTTCGGCTGTCCGTCTTCCTGCCCCATCAAATAGGGGAGGAAGCGGTCGAAGCCGGTCGTGCAGCGAGCCAGGAATTCCCGGTCGGTGAAGCTCTCGCTTTCGATGACATGGGCAAGCGCCAGCATCAGCGCGGTATCGGAAGCAGGGCGAAGCGCGATCCATTCGCAGTTTGCGGGCGCATCACCACGTTGCGGCCCGATATTGACGCAACGCATCCCCTTTTCGGCGAACCTGTCGAACCAGCCGGCAGTGCGGTGCTCGGTAATCCCGCCCATGCTGACCTGGGAATTCTTCGGATTGATCCCGCCAAACATGACAAGCGTCTCGGTGTGGTCGTGGATCGTCTGCCAGCTGTCCTGATGTTCGTAGATCAGCTTGAGGAACGGTTCACCGAAGACATGCGGCATGATCGCCTGAGCGCAGCCCGTGGAGTAACTGCCGAAGGAGGCGACGTACCCGCCAATACTGTTCAGGAAGCGGTGCGCCTGGCTCTGCGCGTGGTGGAACCGGCCCGCCGAGGACCATCCGTAGGAACCGCCAAAAATCGCTTCGTTGCCGTATGTCTTGCGAACACGGTCCAGTTCCGCGGCGGCGATATCCAGCGCTTCGTCCCAGGGCAGCTTGACGAAATCGTCGGAACCGCGCCCGTTTTTCTCGCGCGCGGCGAGCCAGCCACGGCGGATGGAGGGGCGGTCGATTCTTGTACGGTGATGGACGGCAGCCGGAAGGATGTCGGGAATCGGCGTCGGTGCGGGATCGGCGGAAAACGGCCTGGTGGCGACGATCCGGCCATTTTCGACATCGACCTCGAACGCGCCCCAATGGCTCGAAGTCACTTTGGTCTGCCTGTCGCGAATTTCCGTCAAGGCCACCTCCCGCGCAATATGCCTGTTCGATTTTGCCCCGGCTTGGCCTCCACCAGGGGAGTTTTATAGCCGAATGGAGGGTGCTGACAATGATGCGCGGCACCTCCCTGTGGTTGGCGCTTGCACCGGTCCCTGCTGTTGGATCGCCTGGCCGGATCGCCCAACCGGGTCATTCGGCCTGGTTTCGTGCCACGCGATGAAGCAGAAGGCCGAGCGCCGCAAGCGAGACCAGGGCACTGGCGACCAGTAGCGCGATCGCCGGCAATTGTCCGCTTTGTTCGGCGAACCAGGCAAACCCGAAAGGTGCGACGGCGGAAAGGATCAGCCGCACCGAATTGAGCTTGCCGGTGATCCTGCCATAGCCGACCGGCCCGAACAGGTGAAGCGGGATCGCGCCTCGCACGATGTAGGTCAGTCCCTGCCCCGCCCCGTAGCAGACCGAAAAGCAGATGGCCGCCTTCGACGACAGGCCGGCAAACAATAGCGCCGCCAGGCCCACGGTGAGCAGTCCGGTGGAGACCAGCCCGGTGGTCATGGGCGTGCGCCTTGCGCCGAACAGCATTTCCATCAGTCTCGCGCCAACCTGGAACGGGCCGATCAGCGCGCCGATGGCCGCCGCCGCCGCCGCGTCATAGCCCAATCCGCCGAGAATGGCGGGCAGATGCAATTGCGTCGCCGTGATTGCCACCGCGCCGCCGCAAAACGAGATGCCGAGCAGCAGCATCGTACCCGGCGGGGCTGCGAGGCGCCTCGGCGCACCTGGCTCGGCGGCCAGTGCGGCATGATCGCCCGCACGGACATGCGCGTTGCGCGGCAATACCAGCCAGTGGATTGGCGCACAGATGAGGAATTGCGTCGCCGCCAGCACGAAATAGACATCCCGCCACGTCATGAAACCCAGCATCCACACGATCGACGGCCAGAAGATCGTCGACGAGAACCCCGCGACGAGCGTGATCTGCGTGATGCCGAGCCGCGCCCTCTCCCCTACCGCCTGCGTCATCGCGACGAACGCGGCCTCGTATTGCACGAAAGCGGAAACCAGCAATGCTGCGAGCGACGCCGCGACGAACGAGACTGTGCCTGTCGTCAGGCCTAGCGCGATGAGCGCAAAGCCAGCCAGCACCGAACCGATCGTCATCGGCACCCGCGCTCCGACCCGGTCGAGCAGATTGCCGACAAACGGCGCGATCAGGCCGCTGGCGAGCAGCCCCACCGAGAACACGGCGAAAACGAAGGATCGCGTCCAGCCGAATGCCTCGGCCAATTCCCCCGAAAGGATGGAGAAGGAATAAAACAGCGCGCCGTAGCCCACCGTCATGGTGATCGCCAGACCGCTGACAGCCGCGGCGGTACCCGGTACGAAGATTCGGTTCAGCAAGCCGCGATCCTATCCACGGGAAAACCGGTATTGCGTTTCCTGGCGATAGGTTTCACCCGGCCGCAGCAGTGCACCGGGAAAATCCGGCCGGTTCGGCGCATCCGGCCAGACCTGCGGCTCGAGGCACAGTCCCGCATATTGCCCGTAAGGCTTGCCGCCGAGCCCCGGCGCGGTCTCCCCGAGGTGCTCGCCAGCATAATATTGCAGGCCCGGCTCCGTTGTCGAAAGCGTCATCGTCAGGCCCGATTTCACGCTCGCGACCTTCGCCACCTCGCGCAGGCCGGTACGCACGCCCGACAGGCAGTAATTGTGGTCGTACAGCACCTGCTTGCCGCCGGCTTGCCACCGTATTGCGCGAAGCCGGGTGAAGTCGAGTTCGGTTCCCACGACGGGAGCGATTTCGCCGGTCGGAATGAGCTCGGCGTCAACCGGCGTGTAATGACCGGCATTGATTTGCAGTTCGTGGTCAAGGACCGTGTCCGAACCGTCCAGATTGAAATAGCCGTGATGGGCCAGATTGACGACGGTCGCCTTGTCGCTCGTCGCCCTCATCGAAATCGCAAGCGTCCCGTCGCCGGGCAGCGAAAAGACGACGGAGATCTCGCAATTGCCCGGAAAGCCCATCTCACCGTCCCGGTCGCTCAGGGCAAGCGTCACCCGATCCGGTTCCGCCTGCGCGATCGCCCAGTTGCGATGCCAGATGCCATCGGCCCCGCCATGCAGCATATGCCTGCCGAGGAAATTGCGATCGACCTCGAATTCGCTCCCGCCGATGGCGAAGCGGCCATTGGCGATGCGGTTCGCATAGCGCCCGACGATGGCGCCGAAGAACTGGCCGTGCGTAGGATAGGGTTCGAATTCGGGAAAGCCCAGCACCAATGGCGGCGCATGCCCGTCGAGACGCAGATCCTGTACCGTGGCGCCAAAGCTCAGGATGGAGGCGACAAGTCCGCCGCCACGAATTGTGGCCCGCTTTATCGTTTCACCATTCGGCAAATGGCCGAAATCCTCGACTGCCAAAACGTTGAACCCCCGCCATTCTTGCTCGCGGCGACCGATCGTCACGCCTATACGGCATGGCCGCTCGAATGCAAGCATCCGATGGATGCGCA
>JAGRLL010000297.1:0-776 GCA_020441855.1 Nitratireductor sp.
GGCCATTCCTGCGTCAAGGGCCGTTTCGCCTGGGGCTATGCCAACCACAGCGACCGCATTCTCAATCCGATGATCCGCGAGAGCCTTGGCCAGCCCTGGCGCGAGGTTTCATGGGAGGAGGCGCTTTCCTTTGCCGCCAAACGCATGATCGGCATCCAGGAAAAATACGGCAAGGAATCGATCGGTGTCATCACCTCGTCGCGCTGCACCAACGAGGAGACCTACCTGGTGCAGAAGCTGGCGCGCGCCGTCTTCGGCAACAACAATACCGATACCTGCGCGCGCGTGTGCCATTCGCCGACGGGCTATGGCCTCGGCCAGACCTTCGGCACCTCGGCCGGTACGCAGGATTTCGACTCGGTCGAGGATAGCGATGTCGTCGTGATCATCGGCGCCAACCCGACGGACGGCCATCCGGTCTTCGCCTCGCGGCTGAAGAAGCGGCTGAGGGCGGGCGCAAAGCTGATCGTCGTCGATCCGCGCCGCATCGATCTCGTCAAGTCGGCCCATATCAAGGCTTCGCATCATCTGGCACTTCGCCCCGGCACCAATGTCGCCGTGGTCACCGCGCTGGCGCATGTGATCGTCACCGAGGGCCTGTTCGACGAGAGCTTCATCCGCGAGCGCTGCGACTGGGATGCCTTCCAGGATTATGTGGAATTCGTTTCCGACGAACGCCACAGCCCGGAGGCGGTAGAGGCGCAGACCGGTGTGCCGGCGGAGGAATTGCGCAAGGCGGCACGACTTTATGCGACCGGCGGCAATGGCGCGATCTA
>JAGRLL010000297.1:788-2344 GCA_020441855.1 Nitratireductor sp.
CGTCACCGAGCACAGCCAGGGTTCGACCACGGTTATCGGCATCGCCAATCTCGCCATGCTGACCGGCAATATCGGACGGCCGGGCGTCGGTGTTAACCCGCTGCGCGGCCAGAACAATGTCCAGGGCTCCTGCGACATGGGCTCCTTCCCGCACGAATTGCCGGGTTATCGCCACGTCAAGCTCGACGAGGTGCGCTCGGTCTTCGAGGATCTGTGGGGCGTTTCCATTTCCTCCGAGCCCGGCTTGCGCATCCCCAACATGCTGGACGCCGCCGTCGACGGCTCGTTCAAGGGTCTCTACGTGCAGGGCGAGGACATCTTGCAGTCCGATCCGGACACGAAGCACGTTCTCGCCGGACTTGCGGCGATGGAATGCGTGATCGTCCACGACCTGTTCCTCAACGAGACGGCCAACCTGGCCCATGTCTTCCTGCCGGGCTCGACCTTCCTCGAAAAGGACGGAACCTTCACCAACGCCGAGCGGCGCATCAACCGCGTGCGCAAGGTTATGGCGCCCAGGAACGGCCATGCCGACTGGGAGGTGACCCAGTTGCTTGCGAACGCGATGCTGAAGGAGACGGGGGGCGGCGCGTGGAGCTACACCCACCCGAGCCAGATCATGGACGAGATCGCGGCAACGACGCCGAGTTTCGCCAACGTCACCTACGCATTGCTCGAGGAAAAGGGCTCGGTGCAGTGGCCGTGCAACGATTCGTCGCCGGAGGGCACGCCGGTCATGCACGTGCCGGGTTTCGTGCGCGGCAAGGGCAAATTCATCCGCACCGAATATGTCGCGACGGACGAGAAGACCGGACCGCGCTTCCCGCTGCTGCTCACGACGGGCCGTATCCTGTCGCAATACAATGTCGGCGCGCAGACCCGGCGCACAGCCAATGTCGTGTGGCATGACGAGGACGTGCTGGAGATCCATCCCCACGATGCCGAGCAGCGCGGCATCAAGGAAGGCGATTTCGTCAAGCTCGCCAGCCGTTCGGGCGAAACCACGTTGCGCGCCCAGATCACCGACCGCGTCGCGCCGGGCGTGGTCTACACCACGTTCCATCATCCGGATACGCAGGCCAACGTCATTACCACCGACTATTCCGACTGGGCGACGAATTGCCCCGAATACAAGGTGACGGCGGTTCAGGTCTCGCAATCGAACGGACCGACGGACTGGCAGGAACGCTACGGACGGTTCGCCGAGCGCTCCAGGCGCATCGAGGCGGCGGAATAGGGTTCATGGGAACGCACCGCACCTTTCACGGTCTGGCGCATCGGGCGGGAAGCCTTTCGGCTTCCTCGCGCGTGCTCGCCGAGGAAGTGCCGGTTGCGATCAGCTTTAACGGCACCTCGCATGCGGTGCTGATGGCGACTCCCGCCGACCTGGAAGACCTCGCCATCGGCTTTTCGTTGAGCGAGGCGATCGTTTCCTCGGTCGGCGAGATCGAGGACGTTGCGATTGTCGAGGAAGAACGCGGCATCGATGTCCAGGTCCGGCTCGGCGCCGATGTTGCCGAGAAGCTCGCCCAGCGCCGCCGCTCGATGGCGGGACC
>JAGRLL010000297.1:2400-14611 GCA_020441855.1 Nitratireductor sp.
CGGTCGCTTCGAACGTCATGTTCGGCGCCCGCGACATTGCGAACGCGGCGGCGGTGCTGGCAGAGGCACAGTCTCTCAACAAGCATACGCGTTCGGTTCATGCCGCCGGTTATTACCTGCGCGGGCGCGGTCTTGTCGCCGTCCGCGAGGATGTCGGCCGGCACAATGCGCTCGACAAGCTGATTGGCGCGATGGCTGCGGGCGCTGCGGAAGGGCAGTCGAAAGCGTCCGGAGACATGAGCGCCGGCGCCGTGGTGCTGACCAGCCGGTTGTCGGTCGAACTGGTGCAGAAGAGCGCAGCGGCGGGATGCGGCGTCCTTGTCGCGATGTCCGCGCCGACGGCGCTTGCCGTTGATACCGCGAGGCAGGCCAATATCACGCTGGCGGCGGTGGTGCGCGGCACGGAGTTCGAATTGTTCAGTCATCCCGAGAGGATCGACGGGGGGAATATCAGACATGTCGCCTGACAAGCTCGTCTACATGGCCAACCAGATCGCGAAATTCTTCCATTCGCGTTCGCATGACGAGGGCGTTGCCGGAGTCGCAGAGCACATCTCAAATTTCTGGGAACCGCGTATGCGCAAGCAATTGTTCGAGTTGCTGGAAGGCGAAAGTGAGCGGTTCGATCCGCTCGTCCAGGAAGCGGCGCCGCTCGTGCGCCCCGTTGCCGAGAGCGCCTGAGCGGCGGGTTTCGCACGTTCCTCCATCGACATTACCCTCGTCGAAACCGGCCGGGCAGTTGACTCGCTGTCGTGGCCTGTATCCATTTGACGCATGAGAAGGGAGGGAGTCACCTTGTAGTCTCGCTGCAGAATCCGGTGACGGAGGCGCCTGAAGTGGAGGTGATGGGCGGTAGCCGCCGGGTGGCAGGATTCAATCATCGATTTTTCCAGAGGCAGTGTCATGCCGAATGAAAAAAGCCCGGCACGGGCCGATTTTCCGTCGCTAGCGGAATCCATCGAACAATTGCTGGAGGCCGAGCAGGCCGTCGAATCCCGTCTGGACGAGGCGAAGAAGGCCGCCTCGCGGAAGGTCGCCGACGCCTATGGCGAAGCCCAGGCCATCGACCGGAAGATGAGCGAGAAGGTCGCGAGGCTGGCGCGCGACTGCGCGGCGGAAAACGATAAACGGGTGGCGGAGATCCTGGCCAGGGCCGAGGAGGTCTCCCGAAAGCCGGTTACCACGCAGGGTACGGAGGACGCGGTTCGTGCGGCGGCGGTCGAACTTGCCGCCAGATTGACGGGAGGCGAGGGGTGATCAGCCGCGCCGGCCGGTTTGCCTACGCTCACGGACATCTCGGTGCGCGCCATGGTGCGCGTCCCGGTCTTGCGGACTGGGCGCGATTGCAGGCGATCGGTGACGCGCAATCCTTTGTCGAGGCGGCCAGGCGAACCGCAATTGCGGGCTTGATGGGCGGCATCCCGCCGACAATGGCAAAACGCGGGGATCCGATCCATGCCGTCGAGGCCCGGCTTCGCGAGCGCTGGCGAGAGGAAGTCCGGCGGGTCGCGCACTGGTACGGCAAGGACGATCGCCCTGCGGTCGAATGGCTGTCTCTCATCCCCCTGTTGCCCGCGATTTCCCATTTGGCGAGGGGCGACCGGGCATCGCCGTGGATGGAAGCCGAAGGCTCGCTCGCTCCCTTCTTGAAGGCCGCTTCCGGGGACAAGGATGCTTTGCCCAGGGCCGGCCTGACGTGTTTCGCCAGGGTGTTTACCAATTTGGAGACCGCCGGAACTTGCTGGTTCGAGCACTGGCGCACGCTGTGGCCGGCGGCAAAGGCCGAGCGGGCGGGCTTCGAACTTCTGTACGGAAAGGTCGCCGAATTGTCGGGTGCCGGCGCGGGCGGGGAACCGGTTCTGCCCCCGCCGGATGTACTCGACCCCGTCTTCGAGAAAAGCTTCAGAAGGAACGCGCGGAACCTCGTGGCCGGAATTGCCTATCTCGGGCTTGTCGCCAACGACCTGCGCCGGCTGCGCGGCCAGATCTCACTGCGCCTCGCCCTGCCGGCCCTGCAGCGGCAAGGAGCGGTGGCATGAGCATCAGGCCCGTCGCCACGCGCTGGTTCGAAATCCTGGTTCTCAAGAAGGACTTGAACGCGGCGCTCGAATGCCTGGCCGGTACCGGCGCGGTGCAATTGCAGACCCGCACCGAAGCCGCCACCGCCTGGGCCGGCGTTGCCGAAGGCGGAGCAGAGTTCGACAAACTCGCCGCGCGCTATCGCGCATGGTGGCCAACGCCGGCGAATTGGAGCGGTTCGAGATTCAGCGATTTGGGCGCCGATCCAGGTCAGCGCCTGGGCGAGGCGCTCAATGTCGTGCACGCATGGGCGCACGAGGCGGACGGTACGATCGGCTCGGTGCAGACCGAGATGCGCGAACGCGACAGCCTCGCGACCTTGCGCCGTCTGCTGTCGGCACCGCAGGAGGCACTGCCGGACTGGCCGAAATTCGTGCATGCAGGCCCGCTGCTCAAGAGCGAAGTGTTCCAGGTGCCGGCGGGTACGATGACACCGGAGGAAAGCGAAGACCTGATCACGGCGCGCATTCCCGACGGCGAGGGCGCATTCCTGCTCGTGCTGGGCGAGGCCGGTGCGGTCAACTCGCTTGCCTCGGCGCTCATTTCCCAAAAGTGCCAGCCGCTCAACATTCCCGCTTCCCTGCCGGCGAAGCGCGAGGACGCGCTCGAATGGATCGAGGCGCGGATACAGACGCTGGACGGGAGCATCCGGTCTGCAACCGGAAAACTGCATGCGCTCTCCGACAAGCACGAACTGGCTGCGACGCTTGGCCGGATTCGGCAAATCAAGTGGCTGGCGGGCATCGTGCCGGATGTCGGCCAGACCCAACGGCTCGCCTGGATCACGGGCTGGACCAACGATGCGACGGGCGCCCGGATCGAAAAGGCGATGGGCGATTGCGGCATCCATCATTTCATCGCCCATCCTCCTCCTCCGCCGGGCGCTAATGCCCCGGTGGTGCTCACCAATCCGCCGTGGTCGCGTCCCTTTGAGATGCTGACGCGCATGCTCGGCATGCCTGCGGCGGGCGACGCCGACCCAAGTTCGGTGGTCGCGATCATCGGCCCGTTGCTGTTCGGCTTCATGTTCGGCGATATCGGCCAGGGTCTGGTGTTGCTCCTCGTCGGCCTTGCCTTGCGGGGCAAATATCCGGTGCTTGGCGTGCTGGTCTCGGGCGGTATAATGTCGATGGTGTTCGGGGCGCTGTTCGGCAGCGTCTTCGCGCGCGAGGACATCGTGAGCGCATTGTGGTTCCACCCGCTCGATCATCCCATCGAACTGTTGCTGATCAGCGTCGGGGCGGGTGCAGCGATCCTGCTGACCGGCCTGCTGCTCGAGGCCCTGCAGATGCACTGGCACGGACATGCGGGCGAATTCTGGCGTGGCCATGCCGGCTTGCTCGTCGCCTATTGCGGCATGCTCGCCATCGCGTTCGCCGGCTGGCTCGGCGTCCTGGTCATGGTGGCGGGTATTGTCTGGTTCGTTGCCGGCGCCGGACTTGAACCGGGCTGGCGCAAGGGCGCGATCGCGATCGGCGAGATGGTCGAAGCGCTCTTCCAGCTGGCCGTCAACACGCTGTCCTTCGCCCGTGTCGGCGCATTCGCGCTTGCCCATGCCGGGCTTTCGATCGCCGTTACCAGCCTTGCCGATGCGGCCGGGCCAATCGGCTACTGGCCGGTTCTCGTCCTCGGCAATGCCTTCGTCATCGGACTGGAGGGCCTGGTGGTCTCCATCCAGACCACGAGGCTGGTATTGTTCGAGTTCTTCATTCGATTCCTTCATGCGGGCGGGCGGGAGTTCAGGCCGCTCCAGCCGCCGCAAGTCAACCATTCAGGCCTCGCAGAGGGGGAGCAATGACGCTGTCCAGAACTTCCGTTTTCCGCATTCTCGGTGTCGGCGCCATCGCCATTGTCGCGCTCACCCTGCTTCTGGTCGTGCCGCAACTGGCAACGGCGCAGGAAGCCGCGCAAGGGGCGGCGAGCGACCCTGAAATCGTCAAATGGGCGCTGATTTCGGCGGCAATCGCCGCTGGACTTGGCACGATCGGCGCGGGTTACGCCGTCGCCATGGTCGGCAGTTCCGCCGTCGGCGCGGTGGCGGAAAAGCCTGAACTGCTGGGCCGCGTGCTGATCCTCGTCGGTCTTGCGGAAGGCATCGCGATCTATGGGCTTATCGTCGCCATCCTGATCCTCAACCGGGCGGGGTGACATGGCGAAGCCCGTCTTCATCGGCGACGAGGTGACGGCGGCGGGCTTCCGGCTTGCGGGGCTCTCCGTCGATACGCCGCCGCCCGCCGAAACCGTCGAGGTGCTCAAGCAAATCCATGGCACGGCCGATCTGGTTGTGCTGGGTGCGGAGCATGCCGAAGCGCTGCCGGCCGACCGGCTCGACACGGCGTTGCGCGACGCCGACATGCTGTTGGTGGTCGTTCCCGACATCAACCAGCAATTCGTGCCGGTCGACATGGAGATACGCATTCGCAGCCTGCTGGGGATCGAGACATGAGCGAGCAGCCGGAAGGCCCTCAGGATCGTCCGGGAGCGCGATCCGGTAGCCTGGCCGATGCCATGCGCAGCCAGGTCGAGGAGGAGGTGCGCGGGGTAACCGAAGCGGCGGGGAAGGAGGCGGTAGACATCGTTCGCTCGGCAAGGCGCGTCGCGCGGCTGCGTTTGCACAAGGCGGTGCAGGCCATGCGGAGCGAGCGCCGGAACGCGATCCAGCGGGCCACCGCCCAATTGCATGCCGCCGAGCGCAGGCAGCGCTACAATACCGAAATGGCCGTGCTCGGCGAGGCCATGACCGCGTTGCGACAGGCAGTCGGCGAGCGCTGGCGGAAAGCGGATGACCGTCGTCAATGGTGCCTTTCGCTGGTCGATGCGGCGAAGGACCGGCTGGAGCCCGGCACGTGGACCATCGAGCATCCGCAGGACTGGGAGCCCGAACGGGACAATGCGCTGGTTGCTGCGCTGAAGGAGCAATTGGGCGCGTTGCCTGCGTTCAAGCCGGACGAGACCATCGACGCCGGCATCCGCATCAGGGGCGACCATTCCTGCCTCGACGGCACGCTCGACGGCCTTCTGGTGCGGCGCAACTGGGTCGAGGCCGCGCTGCTCGCCCAACTCGGCGAAAAGATGCCGGGCGAAATGTCGGCGGGGGCGTCATGAGCAAGGCCGACATTCGCTGGGCGGGCGGTCCGCTCATCCATGCCCGGCCGGAGGGTGTGTTTGCAATCGGCGAGGCCGTGGCGGTTGGCGAACGCGAGTTGCTGGGCGAGGTGATCCGTGTCTCGCGGGAGCGCATCGTGGCGCAGGTTTACGGCGATACGACCGGCTTGCGCCCGGGCGACCGTGTCGAGGGAAGCGGACGGCCGCTTTCCGTGCGTCTGGGCCCGCATCTTCTCGGCAATATCTTCGACGGCCTGCTTCAGCCGCTCGGCGCGCCCTTCGAGAAACTGGGCGATTTCCGGTTCAAGCCGCTGGTCGAAAAAGGCGCGAGCTTAGGACCGGGCGCGCGGATTGCGGAAACGGGCAGCGAACACCGCCCGCTCTGGCTGCTTGTGCCGCCCGATTTGTCGGGCACGGTCGAACGGATAGACAGGGAAGGCGCTGTTGCGCTCGACAAACCCGTTTGCATCGTCCGCGACGAGAAGGGTGCGGAACACGAGCTCAGCCTGATCGAAAGCTGGCCTGTACGCACGCTGCGCCCCGCACAGCGCAGGCTCGCCGTCGACACGCCCATGATCACCGGTCAGCGCATTCTCGATTCGCTGTTTCCGGTGGCACGTGGCGGCCGCGCGGCCATTCCCGGCGGGTTCGGGACCGGCAAGACCGTGTTGCAGGAGACCCTGGCGAAATGGTGCGACGCCGACATCATCATCTATGTCGGCTGCGGCGAGCGCGGCAACGAGATGGCCGAGGTGCTGAACGAATTTCCGCAGCTCACCGATCCGCGTACCGGCCGGCCGCTGATGGAACGCACGGTGATCATCGCCAATACCTCCAACATGCCGGTGGCGGCGCGCGAGGCAAGCATCTACACCGCTGTCACCGTGGGCGAATGGTTCCGCGATCAGGGGCTGCATGTTGCGCTGATGGCGGATTCGACGAGCCGCTGGGCCGAGGCGCTGCGCGAGGTTTCGGGCAGGCTGGGCGAATTGCCGGCCGAAGCCGGATATCCCGCTTATCTGAGTTCGCGTCTGGCTGAATTCTATGAGCGCGCGGCGCGCGTCGAGACGCTTGGCGGCACGGAAGGTTCGCTGACGCTGATCGGCGCGGTGAGCCCGCCGGCCGGCGATTTTTCCGAACCGGTCACCAGCCACACCAAGCGCTACGTGCGTTCGTTCTGGGGGCTCGACCGCGAGCGGGCGCAGGCGCGCTTCTACCCGGCGATCCACCCGCTGCAATCCTATTCCGAGGATGCCGACGCCTTTGCCGCGTGGTGGGCGCATAACGGCAATGCGGACTGGCCCAGCCATCGAAGGCGGCTGCTGAAGCTGCTGGAGGAGCAGGCGAGGCTGGAGCGCATGGCGCGCATCGTCGGAAAGGATGCGCTGCCCCCGGCGCAGCAATTGGCGATCAACGCCGCCGAACTCGTCAACGAGACGATCCTGCGCCAGTCGGCCTATTCCCCCGTCGACCGCTTCTGCTCGCCGGCGCGCCAGACGCGGATGATCCGTCTCGTGATCCGGGTGATCGAACTGGGCGAGACGGCGCTCGCCGCCGGTGTCGCGCCATCGCTCGTCGCCGATCTGCCGGTCATGCGGACCATCAAGCGTCTCGGCGAAGAAGTGGGCGAGGACAATCCCGCGGGGTTCGATGCGCTGGAACGGGAGGTGGAAGCCGCGTTCTCCAGGCTGATGAGGGGTGAGGGCGATGAAGGGTGAACTCAGCGTGACGGGCACCGCCCAGTCGATCGAAGGGCCGCTGCTGACCCTGCGCCGCAACGTCAATGCCGGCCTCAACGAGGCGGTCGACATCGTCAGCGACGACGGCCGCGAGCGACTGGGACGCATCGTGTCGCTTGACCGCGACGCCATGGTGGTCGAGGTGCTGGAGACGACCGCCGGGCTGGAACTGGCCTCGGTGCGGGTTCGCATGCGCGGCGAGCCGTTGATGTTTCAGCTTGGCCGAGGATTGCTCGGACGTGTCCTCGACGGTGTCGGACGTCCGGCAGATGGCGGGCCCCCCGTCGCCGCAGAAGTGGAGCGGCGCATCGACGGCACGCCCATCAATCCGGCGGAGCGCGCCTTGCCGCGCGACTTCATCGAAACCGGGGTCTCGTCCATCGATCTGATGAACTCGCTCGTGCGTGGCCAGAAACTGCCGGTCTTTTCCGGCGGCGGCCTGCCGCACGACCGCCTGGCGATCGAGATAGCGACCAATGCAAGGCTGCGCTCAGGCGAGGGCGGCCAGTTCGCCATCGTGTTCGCCGGCATCGGCGTGTCGCATGACACGGCGGCGGCCTTCCGCGAGGCGATGGAGGAAACCGGCGCGCTCGGCCACACGGTGATGTTCCTCAATCTTGCCAGCGATTCCTCGACGCAGCGCATCCTCACGCCGCGCTATGCGTTGACGGCGGCGGAGTATCTCGCCTTCGATTGCGGCTATGACGTACTCGTCGTCATGACCGAGATGACCAATTATTGCGAGGCGCTGCGCGAGGTCTCGGCCAGCCATGGGGAAATCCCGAGCCGCAAGGGCTATCCGGGCTATCTCTATTCGGATCTGGCAACGCTGTACGAGCGTGCGGGCTGCCTGGAGGGGCGGGCCGGCACCGTGACGCAGGTGCCGATCCTGACCATGCCGGCCGACGATATCAGCCATCCCATTCCGGATCTCACGGGTTACATCACGGAAGGCCAGATCGTCCTGGATCGCGAACTGGACCACAAGGGCGTCTATCCGCCGGTCGGCGTGCTGCCCAGTCTTTCGCGGCTGATGGACAAGGGAACGGGCGAAGGTTTCACCCATGCCGACCACACCTCGCTGGCGCATCAATTGTTCGCCTCCTATGCCAAGGCGCAGCGCACCCGCGTGCTGGCGAGCGTCGTCGGCCGCTCCGGTCTGACGGAGATCGACCGGCGCTATCTCGATTTTGCCGACCGCTTCGAGGAGCGGTTCGTCACCCAGGAGGGCAGGCGCACGCTGGAAGAGAGCATGGATGCGGGCTGGGAGGTGCTGCGCGTGCTTCCGGCAGGCGAACTGATGCGGCTTTCCGCCGAACAGATCGCCAGAAACATCGACGTCGCCGCACCTGATGCCGCGCAGAGCATGGCCGCGCCGGGGAGCGTGTCGTGACCGAGTACCAGGCGACCCGCGCCACCGCACTGGCGCTCGGCGAGGAACAGAAGCTCATTCGTCAGGGTTACGATTTCCTCGACGAGAAGCGCATGCTGCTTGCCGGGGAAATCATGCGCCAGCTCGAGCAATGGAAAGGCTTGCGCGAGGACTATGCAGAGGCAATGATCAAGGCGCGCGAGACGCTCGGCGCGGCGATTGCAGAGCACGGGCTGGAGGACTTGCAGGTCGCCAGGGCGCCCGTTTCCGAAGACAATCCACCATCCATCGAACGATACGATTTTCTCGGTGTGAGGCTGGTTCGCGTCCCGCCGCGTGCGGAAGTGCGCAAGGCGCTGGCCGTTCATGGCGACAGCATCGCGCGTTGCGCGGCGACTTTCCGCGTCTTGATCGAACTCGCCCGACGCATGGCGGCGGCGTCGGGCAATCTGCTGCGGCTCGCCGACGAATATGCGCGCACCGAACGCCGTGCCAGCGCACTGGAAAACGTATTGCTTCCGGAAATCGCCAATGCCTTGAAAACGATCGATGAGCAATTGGAGGAGGTTGATCAGGAGGAAGCGGTGCGGGTTCGTCTGGCCGGCCGAAAGGCGGGCTGAGAAAAGTGCAGGCGACCGCCAATCCGGGTCTTGTCGGGCATTCCTGCGGGCCGCTGAATTAACAGGGCCATGAATTCATGGCGCTGTCACTGGCGCTTCGCGCCTCTTATGTTATCATCTTCGAATATTCTAATACATGCATAAGACTTGTCTGGGCGGACGGCAGGGATGGAGTGCACGGTTCTTGTTCTGGGTATTGGCAACACGCTGTTGAGCGATGACGGCGTTGGTGTGCACGTCATACGCGCCCTTGAAGAGAGCCGATCCGCGCAGGGCCATCTGGAAATTTCCCCCGACGAACGCGAGCCGGTTCGCCTGCGCGATGCCGGCACGGTCGGTCTGGCCCTGCTGCCCGAGATCGCGGCGGCCGAAAGCCTTATCGTCGTCGATGCAGCCAATTTCGGCGGCGCGCCGGGCGAGGTGCAGCTATTCGAAGCCGAGAACATGGACGCCATGCTCGGCCGCAGTCGGCTGACACCGCACGAAATCTCGTTGTCCGATCTCGTCTCGGCCGCAAAGCTGACCCAGAGCCTGCCGGCACGTCGTGCGCTGGTTGCGATCCAGCCTGCCGACACCGCGCTGGGGCTCGATCCGACGACACCCGTTGCGGCGGCCATACCCGTTGCAAGCAATGCCGTCAGCGACATCATCGAGAGGTGGTTGACCTAAGTCACGGCGCGAAGCGGGCCGTAGCGCTAGAGCGAATGGTGGAGAAGTAGGGGAGCCTTGAGCATGACCGAAACCGGAACCACGTTGGGCGAAGCGCTTGCCAGGCGCGGCGTCAGCCGAAGGGCTCTACTGCAATATGCCAGCGTCGTCGCCGCGCAGATGATGCTGCCGGCTTCCGCCGCCACGACCATCGCGGCGGAACTGGCCAAGGTGCGCCGCCAGTCGGTCATCTGGCTGTCCTTCCAGGAATGCACCGGCTGCACGGAATCGATCACGCGGTCGTTTTCGCCGACGCTGGAAGACCTGATCTTCAACTTCATCTCGCTCGACTATCACCACACCCTGCAGGCGGTCTCGGGCGATGCGGCCGAAAAGGCGCGCGAGACGGCGATGGAGGAGAACAAGGGCAAATACATCGTCGTATGCGACGGCTCGGTGCCGACCCTCGATGGCGGCGTCTATTCGACGATTGCCGGGCGCACCAATCTTGATCTCCTGCAGGAAACGGCCAAGGACGCCTTCGCCATCGTTTCGGTGGGCACCTGCGCGGCCTTCGGCGGCTTGCCGCATGCAAAACCCAACCCAACCGGCGCGGAGGCCGTGGCGCCCCTCGTCAAGGGCAAGCCGGTGATCAACATTTCCGGCTGTCCCCCGATCCCCGAGGCGATGACCGGAACGATCGCCTACGTGCTGTCGCTCGGCAAGATTCCCGACCTCGATCATCTCGGCCGGCCCATGGCCTTCTTCGGCGAAACCATCCACGATCGCTGCTACCGGCGACCCTTCTACGAGAAGGGTTATTTCGCCAAGAGCTTCGACGACGAGGGCGCGCGCAAGGGCTGGTGCCTTTACGAAGTGGGCTGCAAGGGACCGGTTGCCTACAATGCCTGCGCGACGGTGAAATGGAACGGCAGCACGTCCTTCCCCATCCAGTCGGGCCATGGCTGCATCGGTTGTTCGGAACCCGACTTCTGGGATCGCGGCGGCTTTTACCGGCCGCTTTCGGCAGGCACGTCTTCGAAGACCGGCATGTATGTGGGCGGGGCGGCGGCAGCGGGCGCGCTCGCCGGTCTCGTTGCCGCGACGGTGGCGCGCAAGCGCAAGTCCGTGGCGATGGCGCAACCCGCCGCACAAGAAGCTGAAAGCAAGGAGGGCTGAACGATGGAACTGCTCGATTTCGCTCGTGGCCCGGCCATCACGGTGGCGCTTGCCATCTTCGTTTTCGGAACGGTCTGGCGTCTGGTGGCGCTGCTCGGCCTGCCGCGCACGCACGATCTATCCGTGCCGCGTCCCGGAACGCCGGGGCCCTTGGCCGCCGGCGCAAAGGAAATCTTCCGCCGCATGTGGCCGCGCCACGAATTCAGTCAGTCGTCCATGTTCGCCTTCGTCAACGGCTATGTCTTTCATGTCGGCCTGGCGATCATCGTGTTCGCCTTCGCGCCGCACGTCCTGTTCATCAAGGGGCTGACGGGGCTTCACTGGCCTGCGCTGCCCAACAACGTGGTTTACGCAATCGGTGCCGTCACCATGGTTTCGCTGCTGGTTGCGCTGGTCCGACGCATGACCAGTCCCGTGTTGCGGCTGATCTCGACCATGAACGACTATTTCTCCTGGCTCATCACGTTCGCGCCGGTGGTCACGGGACTGGCTGCGGCCAGCCATCTGGGCGCGCGCTACGAAACGCTGCTCGCGATCCACATCCTCTCGGTCGCCGCGCTGTTCATCTGGCTGCCCTTCGGCAAGCTGGCGCACTTCTTCCTGGTCTTCATTTCACGCGGCACGACCGGTGCTTTCATGGCCCGTCGCGGCATCCAGCTCTAGAGGGGAAAGACAAATGAACAATCGTGTCGTCGTCGATCCCATCACCCGCATCGAGGGCCATCTGCGCGTCGAGGCCGAACTCGGCGAGGGCGGCGCCATCGCCGGTGCGTGGAGTTCCGGCACCATGGTGCGCGGCATCGAACTCATCCTCAAAGGCCGCGACCCGCGCGAAGCCTGGGCTTACGCCCAAAGAATTTGCGGCGTATGCACACTGGTGCACGGCATCGCCTCGGTGCGTGCGGTCGAAAACGCGCTCGGCTACGAGATCCCGGCAAACGCGCAGATCATCCGCAATCTGATGGTCGCCGCGCAATATGTGCACGACCATGTCATGCACTTCTATCACTTGCATGCGCTCGACTGGGTGGACGTCGTGTCGGCGCTCAAGGCCGATCCCAAGGCGACGTCGGAACTGGCGCAGTCGATCTCGAACTATCCCAAGTCCAGCCCCGGCTATTTCGCCGATACGCAGAAGAAGCTGAAGGATTTCGTCGAGGCCGGCCAACTCGGCATCTTCGCCAATGGGTTCTGGGGCCATCCCGACTACAAGCTGCCGCCGGAGGCCAACCTGATGGCGGTGGCCCACTATCTCGAAGCGCTGTCCTGGCAGCGCGAGGTGGTGCAGCTCCACACCGTGTTCGGCGGCAAGAACCCGCATCCCAATTTCCTCGTCGGCGGTGCGCCTTCGCCGGTCTCCTCTGCCACGGGCGGGGCGGCGGCGACTGCGGTCAACATCGTTGGCCTCGAACAGGTGCGCGACGTCATCAACCGGATGCGTGAATTCGTCGATCAGGTCTATGTGCCCG
>JAGRLL010000028.1 GCA_020441855.1 Nitratireductor sp.
GGATTGGATAGCGTGGGCATGGGGCCGACGCTTTCGGCCAGTTCGGCGCCGGTGACCACGAGATACACACCCGGCAGCGCCTGAGCTGCCGACGTGTCGATGCGAACGATGCGCGCATGCGCATAGGGGCTCGGCAGGACGGCGACATGGGCCATGCGCGGCAGCGTCATGTCGTCGGTGAACCGGCCCTTGCCCTGCAGCAGCCGCAGATCCTCGCGCCGTTCCAGCGAATGCCCGATCCAACTCGAATTCTTCAGCCGCTCGGTCACTTTCGATTCTCCAGTTCCATTCCGGCCACCTCGATGATGGCGTCGATGATGGTTTCGTAACCGGTGCAACGGCACAGATTGCCCGAAATGGCTTCGCGCACGACCTCCCGATCCGTCGAGACATCGGGGCCGTTGAGGAATTCGTGGGCCGCCATCAGGAAACCGGGCGTGCAGAATCCGCACTGGAGCCCGTGATTGTCTCTGAAGGCGACCTGCAATGTGGACAGCGCTCCACCGCGCGAGGCCAGACCCTCGACGGTTTCGATCTTCGCGCCGTCGGCCTGGACCGCGAACATCAGGCATGACCTTGCTGCCACACCGTCGATCAGTATCGTGCAGGCGCCGCAAACCCCGTGCTCACACCCGACATGGGTCCCGGTGAGGCCGACTTCGCCGCGAATGAAGTCGGACAACAGCATGCGCGCCTCGACCTCGCGCGTGTAGCGCTCGCCATTGACGGACAGTGAAATCGTGTGGGTCATGTCGCCTCGCTGGTAAGGCACGTTTCGAGCGCCCGTTGGACAAGGGCGCGGGTGGTGTCGCGGCGGAATGCGGCGGTTTGCGTCGCAGTGTCCTCGAACGGAATGCCGGCGACCGCGGTTTCGGCCAGCTGCGCGGGGTTCAGCCGGGCGAGCTCATGGCCGGCAGCCTCCGCCTCGGCAGCTTCGGCCCTGAGCGCAACCGTGGCGATGCCGCACAGGCCGATGGCCAACGACTTGCAGATACCGCCCTCGGCCTCCAGCCGGACGCCCACCGCGACCATGGCGAAATCGCCGCGTCGGAGGCTGACTTCCTCGAAGGCGAACCGCGCGCCGGGCCGTGCAAAGGGGATGCGGATGGCAGTCAGAATTTCATCCGGCTCGAGGCTCGTCGTGTAGGTTCCGAGGAAAAAGTCTTCTGCCGCCTCGGTCCGTGTGCCGCCTGGTCCGGCGATTTCCATTTCGGCTTCGCAAACGAGCATCACCATCGGCATCTCGGAAGCCGGGTCGCAATGGCACAGATTGCCGCCAAGCGTGCCACGATTGCGGACGGTCGCATGGGCGACATGCTCATAGGCCATCGGAATGAGCGGCATACGCAACGCGACCTGCGCGTTGCTCTTGACCGCCGCAGCCCGGGTCATGGCGCCGATGCGCAACACGCCGTCTTCCTCGCTTATGCCCGACAGTTCGCCGATGCCGTTCAAATCGATCAGCACTTCGGGCGCCGCGACCCGAAAGTTCATCATCGGCACCAGGCTCTGGCCGCCCGCGAGCACCTTGGCGTCGCGATCCTTGTGATCGGACAAGGCCCGGAGCGCCGCCTCGAGCGTATCGGGGCGGAGATATTCGAAGGGAGATGGTTTCATGCACTTTCCTCTTCGCTCGGCGCGCCCAGATAGGCCGAACGCACCGAAGAATCCTGCGCGATTTCCCTGGCTGCACCGGTTTTGACGAGCATACCGGTCTCCAGCACACAGGCCGTATCGGCAACGCCGAGCGCCATTTCGGCATTCTGTTCCGCGAGAAGCACCGCGATGCCGCGCTCGCGCAGATCGTTGATCAGATCGGCGATCTGATCGACGATGATGGGCGCCAGGCCGAGTGTCGGCTCATCGAGCAGAATGACTTTCGGTTCGGACATCAGGGCCCGGCCGATTGCCAGCATTTGCTGCTCGCCGCCGGAAAGGCTTCCCGCCGCCTGTTTCTGCCGTTCGCGCAGCCGCGGGAACAGCGTCAGCATTTCCTCGACCAGGTCGTGATATCTCGCCCGGGCGCGCGGAATGCAGCCCAGTTCGAGATTTTCCATCACCGACATTTCCGGAAAGACATGCCTGCCTTCCGGGGAAAGGGCCAACCCCGCCTCGACGCGCGATCGGGTCGTGGCGGCGCTGATATCCTTGCCGTCCAGCTCCAGCCCGCCCTTGCCGGGAACGAGCCCCATCATTGCCTTGAGGCAGGATGATTTGCCCGCGCCATTGGCGCCGACCAGCGCAACGACTTCGCCCGCCGCAACGCTCAGGTTAAGTCTCGCAAGCGCCGGAACGGGACCATAGGAGACCGACAGGTCAATGCATTTCAACATCGGCCGCCTCCTTTTGCTTCCTCGGGCCACCGCCGAGATAGGCGCTGATCACCTCGGGATTGTTGCGCACCTCCATGGGATCCCCGTCCGCGAGCAATTCGCCATGATGCATGACGACGAGCCGATCGCAGATGCGCAGCATCATGCGCAGATTGTGGTCGACGATAACGACCGTGAAGCCCTTCTCGCGCAGGTTCTCGATCAGCGCGGCAAAGGCCATCGCCTCACTGTGGTTCAGACCCGCCGCCGGCTCGTCCAGCAGGAGGAAATGCGGTTTCGTCGCCAGGGTGATCGCTATGGAGAGCATCCGCTGCTCGCCATAGGCCAGGCTGCCCGCCTCCATGTCTGCGCGTTCGCCCAGGCCGACATAATCCAGGCATGCCCAGCCCAGGGCAAGCCGGTCGGCCTCGCGCCTTCGAAACCCGGCCCCGCGCCACAGCGCGCCCGGCAGCGTTTCGCGTTCGAGCAGATGCGTCGCCGCCACGACATTCTCCAGTACCGTCTTGCCGGCGCTGAGCGTCGTGTGCTGAAAGGTCCGGACGATCCCGTGACGGGCGGTTTCATGCGGCTGGCTGTCCGAAATGACCCGCTCGCCCATGGTGACCTGGCCCGACGAAGGCGTCAGAAAGGCGCTGATCAGATTGAGACAGGTCGTCTTGCCTGCACCATTGGGACCGATGATGCCGAGAACCTGTCCGCGCGGAATCGGGAAGGTCACGTCGCGCACGGCGGCAAGACCGCCAAAGCTTTTTGTCAGCCGGTCCACGCGGATATCCGCAAGCGCCGTCCTTGGCGCGATTTCGACGTCGTTCGGCTGCGTCCTGGCATGGCGGGCATGGCGCCGGCGGCGCGGCAGCAAGGACATGAGGCCCTCGGGCCGAATGCGAACGACCGCCAGCAGAAGCAGGGCGAAAACGGCGATGCGGTATTCTTCCACAAACCGCAAGAGTTCAGGCGCGACGGCGAAGATGGCGCCGCCCAGAACAGGCCCGGCAATCGTCGCCCGGCCACCCAGGATGGCGCCGAGAAGACCCGTGGCCGACAACGTGCTGGAGAAAAGGTCCGGGGTAAGCACCAGGATTTTAGGGACCAGCATCCCGCCGGCCAGCGCCGCGATGGCGCCTGAAACCGCGACCGCCAGGGTTTTGTATCTCAGGCCGGAAATGCCCACGCTCGCCGCGAGTTTCGGCTGGTCGCGCAACAGCAGCCAGGCCCGGCCGTAGGGGCTCGCGACAAGGCGGCTTACCAGGAAAAGCACGGTCGCGAGCGCCAGAATGGCGATGATGAGATGCGAATGCGTGAAGCGCAGCCCCTCGAACCCGAACGGTCCGACTCCGGGCTTTGGCACCAGAAGGCCAAGGGCGCCCCGGGTGAGATCGATCCAGTTCATCGCGACAATGCGCAGAATCTCGCTGACGACCAGAGTGGCAATGGCAAAATAGGCGCCCGAAAGCCGTAACGAAGCGAAGCCGACCAGCGCACCCAGAGCCGCTCCCGGCAGCATGCCGAGTACAACCGCCAGCCAGTAATTGACGCCCAGCTTGACGGTCAGCAGCCCGGCCGTATAGGCGCCGAGACCCAGGAATGCGGCATGGCCGAACGAGATCAGGCCAAGGTAGCCGACCACGATGTTCACCGATGTGCAGAACAGGGCGAGCACGACCGCATAGACGGCAAGGCTCGCATGATAGGTCGACAGGAACGGCACCGAAGCCAGAGCCGCAGAGAGGGCGATCCAGGGAAGATAGCGCATCATGCCGACCTCGAGAAAACGCCGTTCGGCCGGAACAGCAGGGTCACGATCAGAAGCGCGTAGATGCATGCGCTCGCGATTTCCTGTCCGATGAAGATCGAGGCGACCGATTCGAGCAAGCCGAGCCCCAGCCCGCAGATCACCGCTCCCGGAATGCTGCCCATCGTTCCGATCACGACGACCACGAAGCCGTGGATCGCGGTGTGATAGCCCATGCCGGCATTGAAGGAGAGGATGGGGGCGATCAGGGCGCCCGCGAGTGCAGCCACGCAGGCGGCAAGGATGAATGTGAGGCTTTTGATGCGCTCGACATCGAGCCCGATGACGCGCGACGCATAATCGCTCTGTGCCACCGCCCGAAGCTGGCGGCCGAATTCCGTTCTGCGCAGGATGATCTGGAATATCGCGATGAGAAGGATACCGAAGACGATCGCGAAGATGCGCTGCCATGTCAGGCTGACCGGACCGAGCTTGACGACGCCGGCAATCCCGTCGACCCGTATCGGGGCCGGGCCCAGTGTCGCCAGCACGGTTTCGTTGATGATCAGTCCCGCAGCAAAGGTCGCCACCAGCACGATCGTGGCGCCATCAGGCCTGCCGATGACGGGTCGCACGGCGAGACGGTCGGTCGCCCAGCCCGCAGCCGCCACCAGGATGGCGGCTGCGGGAAGACAGGCGAGATAGGGAACACCGGCGCGCGAGGTGAGCAACGCCGTCACCAGACCGCCGAGCATGTAGAATTCGCCATGGGCGAAATTCACGATGTGCAGAACACCGAACACCATGGTCAGCCCAAGTGCGATCAGCGCGTAAGTCATGCCGACGGACAAGCCGTTGGCGAGTTGCTGCAACACGAGGTCGCCCATCGTCGTTCCCTGCCCGTTATGCGTCAGTCTTTGCGCTCGACGACCTTGCCGTCGCGCACCTCGATCCGGTACTGCGTACCGGAAATCGCCTGACCGGTCTCGTCGAAGTGGACCTTGCCGCGCAGAACCTCGAATTCGTTCGTTTTCAGCGCATTCTTGACCGCATCGAGATTGTCGGCATCACCTGCTATTTCAATCGCCTTGGCCAGGGCCCATACCGCCTCGAATGCGAGGACCTCGATCTTGCCGGGCGTGACGCCCTCGGACGCCTCATAGGCGGAAACGAACTTGCGGTTCAGTTCGTTGTCGATCGAAGGCAGGTACACATCCTCGGAAAACACGCCCTCTGCGGCCTCGCCGGCAAGCCGGGGAAGATCGGAGTTGAGAAGTCCGGGCATGATGCAGCGCTCGGGCTTGTATCCGAGATCGGCCATGGCGCGCAGCACATTGGCGGTCTGCTCCGGATTGGAGATCGCCATGCAGACGAGGTCCGCCCCCGACCCCCAGGCATTGCTCGCAATTGCGGAGAAATCCGCCTGATGCACCTCGAAGGTCTCGGTCAGAACCAGCTTGTCGCCGAACAGCGCCTTCATGTTCTTGTTCGAGAGCAGGCCGAAATCGCTGTTCTCGCCAAGCATGGTCACCTTTTCTGGCGCAACGACATCGGCGAGATACCCGTTGAAGGAAGCCGCATCGATTGCTGTGGTGGAGTTCATGCGGAAGATGCCGTCGTAACCGGACGCCGTGACATCGGGATGCTTGGGGATGGCGAAAACCGCCAGCGCGCCCTCGCTTTCGATGACGGGGATCGTTGCGAGCGCCACGGTCGATGAAACCACGCCCGCAATGTAGCGGATGCCGTCCTCCGTCAGAAGGCGCTGCATGCCCGCGACCCCGTCGACCGGCGAGAAGTTGCTGTCATAGACCACGAATTCAAGCGGACGGCCCAACACGCCGCCGGCATCGTTGATCATCTTGACCGCCAGCTGGGCGCCGGCCACGGCCTGGGTGCCGATGACATTCCTGGTTGGATAGACGGCACCGAATTTCAGCGTTTCGGCCGCATGCGCCTCAAACGCATGAGGCATGAAGGCGGTGGCGCACAACAACGCCGCAGCGAGTTTCTTTCCTATGGATCCGATCATTTTTCACTCCCTTTATGTCGGAAAGCATCAGTCGTCGAAGATTGCGACAGCACGCGTCCAGCCAGCGGACGCGCGGCGGATGGACACCGGGAAACAGGCCACGGTGAAACCGGAAGGCGGCAGCTGTTCAAGGCGATGCAGTTTCTCGAGATGGCAATACTGGTATTCACGCCCGGCCTTGTGGCCTTCCCAGATCAGCGCCTTGTTTCCCGTCTGCCGGACCTTTTCGGCGGTATGGCCGAACGGCGCATCCCAGCTCCACGCATCCGTGCCGGTGATTTTCACGCCCGCCTCCAGAAGCATGAGCGTGGCTTCCCGGCCGATGCCGCACCCCGCCTCGACATAGTCGCCATGCCCGTAGCGTTCTCCCGCCCGCGTATTGATCAGGACGATGTCCAGCGGCGAGAGTTTCCAGTTGATGCGGGCAAGCTCGTTGCGAACATCCTCGACGGTAGCGACATAGCCATCCTCGAAATGACGGAAATCCAGCTTAACCCCCGGCCTGAAACACCAGTCGAGCGGTATCTCGTCGATTGTCGAGGCGGGTTCTCCACCCGGCCGCAGGGCATGATTCATCGTCGGATGAAAGTGATAGGGCGCATCCAGATGCGTGCCGTTATGCGTCGTCAGCGCGACGTTCTCGATCGCCCAGGCCTGCGAATCCGGAAGGTCCGACGGGACGAGGTCGGGAAAGAAGGAACGGATGCGATCGAAGGTCTGCGTGTGGTCGACATATTCGATCTTGGGCCGCGCCAAAGGCGGATCGCCCACGACATCGTTGTCAATGGTGATCGACAAATCCAGGAAACGCATTTCCCCTCCCAAAAGTTCCGGCACCACAGCTAGGGGGAACAAAAAAATAAGTCAAGCGTTTGTTTGAAATGTCTGCATGAAATAATTGCTTCAAATAATTGGTTGAGACGAATACCAAGTCGCGATACTGAAAATCGGGCGCAAGGGAATCGGTTTATGAGGAGAAAATCCAGGACGGGTGACGGTGACGGCAATACGCGGCAGCGTATCCTCGACGCCGCCGAGCGTCTTCTCGCGGAGAAAAGCTATCACGCTGTCTCCACCCGGATGATCACCGAAGCCGCGGAGGCCAACACCGCGGCGCTTCACTACCATTTCGGCACCAAGGAAGCCGTCGTCCAGGCCATCTTCGAACGCCGGCTCGGCCCCATCAATCGCAAGCGCATCAAGCTTCTCGACGCGTTCGAAAACCAGCAGGAACCGGATCTGGAGGAGGTACTCAAGGCCTTCATCGGTCCGACACTGATGCTCAACGCCTCCGAGGGCGAACGCTACTTCAAGATGCTGTCGAGCAACATCTCGATGGATCCGAGCGAGGAACTTCGCCGGTTCAGTTTCGATTTCTACAGGGAAGTCGGCGAGAAATTCGTCCGGCTGATCGCACGCGTATGTCCTCATCTTACGCCCGAGGAACTGTTCTGGCGAATGGGCTGCGTTTATGGCGCGATGGTCTATATCCGCGCCGACAATGGCCGGCTTCAATTGATCCTCGGCCACGAACTTTCGTTCCGCAACGACACTCGTGGCCTCGAGATGATGGCCCGCTTCTTGGCGGCGGGCCTGAAGGCTCCGGCCGTGTTCTGACATTTCCGGCATCCGGCTTCGCAAAACCGGCCTGTATCGGCCGCCTTGCCGTGTCGCCGGCCGGTCCACGACAGCCGGGCGCGGCAATGCGGCTGCACTATCCGCCGCACTCACCTGCCGCCGCCAGAACCCGCGCGATTTTCGCTTTACCTTCTTCTCCGCCTTTTCAGGGCTGTGCTTCCGACTCGGGCTTGGCGTCCCGGCGCCAGTGCATCTCTATTTATCGCGTTCGGAGAAAAGAATCCCACCTTTTGCCTTGTTGTGGCGCGGTGACTCGATGATCTGGACCATCACGGTTTCCGGACCGACATTGAAATTCTTCGCGACCGAACTGGTAATCTCTTGAATGAGCGCACGTTTTTGGTCGAGCGAGCGGCCTTCGACCGCATAAACGTAAATTTCAGGCATTCTGATCTCCGTTATTTCCGACCGAATTACGTCTTATCTATATATTCTCATAATATGAAATTAATTGATTTTTCAACTCAATAATGTTCTACTTTACTGTCGGACAGCTGCGCCGGCATCGCTGGCCGCCGATGCGGCAGCATAACGCTTTGAGGCATCGTGGACATGGATTCAAATCGAAAACCGGGAGATCCGGGTGATTTCGACGCGCTATTCAGCAGCAAGGAAGTCGCCCGGCGAATGCGCGCTGTTTCCGGGACGGCATACGACGCTGCGGCGCAGTTCTGGCGAACGCCGATCGAAAACGGCGCGCTGCCGCCGCGCATGAAGGAACTCATCCTGCTTGCGATGCACGCGATCGCGTCGTCGCTCAACGGCGACATCATGCGGCGCCAGATAGCCCGCGCTCTGTCGGCCGGCGCCTCGAAGGAGGAAATCGTCGACGTGATGATTTCCATTTCCGTTCTGGCCAACCACGCCCTGTACAGTTCGCTTCCGATATTCGAGGAAGAATGGAGTGCTGCCGGCCTTCCGGTCGGGACGCTCGACGGCGCAAATGAGGCATTCGAGGCAGCCAAGCAGCGCTTCATCGAAATTCGTGGCTTCTGGAACGATGACCGCGATGCCGTAGCCCGGCAGATGCCGGACTATTTCGCCTCGCTGACAGACCTTTCGACGGAGTCCTGGGCGAGAGGCCCACTGACACGCAAGGAACGGGAATTCATCTGCATCGCGATCGACTGCACGGTGACCCACACCTATGGTCCGGGTCTGCGAATCCATATCCGCAATGCGATCCGTGAAGGCGCAAGCCGCGCCGAGATATTGGCTATCTTCCAGTTGGCCGCACTTATGGGCCTCGAAGGCTACGTGATCGCGGCGGAAGCCATGTTCGACGAGGAATCGCGGGCGTGAGGCTTTGCCCTGACATTTCGGCCGCCCATCCAGTCATTCAGGACTAGAGCCTTTGCGCCGCCAGTGGCCACACGAGCCGGAAATCGAACTGGCGGAAACATGCCGGGTTCAGCACCTCCCGCAGCACCCGAATTTTCGCCTGGAGCGCGATATCCCGGGAGATGAACCCGCATTTGAAGAGGTGCCGAAATGAACCGGCTCTTCATTCATGCGTTTTTGTATCAGACACTGACCATCCTGTCCCGGATCGGCATAACCTACCTGGCGGTGGACATCGGGCTGGACGCAACGCATGTCGGCCTGATCAGCGGTGCGTTTGGTTTACCGGCGCTGTTTGGCCTGAATTTCGGGCGCTACATCGACCGTGCGGGTGAAAGGGCCGCGCTTGTCTGGGGCTCGCTGTTCATGGTGGGCACATCGGCTTGCCTGGCACTGACCCCGCCCTCCTTCATTGTTCTGGTTGTATTGAGTTTCTTGCTCGGCATCGGGCAGTTCCTGGGCGTTGCCGCCCAGCAGAGCGCCGTTGGCCGGAGCCTGACCCACAATGGTGTCAATTACTATGGCAGGCTGACGCTGGTTGTGTCGCTCGCACAGACAGCGGGGCCGCTGTTCCTCGTTTTCTTCACATCCGACCAGCTGGTGCCGGATACGCGCACGCTTTTCGCGCTTGCTTCGATAATGGGCATCGTGACGCTGCTGCTCGCGCTCGGTTCCAACGGTTTTCCGCCGCAGGCCGGCGCCAGCCCGATGCGGCTGATGAGAATGGCCAACGTGCTTCTGACGACGCGGGGCTACCTTCTGGCGACCACCGCATCGCTGGTGGTCGTCGGGGCGACGGATCTCATCGTCGTATTCCTGCCGCTTCTGGGCGCCGAACACTCGATCGCCGCCGGAACGATCGGCATGCTTCTGTCGATGCGCGCGTGTGCGTCCATGATATCGCGCATATTCTTCAATTGGCTTCTCGATCGCCTGGGCATGTCCAGACTGCTGACGGCAAGCCTGCTGCTGGCGAGCTTCGGGATCGGCGCGCTCACCTTGTCGACCAACGCGTTCGTCATGGGTGCGATGCTGTTCATTGCCGGCATAGGGCTCGGCATCGGGGCGCCGCTAACGCTGACCTGGCTGGTGAGGATCGTCCCCGCCGACATTCAGGGCAGCGCCATTTCCGGAAGGCTGGCGCTCAATGCCCTGGCGCTGGTGGCCGCTCCCGTCTTTGCCGGAAGCGCCATCCTGACGATCGGCATCGGTGGCGTGTTTCTGGCCATATCGGCCTGCCTGGTCGCCGACGCTGCCGTGATCGCCTTGCGGCGGAACAACCCGGAACGGGTTTGAACGCACGGCCGGCATTCGGCCAGTCAGCCGCGCCACGGGATCGGGCAAGACCTTTGAAACGAACAGAAATCCGGGAATGAAAAAATGCCGGCTGCTGAGCAGCCGGCACCGGGTTTCCTGAAGTTTGGACGACGCGTATGGTGTCAGAACGTCTTTTTGAGTTCGTGTCGCGGCGTCCAGAAATTATCCGGATAGGGATACCAGACGGACCGGTAGCCTTCGGAATTCAAATCGATATCGACGTCGATCACATAGCTCGTATTGGAAGCGATCGCCTTTCGCACGGCCTCTTCCAGCGTTTCGGGATCGGACACCTTGAGCGCCTGGGCGCCCATGGCCTCGGCGATCTTGAGATAGTCCGGCCCCCACATCTGGTCGCTCTGCTCGTGCTTGTAGTCGACGAACGCGCTACGGCCGTACTTCTTCTGCATCAGTTCGCGCTCGATCTGCAGCGACCCGTTGTTCATGACCAGCACCACCAGTGGCTTGTCATATTCATGCGCAGTGGCCAGCGCCGAATTGGAAAACAGGTAGGAACCGTCTCCCATCAGCACGATTGCCGGCTGGTCCGGCCGGGCGAACTTCGCGCCGAGTGCGGCCGGAAGACTCCAGCCCATTCGGTGGAAGAATCCGCAATGATGGAAGTTCGGCCGCAATTGCTCCAGAAACGCCGGGGCGAAGGAAAGCAGGTGACCGGTATCGACAAAGACCGAAGCCTCCGGGCACACCTCGTTGATGACCTTGCCGACCGTGTTGCACACATAGCTGTAGCGCAGCGGCGTGGTGGGTTCCGTGCGCAGCGCCTGCACGCTTTGCTGCCAGTCGCCGCGCCAACGATCCAGCTCTCCACGCCAGGCCCCGAACCGGTCGGACTTCAGCCCCTTCGACTTCAATTCCTCGATCAACGCCTCGATGGCGAGTTTGGCGTCGGAATAAAGACCGACATCGACCGGGTAGTTGCGGCCGATTTCCTCCGGATCGATGTCGATATGGATGAGACGGGTCTTGCCCGGAATGTCGAACAGCGTCCAGCCGCCGGTGTCGATGTCGCTGAAATGCGTGCCGATGGCGATCAGCACATCGCATTCTCCGGCCGCCTTGTTGGCGTGACCGGCGCCTGAACGCCCGATGCAGCCAAGCGAAAGCGGCTTGTTTTCCGGATAGGCGCCCTTGCCCATCGTGGTCGTCGCAATCGGAATGCCGAAACCCTCGACCAGTTCCGTAAGGTTCCGGTTGGCGCCGGCATGGCGTACACCGCCGCTGACGAAGATCATCGGCCGCTCCGCGCCTGCGATCAGCTTCGCCGCCTCGCGGATGCCTGCATTGTCGGGGCCGGGCGGGCAGATCTCGACCATTTTCCTGACTTCGTCCGCGTCGGGCATCAGCGTTTCGGAATGCTGGATGTCGAAGGGCACCTGCAGAACGACGGGGCCCGGGCGGCCGGTGACGGCCGTCTTGTAGGCGCGGATCATCGTGTCGACCGCGGTGTCGGGCCGGGTGATCATCGCTGCCTTCTTGGAATAAGTCTTGACCGACTGGATCCACTCGTCCGGACCGTAGCGATAGAATTCCTCGATGCCGCCACGGTCGAGCCAGTGGGTGGAACCGCCGCCGGCGAGAACGATCATTGGCGAGGATTCGAAGAACGCGTTGGCGAGCGCCGGCGCGATGTTCATGTTGCCAGGGCCGACCGAGGTGCAGACCACCGGGATTTTGCCCTTGTTCGCCCGCGCATAACCGTCGGCCAGATGTACGGCCTGGTCCTCTCCGCGCGCTGCGACGCCGCGGATATTGCTCTCGAATTCAATCGCGTCGAGCAACGCCCAGTTTCCGTGGCCATTGTAACCGAAGGCGATTTCGGTTCCCACGGCCTCCAGGGCCTTGATCATCGCCGTAGCGCATCTCACTGTTTTCACGCGTTGTCTCCCGATGGTCGTTGTTGTCAGTTGAATTTTTGGTAGACGGATTTGAGTTCCGAGAAGAAGTCGATCTGTTTGAGGCTGATATTGACGCCGGATTGCTTGCGCCCGCCGAAGGGAGCGTTCACGGCATTGCCCGGTGTCGGACCGTTGATCTTGACGACCCCGGCCTGAACGTTGCGTGCGAACGCATTCGCGTGGCGCAGCGACCTGGTGAATATGGATGACGACAGCCCGTATTCGCTGGTATTCGCCGTCTCGAGGGCTTCCTCGAAACTGCCGACCGTAAGGATGGAAAGGACGGGACCGAAAATCTCTTCGCTTGCGATACGCATCGATGATTCGACGTCGTCGAAAATCGCCGGGCTGATGAAGAACCCGTTTGCAAGATCGCCATCGCCCAGCCTTTCGCCGCCGACGAGCAGCCGGGCGCCCTCCTTCCTGCCGATTTCGATATAGGACAGGATCGAGTTGAGCTGATTTTCGTCGACGACCGGGCCCATATAGGTCTGCTCGTCCAGCCCGTCGCCGACGCGAATGGACGCCGTTCTTTCCAGCATCTTCGACAGCAGGGCTTTCTTGGCATCCTTGTGCACGATGATGCGGCTGGTGGCCGTACACTTCTGGCCGCAGGACAAGAACGCGGCATCGACCGCCGCCTTGGCCGCAAGTTCGATATCGGCATCGTCCATGACGACCATCGGGTTCTTGCCGCCCAGTTCGAGCTGGGTCTTGCAAAGATGGGCCGCCGCCTTTTGTGCGATCCCGATGCCCACCGCCGTCGAACCGGTGAAGGTGACGCCGTTTACCCGATTGTCGGTTACGAGCGCATCGCCAACCGTGCGCCCGCCTCCCATGACCAGGTTCAACACACCGGCGGGAAGCCCGGCATCGGCGAATGCCTGAACGAAATGCACGGACGAAAGCGGCGTCAGGCTGGCCGGCTTCATCACCACGGTGTTGCCGGCAACGAGCGCAATGCCGATCTTGCCGGCAGGAGTCGAGAACGGGAAATTCCACGGCGAAATCGAGGCCACAACGCCTAGCGGCTCGCGGAGCGTGTAAAGCTGGATGCCCATGTCGGCATTGGGCAGGGTCTCGCCGGTGATACGCAGCGCCTCACTGCAGGCGAATTCCAGCTTGGCAATGCCGTTGAGCGTTTCGCCGCGGGCTTCACCGATCGTCTTGCCTTCTTCGCGGGTCAGGTCGCGTGCGATCGTGTCGATGCGCTCGCGCAGAATCTGCGCGGCCTTTGCAACGAAGGCCGCCCTGGCGACGGTCGACATCCCCGCCCAGGCCTTTTGCGCCTCATGGGCGTGGGAAATGGCGCTATTTGTGTCATCAGTGCCAGAGTCTGCGAATTCTCCAATAACCTCGCCGTTCGCCGGATTGATGTTTCGCGAATAAGCCCCGTTCGTAGGCTCAACCTGGCGTCCACCGATAAAATTATGAAATATAATACTATTCTTATCAGTTTGATGGATCATGACCTGCTCTTTTTTCCATCGCCTTGGGTTGGCAACATTGCCGATGCGGCTCCATATCCGAGATTTTCATAAAATGCAAAAAATCCTATCAAAAGGGAATTATTTAATTTAGACTGCAATCCGACTCCGAAGCAAGCGGACTTTTCCGGTTCGGCGAAAGGCATTGCAGACCACGCCCGTTTCCGGGGTCCGGTGATGCGTGAAACCTGCATGTTCGGGCGGGCGCGTCGGCGGGCGAGTTACTGTCAATCCGGGAGGTCGGCGCGAATACCGGGCACGACGCCCGGCTTTGCGCAGCAGCACGCTGGCTTCCCAACAGATGAGTAAATGATGGATTTCGCTTTCACAGAAGAACAACGTCTTTTCGCCGAGTCCGTACGGCGCTTTGCGACCGACAAACTGCAACCGGGTGCGCTGAAACGTGCGCACGATCCCGAATTCGACTGGGCCACGGCGCAGATGATCGCCGATCAGGGGCTCCTGGGAATTACCCTCAAGGCCGAAGACGGCGGTATTGGCGGCACGCTGATGGACGCGGTGATCGCTATCGAGCAGGTCGCACTGGTTTGCCCCAAGAGCGCCGACATCGTTCAGGCCGGCAATTTCGGGCCCATTCGCACGTTCGCCGAATACGGCACCCCGCAACAAAAGGAAAAATGGCTGCCGGACCTGCTGTCGGGCAAAATGCTGATCTCTCTCGGCATGAGCGAACCCGACGCGGGTTCGGCGGCGACCGAACTGCGCACCTCGGCCCGCGAGGACGGCGACCACTATGTTCTCAACGGCCAGAAAGTGTTCGGCACCCACAGCCGGGATGCCTCCATCTACCTGATCTACGTGCGCTTCGGACCGGGGCTTGACGGCATCGGATCCATCATCGTGGAGCGCAACACGCCCGGCTTCACCGTCGGCGAGCCGTCCAGCTTCATGAGCGGAGAGGAATGGTGCCCTCTCTTCATGGAGGAGTGCAGGGTTCCCAAGGAGAATCTGCTGCTCGGACCGGGCGGGTTCAAGCGCCAGATTTCAGCCTTCAACGCCGAACGCATCGGCAACAGTTCCCGTTCGCTCGCCATCGGCCGTCACGCATTCAACCTGGCGCGCCAGTATGCGCTCGAACGCACGCAATTCGGCAGGACGCTCTGCGAATTCCAGGGCTTGCAGTGGAAATTCGCCGACATGGCGCTGAAGCTCGAATCCGCGCAACTTCTTCTCTACAAGGCCGCAGCCGGCGCCGATGAGGGCCTGCCCTCGGCGCAAGACACCACCATGGCCAAGCTGGCCTGCAACCTCGCCGGCTTCGAAGTGGCCAGCGAGGCCGTGCAGGTCATGGGCGGCATGGGCTACAGCCGCGAGACGCTGGCGGAATACTGCATGCTCCGGACCAAGGGCTGGATGATTGCCGGCGGCACGGTGGAAATGATGAAGAACCGCCTTGCCGAGTTCGTCTTCGATCGCCGTTTCAGCCAGCGCGCGCCTTCTGTGAAAGAGCGCGGATAATCCATGCACGAGAACCTTTATCGGAGCCTGTTCGCTCCGCGAAGCATCGCGATCGTCGGCGCCTCGGCCGACCCTGCCAAGACTGCGTCGCGCCCGTTGCGCTATCTGGTCGAGGGTGGCTATGACGGCGGCATCTACCCGGTAAACCCGAAGGCACAGGAGATCGATGGCGTCCGGTGCTGGCCGGACCTGCGATCCCTGCCCGAAGTGCCCGATCTGGTCTTCATCCTTCTGCCCGCCGATCCGGCAATCGAGGCCGTGGAGCAATGCGGCGAGATCGGTGTCGGTGCGGCAATGATCCTGGCGAGCGGCTTCGGCGAATCCGGCGGACAGGGAAAAGCACGCGAAGCAAGACTGGCGGAGGTGGCGAAGAAAGCCGGCGTGAGGATCGTCGGTCCCAGCAGCCTCGGTATCGCCAATCTGAACCGGAAACTGGTTCTCACCGGCAATGCCGCCTTTGCCGAATCCGGCCTCGTACCAGGCGGCACCTTCTGCGCCTCGCAGAGCGGCAGCATGATTGGCGCGCTGCTTTCACGCGGCAAGGCCAAGAACGTCCGCTTCGCCGGCCTCGTTTCCGTCGGCGGGGAGGTCGATCTGGGCCTGGGAGAGATCTGCGAGGCCACGCTCGATGATCCCGAAATAGACAGCTACATGCTCTTCCTGGAGACCATTCGCGGTGCGGACGCGATCAGGCGATTTGCGGTCGGCGCGGCCGAACGCGGCAAGCCGATCGTGGTTCTCAAGCTCGGCCGTTCCGAGGCGGCCGCCGAACTTGCAACCTCGCACACGGGCGGCCTGGCCGGAGAAGACGACGTGGCCGATGCCTTCCTCAGGGATTGCGGCATGGCCCGAGTCGAGACCCTTGAAGCCCTTCTGGAGGCGGGGCGACTGCTTCGCCGCTCACCGGTCGCGGCGCAGCGCAAGCAAGCGCCGACCGTCGGCGTGCTCACCACGACGGGAGGTGGCGCTGCGCTGGTCGTCGACCAATTGGGCATACGCGGCGTGTCGGTAGTGGGACCGGACGAGGCCACGCGCGCCGCCATCGCCGGAACAGGCATCGAAATCGGCACCGGCCGAATCGCGGACCTGACGCTCGCCGGCACGCGCTACGAAGTCATGAAGGCTGCGCTTGAAGCCATGCTGGCCTCCGGTCAGTACGACATGGTGGTGGCGGTGATCGGTTCATCGGCGCGGTTTCAGCCGGAACTCGCCGTGAAACCGGTAATCGATGTCGGCGCCTCGATTGATCGTCTCGCGACATTCATCGTGCCTGAGGCGCCAGAGGCGCTGGCCATACTGGCGGAGGCGGGCATCCCGGCATTTCGCACACCGGAGGCTTGCGCCGACAGCATTGCCGCCGCGCTGGCGCGCCGGCAGGCGAGGACGCTCGAACTGGCGAAACGTGTTTCCGGCCCGAGCGAAATCCTGGACGAGATGGAAGGCTACGAAGTGCTATCGCAGATAGGCATACGGCACGCCGATGTTGAGGTGGTCGAGGATGCCGGGCTTCCTTCGTCCAGCCTGTATCCGGCGGCCGTCAAGATCCTCGGCCGCAACATCGCCCACAAGACCGACCTTGGCGGCGTGGTACTCGGCGTCGATTCACATGATGCGTTCAAGGACGCGGCAGGCAAGATCCGCGACAGGCTCGTCGAGACCTGGCCCGGCTTCAAGGCCGACAGGCTCCTCGTGCAGCGCATGATGAGCGGCGCGGTCGGCGAAGTTCTGCTCGGCTACAGGGTCGATCCGCAGGTCGGCCCCATGGTGCTCGTGGCGGCGGGCGGCGTCATGACAGAGATCATCCGCGACCGGGCAATACGCATGGCTCCGGTCGATCTCGACACCGCAAGGCAGATGCTGGACGAATTGCAGAGCCTGAAACTGCTGCAAGGCTTCAGGGGACGCCCACGCGGTGATTTGGACGCATTGGCAAAGGCCATTGTCTCCCTCTCCAGCCTGGCGTTTCGGCCGGAGATCGAGGAACTGGAGATCAATCCGTTGATGGTTGGACCGGAAGGCCAAGGCGCCGTCGCCGTCGACGTGGTCGCCCGCATTCGCATCTGATCGGCGGCCGCATGTCAGCCAAGCCCTCTTGATCACGGAAATCGGCACGCATCGCATTCTGCCCGCGCTCAGGAATCGTCGCACGCGAAAATCGTGCGCGGGAGAATGTCCACGCGCGCCTGGTAGCGTCGGCGCGTTGAATCGCAAGATTGACACAAGTCCTAAATAATGAGAACTTTTTGTTAGAAGGGTCGATCGGCAGCGTGCATGCGCCAGAATCGCAGAGGGAGCGATTAGTGCACTATCGGCCAAGCGGAGAAGGGGAATTGGTATCACAGCAGGTTGGGTTGTCGACATTCCATCATTTCCCGGCTTGACTGCATTGTTTGCTGCATCGTGGGATTTCGTTATGTGATGAATGAGGCTGCCGCGCCGCCGGGCCGACGACCTTGAGAACGGACGAAAAGTAGCTTGGTAAACCATAGGGAGGACACATCTATGACCAACAGCAACAGCAAGGTAACGCGAAGGCAAGTCCTTAACGGGGCGCTCGGCGTTGCCGGAGCGGCCGTGCTCTGCGCGCCCGCGATCGCACGCGCCCAGACCCCGACCGTTTTTCGCATCGCGACGACCGAGGCGATCGGCTCGCCCATGACGGTCCATTTCGACAAGGCGGCCGATCTGATCAGGGATCGCAGCGAAGGGAGCATTACGGTCGAGCATTACCCGGCGGGTCAGCTGGGCAGCGTGAGCCAGCTCCTGCAGAACAACCGGATCGGCTCCGTCCCGTGCACGTCGCTGGGCTTTGACGTCGAAGGCGAACTGTGCCCCGAAATCACCGCGCTGGCGCTGGGCTTCCTGATCCGCAGCTCCGAACATCTTGACAAGATCATGGGCGGCGATCTGGGCCAGGAGCTTTCGGACGCGGTCCTGAAGCGGACCGGCGTCGAATACACGACCTATGGCGAACGCGGCTACCACAACATTCTGTCGACCCGCAAAGTCGAAACCCTGGAGGAACTCCAGGGCCTGAAGATCCGCACGCCGGAATCGGATATCACCCTCAATCTCTGGAAGAACCTCGGCGCCAGCCCGACACCGCTTTCCTATGTCGAGCAGTACAACGCTCTTTCGACCGGTCTGATCGAAGGCATGTCGGCCGATCCGGAGCCGGTAAAGGGCTACAAGTGGTATGAGATCGCCAAGCACTACGCGATGAGCCGGCACTGGTACCTGCTCAAGGCTGTGCGCATGAACGGCAAGTGGATCAACTCGCTGCCACAGGAAAAGCAGGACATCATCCGATCGTCGCTGCGCGAGGCCTTCGCCGGCCAGCGCCAGGTTGCCCGCGAATCCTACTTCCAGACCCTGGAGGAACTGAAGGCGCAAGGCGTCGAAATCAACGAAATTGCGGATATCGACGCCTGGCACCAGAAGAACATGCCGGTCATCGAGGCTTATGTAGAGAAATATCCGAGTTCGAAGGATATCGTCGAAAAAGTCCAGTCATTGGCCTGATTGCTTTCAAGCGGGAGTGGACCCGGTTCACTCCCGCACGCGCGTCACCACTACGCTAAGGGTTAATGAAGATGACAGACGTTTCCGGTTCCGTGGTGACGGCCGAAAATCGCGGTGAACCGCCATCCCGCTCCGGGATTGGCCGGATCTGGGCCACTTTCAACAATTCGATCGATCTGGCAGCGGTGTTTATCGTCCTGCTGCTCATCTGCGTGGTGCTTCTCCAGGTCTTCTGCCGCTACGTTTTGAACGCAGCCCTGCAATGGCCCGAAGAAGTCGCCTGCTGGACCTTTGTGTGGCTGACTTTCATCGGGGTAGGCCTCGTCCAGCGCGACCACGGCCATCTGGCCATCGACTTCATTCCCGCCATGCTGTTCACCGGACGCTCGCGTCTGGGCTTCAACATATTCGTGACGGCGATCGCCTCGTCCGTGTGCTTTGCCCTCGTCTATTACGGCTACCTCATGGTGGAGGGCTCGACCATGCCCTCGCCCGTAACGAACGTCTCTTTCGGCGTTCTCTATGCCGCCGCTGTCGGCGGAGGCGCCCTGACCCTCGTCTACCTGGTCGTCGGAGGCGGCATCAATCTCGAAGGGGAATTCCCGCCGTCGCTCAGGCTCGCCTCGAATATCATCGGCATCCTCGTTGGCGCAGCCATTTTCGGCGCCATCTCCTCCGGCCTCGTCAATCCGCTGCTCACCGTCTCGCCGACCGCAGTCCTGATGATCTCGGCATGCGCGCTGATGGCGCTCGGCGTGCCGCTCGGATTCTCGATGCTTTTTGCGGTCTTTGCAGCGCTTGCGCCCGAGGGCGAATTGATCATGATGACCGCGCCGCAGACCCTGACGCAGGCTCTCAACTCGTTCGTGCTGCTGTCTGTCCCGTTCTACATGCTGGCCGCGTCGCTGATGAACCTCAGCGGCGTCACCGTGCGCCTGGTCGAATTCTCCACCGTGCTGGTTGGCTGGCTTCGTGGCGGCTTGGGTTATGTCAACATCGTGGCCAGTGCACTCATGGCCGGCATCACCGGCTCTTCCATTGCGGATGTGGCCGCGTTCGGGCGCATTCTCATCAAGCCCATGGAAGAGCAAGGGTACACGCGCACATATGCGAGCGCGATCACCGCGACTTCCAGCACGATGGCCAATTTGATCCCGCCGGGCATCGGGTTCATCGTCTACAGCGCCATTGCCTCGGCCTCGACCGGCGCGCTCTTCCTCGCAGGTGTCGTGCCGGGACTGCTCGTCGGTGTCGTGCTGTTCGCCATGAACTATTTCGTCGCCCGCAAGCTGTCGGTGATCGAGGTACCGGCGCTCAAGCAATCCTGGGGAAGGTCGCGTGTCTTCCTGCGCGCCCTGCCTGCGCTGGTGCTTCCCTTCGGCATCGTCTTCGGGATCAATCTCGGCATCTGTACGGCGACGGAAGCCGGCGCGCTCGCAGCCTTCTACGCGGTCTTTGTCGGCGCCTTCATCTATCGTGGCCTGAACTGGAAAGGATTTATTCCCGCGGTGCGCGAAGCCCTGATGGACACATTCACCGTCGCCTTCCTGATTGCGGTTGCCGCGCCATTCGGCTGGGTTCTCACCATCGGTCAGGCGCCCCAGCGCGTCGCCGCGGCGATCGTCGAATTCTCGGGCGATCCCATCGTGCTACTGCTGCTGATCAACCTGATGCTGCTCGTCGCCGGCTGCTTCATGGACATGATCGCGGCGCTGGTCATCCTCGTGCCGATCTTCCTGCCGATGATCGCGGTCATGGGCATCGATCCGATCCACTTCGGGGTCGTCGTTATCCTCAACCTCATACTGGGCGGCGTAACGCCTCCGTTCGGGCTCCTCATTTTCACGGCGGCCCGTGTGGGCAACGCACCGGTGGCGGCCGTCTTCAAGACCGCTTTCCCGATGTTCCTCGGCTTGCTCGTTCTCCTTGCTGCCGTGACCTATTTCCCGGCGATCAGCCTGACGCTGCCTTCATTCTTCTGGTGATTCCAGCTTTGTAGAAAGTGAGAAATGGAACAACGCAATCTAGGAATTTCCGGTCTCAAGGTTTCCCTTGTCGGGCTCGGTTGCAACAATTTCGGCCCCCGGATCGATCTCGATCAGACACAGGCAGTGGTCGACAGGGCAATCGATTCCGGCATTACGCTCTTCGACACGGCCGACGGTTATGGCCGGGGCACCTCGGAGGAATTTCTGGGCAAGGCGCTCGGCTCGCGCCGCAGGGAAGTCGTGATCGCCACCAAGTTCGGTTTCCCGATGAGCGACGACGGCAAGCTGCAGGGCGCATCGCGTCGATACATCATGAATGCCGTCGAGATGAGCCTGCGCCGCCTCAACACCGACTGGATCGATCTCTACCAATTGCATCTGCCCGATCCCCTTACGCCGATCGAGGAAACCCTGCGCACGCTCGACGACCTGGTGAGCCAGGGCAAGGTTCGCTACATCGGCTGTTCGAACCTCGCTCCCTGGCAGATCGTCGAAGCGCAATGGACCGCGCGTTCCAACCACTATGCCAGCTTCGTGTCCTGTCAGGATGAATACAGCCTGATCACACGTGCCATCGAAAAGGAAAAGCAGGAGGTCATGCAAGCCTACGGATTGGGTCTGCTGCCCTATTATCCGCTGGCCGCCGGCATCTTGACCGGCAAATACAAGCGCAATGCGCCGATGCCGGAAGGCGCCAGGCTGACCAACAACGAAAAGGCCGCCCGGCGCTACATGACCGAGGCAAACCTGCTCCTTGCCGAAAAGCTTGAAGCCTTCGCGATGGCACGCGGCCACACGCTCGTCGAACTCGCATTCAGTTGGCTCGCTTCGCGGCCCTTCGTGTCGAGCATTATCGCCGGCGCCACGCGGCCGGAGCAGGTCGAACAGAATGTCACGTCTGCAAGCTGGAATCTGTCAGCCGAAGAGATCGAAGAGATCGCCGGCATTCTCGACGCGGCAGAAGGCTAGAATCTGTCAGGTTTGATTGGAATCGATCGAGGTTCGGCACTTCCTGCCTGGCGATGAGTGCCGGACGGCGTAGCGCCGGCAGGCTTCGCACGCTAGTTTGCCGACGGGGGCCCGAAACCGCACCTTTTCAGCAACCCGGACCTTAGAGGGCCAGGAGCCGCTCGTGCACCGCGCGGTCCAGTAGCACGCCTTCCTCGCGGTGGATTTCCCTTTCCCGGAATGAGCGTTCCGAGGGGATGCGAATCTCGCTGACGCCGGGCTGGCGCGGCAGCGATTTGATTTTCGAAGTCATCTCGGCGAGCTGCCGGTGGAACTCCGCCGACGGCATCAGGAGGTCCGGGCTGAGCGCGATGAAAAAGAAGCCCGAGTCGAGCACTTCCCCGGCGCGCGCCTTTGCGCCGGCAAGCACGCCGAAAGCCTGAACCATGACCGACAGCCCGTAGCCCTTGTGCCCCGCGAAGGGCAGTACGCCACCCTTTGCGATCTCGCGCGCCGATGTCGTCGGTTTTCCATCCTTGTCGACGCCCACACCTTCAGGGAACTCCTGGTTCAGCAGCGCCATAAGCAGCACTTCGCCCCACATCGTCATGGCCGTGCCCATGTCGAAGATGAGCGGGTCGGGCTTTCCCGGAAAGGCGAAGCTGAGAGGATTTGTGCCGAGCGCGGGCCGTGTTGCACCGATCGGAACGACGAGTCCCGGACCGCTCGCCGTGTGGAATCCGACGAAGCCCGCGCGGCTGATTTTCTCCAGATAGTAAGCGTTACGGCCGCTGAACCAGCTATTGTTGACGCCGACGACCGAGATCCCTGACGCCTTTGCTTTTTCGATTGCGATGTCCACGGCCTTGACGAGCGAGATGTAGCCGACATTGTTGCCACCATCCACAACGGCAGAGATGGGCGTTTCGTGCACGACCGAAACCGGGCGGCGCGGCTTCTGCAGTTCCGGGCTTTCGGCAATCGCAAGGATGCGTGGCAGGCCGGCGAAGTCGTAGCCGCACATCATGTTGTCGACCAGATGGTCGGTGACGGTACCCGCGTCCTCCTGCGACAACCCGATCCTCTCGAGCGCCTGACGGCCGAGCGCGCCGGCTTCCTCGATCGTCAGTTTGATCTTGTCGGATGTGATGACGTCGATGGGCATGGGAGACCTTCTTGCGGGTTCGGTGTTTCGCAACCTGGGCAATCGGCTCCGGCAACCCGGCCCGCGCAGAAAGCATTTCTGTTCGGAACTGGCTGGCCGTGCCCGATAACGAAGGCCATTCGCAAGTCCGGCAAAGGTTCGCACGGACCCTGGATTGTCGTCAGGACGCCATTTCCGGCGTCTCGCCGGAACGGCTCCATTCCCCGGCGGCAAAGACCCTTTCGCAGGTCGGAAGATCCTGTGCCGACCCGAGCGAAGCGATGTTCTGCGTTCTCTCGAACATAAGCCGGGCTTCCTCCTCCGTATGGGTCCTCGCGGTACATTGCAGGAATTTCTCCCAGAGTTCCCCGGTCGAGAGGGGATCGAATGCGTAACCGCGAATGGATGCGATCGGTCCGCTGTCCAGTTGGGTCCCGTCGTTCAGCGTGACGGTAACCTGCTCCGTCGGCGAGTGCGCCGGATCGCGCGAATCGTACTCGTCCACCGGGTTCAGCTTGACCTTCGGGAAGAAAGACTGGATTTCGGGTCTCTGGACGACTTCGTCGCAGACTTCCTCGATACCCATGCGTCCCAGGACGGCCGCCGCCGCCATGGCAAACTGTTCGCTGAACTTCGCCTGCAGGCCGGTTTGCGGACGTTCATTCACCAGAACCGCGGTCTGGCCCTTGCCCATCGTGACCTCGATCCCCGCAATGTCGTCCGCCTTGATGGAAGCTTCCTTCAGCAGGCGGACCGTCGCGTCGAAGGAGCGCTGCATGAAGTAGCAGGTCGGGTAGCGCTTGACGCACAGGCGGTGCTCGACGAGATGCCAGTGCGTACCGAGCTGCGACGGCGAATCCCAATCCGGCGAATCGTCAGGCGCGTAGGCCGTGAGAAAGCCCCGGCGGTTTTCGAAAACATCGAGGGCTGCCGTTGCACCTGCTCCCGCCAGCCGCGCCGATACCAGTCCGCTGCGCGCCGCCATGCCCGCATGATAGGGCTTCGTCATCGTGCCGAAATTCACCGCCAGGCCGCTCGCCTGGCTGCCGGCCATTGCCAATGCGGCGGCAATGCGTTTTGCATCGAGCCGCCGCAACACCGTGGCTGCGGCCGCAGCGCCGATGACGCCGAACAGGGAGGTCGGGTGCCATCCCTTGGAGTGGTACTTCCCGCTGCGACGCACCAGCTCCGCCCATACCTCGTAACCCGCGACATAGGCCGTGACCATGTCCTTCCCGCTCGAACCGAGAATCTCGGCCTCCGAGAGGATGGTCGGGATCAGGATTGCACTCGGGTGACCGGTCAGGGCCTGATCGTCGTAGTCAAGCGCATGCGCGGCGGTGCCGCCAAGCAACGCGGCATCCGACGCGACGATGGCAAGCGGCGACAGGCAGGCGCGTACGCCATCCGATTCCGGCCCCAAGCCATTCGCCTTCGCCGCGATCTCGTTGCGCACAATGTTGACGATGGGTTCGCCCACCCCCGCCATGATGACGCCAATCGTGTCGGTGAACGCATCGGTTGCCAGCGCAACAGCGTCCTGCGGAATATGCTCAAAGCGGATTTGTTCGAGAAACTTGCTCAGATCGGCAGTCAGGGCCATGCGTGTCAAACCATCAAAAAAATGCGCCCTGAAACCTGATTGGCAATGAACGGGCATTCTTCATCACATCCCACAATTTAGGAAAACTGTCAAATTTTTCTGTCACGCCACGGACCCTCTTATCGGCCTTGATTTTCCCATATATTCCCCTTCCTTCTTGCCACAACGTCAGCCTGACGCGGGTTTACTGAAATATTAAATCCGGTATTGTGAAATCTAGTTTCTATCATTGAGAATTCTCGGTGCTTTTCGGCTCCGGACTATCCACAGGGCAGTTGCGGTTGCGGCCCGAACACACCCGAGCATGATGCCAATGCTGTCCCTTGCACCACTCACCCTCCTTCCGTGCTCTCCCGTCGAGATCATCGATGCAGCAGCCGGCGCCGGCTTTGACGCGGTGGGCCTGCGCCTGTTTCCGGTCATCGACACCGACATCGACGTCATGGCGTCGCCGGCATTGCTGCAGTCCATCAAGGAAAGACTGGACGAGACCAAATTGAAAGTTCTCGACATCGAAGTCGTTCGCGTCGGCCCCGAACTGGATGTTCCCGCAATGCTGCCTGCATTGCAGTTTGCCAGTGAAGTCGGAGCGCGCAATATTCTCGTAACTTCATTGTCCAGGGAGGATTATCGGGAAAATGAACTGCATCATACCGCGAACAAGCTAAACGAGCTGGCGGAAGTGGCTGGCGCATACGGTTTGAAGCCGATGCTCGAGTTCATGATTTTTCGCGGCGTGGCCACCATCGAGGATGCAGTTGCAATGGTTGAAAAGGCCGGACACCCCAATATTGGAATTTGTGTAGATGCCCTGCATCTGCAGCGCTCCGGCGGCAATCCATCCGCGCTCGCCAAGGTGGACCCGGCGCTGTTCTCATGCTTCCAGATCTGCGACGCCCCCCTGCTGCCGCAAGAGGACGTGCGCCGGGAGGCGCGCTATGGCCGCGTCTATCCCGGGGAAGGAGAACTTCCGCTCGCAGATATCCTGTCGGCCCTGCCCGCCGGCATCCCGGTATCCGTGGAAACGCCGACGGAATCGCGGAAAGACGTCTCTCTGGCCGACCGCGCAAGGGAGGTCGCACGCAGAACGAGTGAGGTCCTGGCCACCGCCGCACCCGGCGGTGACCGGTCAACTTGAAACCAACATGCCGGGCCGAACCAATCGCGATGCGACAGCTGTCCGACACGCCAGCCGGTTTTCAACAGCAAGATGCTTTGCTTGGGCGTAACGCTTATGGTGCCGGGTTGAAAGCGTACAATATTCTTGCGAACGGCATCCAGACGCAACGCAATGGCTGCGGGAGGGACGATAAATTGGCTAAGAACATCAAGTCTGAGGTCACGGTTGAAAACCCCGGTCAGGCAAGCGCCGCTGTCGAAGAGGACGACAAGGACATCAAAAACCAGGGTAGCAGCCTCGACAAGATGCTCAGCATCCTGGACATTTTCACGCCCGAACGGCCGATCTGCTCGACCAACGATATCATTCAGTTCCTCGGGACTTCGCGATCCACGGGCTACCGCTACATCAAGTCGTTGCACTCGGTGGGCCTGCTCGGTGCAGTAGGCAATGGCTATTACGTACTCGGCCCGCGCATCATCGAGCTCGACCTGCAGATTCGCGGTTACGATCCCTTGCTCCAGGCCTGCAAGGGCGTTCTGGAGGAACTGGTAGAGACGACTGGCCAGTCGGCCCTGCTGTGCACCCTGTACAGCAACTCGGTGCTTTGCATTCGCGAGTTGCGCGCGCCTTTCAGTCCGGAGCACCTGTTCAGCCGCGGCCAGAAGCGATCCCTGTTCAAGGGAGCAATGTCGAAGATCATCCTGGCCCATCTGCCCGCACATCGCTATCGCAGCATCTACCACCGCAACAGCCAGGTGATCGCCGAATCCAATCTTGGCACGACCTGGAAGGAATTCCGCGACAGGCTCGCCCAGATGCGAAAGGAAGGCATTGCAGTATCACACGGTGAGTTCCTGCCGGGCATCGTCGGCGTCAGCGCCCCGATTTTCAACAGCGAGAATCTGATTCTAGGCAGTGTCGGCATCGCCTGCGAGGAATCGGACCTCAACGACGTGGGCGTGAAAAAGGCCACCGTTGTCGTGAAGCGCGCCGGCAGGGAAATCACGCGCCGCATCGCCGCCACTTACCAGGGCATCGACCTCCCCCCGCGCGCCATCGGTTGAAGTAAGAGCCAGACTTTTCGACCTTTCAGTCCGGCGTAATACCCGCAAATTGAACTGCCGGCCTTTCATTGCATCAACTAATTCCGTAATATGGGATATGTTTCGTCTTCTTTCATTCATCGCGCATTCAGCACCGATGTCCGTAGCGACGATCCTGGATGAGAAATAGGATTCCGACACTCGCATGACCGGGAAGGTGCACGACAGCGACGGCTTCGACGCGGCCGTCGACCTGCTGGTATTCGGAAGCGGAGCAGCCGGTCTGTCGGCTGCGCTGTTCGCCGAGATCAATGGCCTGAAGTCGCTGCTTTGCGAGAAAAGCGACTGCCTCGGAGGAACCACCGCCTCATCCGGCGGCATATTCTGGATACCGGGCAACCCGCATGCCGATGCTCATTCGGACACCAGTGATGCTGCGCGCGATTATCTCAAATCCGAGCTTGGCAATAATTACAGGAGCGATCTGGCCGAGGCATTTCTCGAAAGCGCCCCCGCTGCGATCGAACGGCTGGAAAGCGAAAGCGACGTGAAGTTCCACGCAGTTCCTTGGCCGGACTACCATTGCGAGAACACCGGCGGAGTGTCATCGGGCCGAACGATCGAGGCCGAACGCTTCGATGCGCGCAAGCTGGGCGACGATTTCGGCCTCGTTCAGCCGCCCTATCCCTTCCTGATGCTGTTCGGCGGCATGCATGTCGACAAGCGCAAGGTGGACACCATCCTGAACCCGTTCCGATCGGTGGGAAATTTTCTGCAGGTGATGGGTATGTTCCTGCGCTATGGAATGGACAGGCTGAAATACGAACGCGGCACGGATATCGGCGCCGGCAATGCCCTGGTCGCCCGCTATCTCTACAGCCTGAGGCACCGAAAGGCCGATATCTGGACCAATGCCCCGCTGAAGGAGCTGATAGTTGAGAACCGACGGGTAACCGGCGCAATCGTGACGCGCGAGGGCCGGACCTTAAAAGTCGGCGCGAGATATGGCGTGGTACTCGCCACCGGCGGATTCGCCCACAACGAACAATTGCGTGATGAACTATCCGCGCAGTTTCCTCACGAGATTTCCTTCGCTTCGCCCGGCAACACGGGAGACGGCATTTCTGCTGGCCGCGTCGTTGGAGGCGCCATCGACAGCGATTTGGGCAGTTCGGGCTACTGGCAGCCTGCCTCGGGCAAGCTGCGCGAAGACGGGACCTTCGAAGGCGTCATGTATGGCTATCTGGATCGCGGCCGCCCCGGCGTTATCGCGGTCGACAAGGATGGTCGCCGCTTCGTGAACGAAGCCAATTCCTACCATGACGTAGCCATGGCCATGTTCGGAGCCGGCTTCGGCAAGGGCAACTATTTCCACTTTGTCTGCGACCGCGAATTCGTCTGGCATCACGGATTAGGTAAGATCCGGCCATTTCGCCGCAGCCTGCGCAAACATGCAGAAACCGGCTATGTCACAGTCGCGGATACGCTCGAATCCCTCGCCGAAAAGATTGCCGTCGATCCCAACGGCCTCATGCAGACCGTCGAGCGCCACAATCGGTTTTGCGTCACCGGGATAGACGAGGATTTCGGCAAGGGCTCGACCACCTATAACCGGCAGTTCGCCCATTCGAGGGCCAAGCCGAACGGCAATCTCGCGCCGATTGCCAAACCTCCTTTCGTCGCGCTCAAGATCTATCCCGCCACGCTGGGAACGGCAGTCGGCCTCGACACGGACAAGGACGGACGCGTGCGCGACCGCAACGGCCATGCAATCGAAGGCCTGTACGCATGCGGTAATGACGGCGCCTCGGTAATGCGCGGGAATTATCCCTCGGGCGGCATCACGCTGGGACCCGCTATCGCGTTCGCCTACCGGATTGCCGAGCACGCCAGGCGGAAAAAGACGACGGCCGACGTGCACGCCGCCGGGGCGCCCAACTGCCGAGGCGGCGACCAGTAGCCAGCCTCATGCCGCATACTACGCGTTGTGCCTCGCCAGATTCGCCTCAATCCGCGTCAGATTGAGGTACCAAAGCCGTGATCACCAGGAATACCAGGTTCGTCAATCCGGTATTGATCAGCGAATGCGGCACGCCTGGCTCGATGTGCACGAAGCTGTGCGGGCGCGTGATGACCTTCTCGTTCCCAATCTGGAGCAGACCCTCGCCCGACAGGAAGTAGTAGATCTGCTCCTTTGCCTCGTGAAGGTGCCCATCCACACCGGCATGCGGCTCGTAGGAGGAAATCCTGAAATCAAGATTGGTCCCCTCGCGCTGGCCACTTACGAGAACCTTGGAATAGGCGCCGCGATCATGGCCAGGCGACTGCTCCCAGAGGAACTCGGCGATGTGACGCAATGCGCTGTCGGGGACAATTCCCTCGAACTGGTAACCGCTCATGAGGCATGCTCCGAAAGTTTTCGCTCGTCGGCGTCGAGGCCGAGGGCCTTTTCGATCTGGTGCCCGGTGGCGCTGATCGACGACCAGACAGGTGCGGTATTGGCGCCTCTCAGGTCTGCCAGAATGGAGGCGGTCGGCAATTGCGAGCATGCAATGAACAGACCGCCACAATCGTCGCCCATGGTGGCGTTTGCTTGCGCTTTCACCTCGTCGGCCTTGATCTGACCGAGCTGTTCAGTGGTTTCCGCGCCGAAAGTTTCCAGCCTGGAAACGCGGATGCCAGACGCGGCAAGAAACTCGCGTAATTGCGAGTTCACGACTTCGCGGTATGGCGTGACGACGGCAAGATCGTTGGCGCCGACCTCCGTCAAGGTATCCACCATGGCCCGCGCGGTGGTGATCACCGGCTTTCCCGTCGCCTCGGCCAGCAATTGCGCAATCTCCGCGTCACCGGACGGGCCGGAAAGGAATCCGGCCGCCGTACACCCGTAGGCGACGACATCGATATCCTTGTCGAAACCACGCGCCAGTTCCACCGCCGCCGCCTTGTAGGCGGGGACATCTTCCTTGGAGAGCGTCCCTTTGCCACGCGGGATGCGCCGAAGACAAATCTCGACGTCGCCGCGCACAAATTGCGGCAATTCGTGCTCCATAGTCGTGTTGTTGACAGGGACCAGCAGTCCAATTTTTGTCGATGTCATCGCGAAACTCCGAATGTCGGATCACCAGCCTGACCAGTTTAAAACCTTCGCGCCTCAACCGCCGTTCGCCCATTCATTGGGCGCTCCGATCGACCGATGCAAGCCGCAAGGCGGTGCGACACGAATTGCCATATTCTTATCATGTTAGATTAATTATTAAAATGGCTCGCGAAGGATTCCTGCGAACGGATTGCGTCATCGTGTTCGCCATCGGAACCGGACATCGCCCGGCTACGCGTCATCAAATGCGGTAATCATTTACAATATTTGAATAATTTATCGAAGAACGAACGCACAATGCAGCGGCCGTCTACATCACACGCGGCGTATTTTTTTACTGGCGCTTTCATTTTTCCGAACATGTAGGGCGCGCCTTGGATGATTGATAAAATCTCATTATTATAGAAAAATAACGCACCTGATCGAATTTAGCCCGTGCCCGCCGTTCTCGTTCGGGCCGCCAAAAACTTCAATACATTTGAGATCGAGCGGCCCGCCGACCGGGGACCGCCGGCGTCAGACAAGGCTTCGACTGCATGCTCGACCACCATGACACCCCGCTCACCACCGCGCGGCTCGCACGCAAGCTTGCCCCGCATCTCGCATCGCTGACCATCGTTTTTCTGGTCACCGGCGCGTCGATGGCAACCGTACCGCTCTTCGTCTCCGACGAACTGCACTTCGGGCCGGTACTCATCGGGTTTATTTCGGGTGCGCAGTTCATCGCCGCGATCGCGTTTCGCATCGCGGCTGGACGCCATTCCGACAGGAACGGGCCCAAGCGCGCGGTGCTCGTCGGTCTGGCCCTCCTCGCCCTAGCGGGCTTGGTGTGCTGGATCGCCTCCTTGATACGCACCACCGAAGAACTCGCAGCCGCGATGCTCCTGGTGGGCCGAGTGCTGCATGGTGCGGCGGAGAGTTTCATCATCGTGGGTGCGCAGACTTGGGCGCTTGCCATTGCCGGGCCGGCGCGCGCAGCGCTGGTTCTGGGCTGGGCCGGCACGGCACTGTTTCTGGCGTTGGCGCTGGGTGCGCCGTTCGGCGGCACGCTGTATGCACTCACTGATTTTGGCGTGGTAGCGGTCTTCATGACAATCGTACCCCTTCTCGTGCTGGGGGCGGTCTCGCTAATTCCGGGCTCGGCGGTTTCGCCAGGCCAGCCTCTCAATTTCAGCACCGTGCTGAAACGGGTTTACATGCAGGGATTCTGCATTGCGCTCGCCGGCCTTGGTTATGGCGTGGTGCTGTCCTTCGGCGTCGTTTTGTACGCGGAACGGGGCTGGGCGCCGACATGGGCCGCACTCACCCTGTACTCGGCCTTTCTCATCATCGCGCGGATCGCGATCGGGTCACTGCCTGACCGCATGGGAGGGACAAAAGCGGCGGTGATTTCCCTTTTCGTCCAGGTGGTCGGACTTCTGCTGCTGGCATTATCAAATTACCAACTGCTCGGATTCCTGGGCGCGAGCCTTGCCGGTTTCGGCTATGCCATCGTCTATCCTTCACTGGGAAGAGAAGCGCTGAGGCAGGTGTCCCCCGAAAATGGCGGGACCGCGCTCGCCGTCTTTTCCGCTTTCGCGCTGCTGGCATTCGGTGTGGGTGGTCCCCTGCTGGGCCTGTTGGCGGACCATTACGGTACCGGGGCGATATTCCTGTTCGCCGCCGGCACCAGCGCAACCGCGATAATTGTCCTGTCGCTGAACGGGCGCGCGAAAACAGCCTGAGACTTCAGCAGGCCGAACGCTCCCCATCCGTGAGCGGCCGGAACCGGTAGCCTTCTCCGCTGCTTTCCAGTCGGCCGAGACCCGGGAACGGAAAATGATAACCGATGACGATCCTTCCGTCGGAAGAACAGGCATCGAGTATCGTCCTTCGCGTCCTGACCGCCTCGGGCTTGAGAATATCCGCCACCGGCTGCCAATCGGGGTGAGCGGCATAGAGGACTGGCTGGTTGATGGCGTCGCCGATCACGAGAAGCCGGCTCCCGCCATGCCTGATCTCGAACGAGCTGTGGCCGGGCGTATGGCCAGGCGTCGACACTGCGATTACCCCCGGCACGATCTCGTCTCCCTCTTCGAAACCACGCACCATCGCTATCCGCTCGAACACACGGCGGGCATTGGCGAAGTGACCGGCGAGCGCAGGGTCTTCGGCCTCGGCGCCCAGCTTTTCCGTGAGCCAGTAATCGATTTCCGCTTGCGGCCCGACAATTCTCGCCTTCGGAAACGCAGGCTCTTCCGCCCTGGTCAGCAGTCCGTTGATGTGATCGGGATGAAAATGGGAGATGGCGATTGCCGTGACGTCCTCGGGCCGGATGCCCGCCTCCGCGAGACGCGCGGGAAGCTTGCCGGTCGTTGGAAACCGGGTCGGTCCATTGCCCGTGTCGATCAGTAACCAGCCGTTATCGGTCCTGATCGCCAGCGCATTGAATTCAACGCGCATATGACCGGAGGGTATGTCCGTTTCCGCCAGCGCGGCACCAACCTCCTCGAGGCTGGCATTGGCGATGGGGCTGGCCTGAAGGGGATAAACCCTCTGGCCGTCAGATAGTACGACAGCCTCCACGCCACCGATCGTGAAGCGGTGGATCCCCGGATTGTCGGATGCATGTGCTGGATCGGTTGACATGGACTGTGCCGCTATAATTGCGCAGGCAGCCAAAGGGCCATCTGCGGAAAGGCAATCATCAGGACCGCGAATGCGACCAGGATGACCAGGAATGGAATGGTGCCGAATACGACCGTCGGGAAACTCCATCCCGATACGCCCTGAACGACGAACAGGTTCAGGCCGAAGGGCGGAGAAAGCATCCCCATTTCAAGCATCAGGACAACGAAGACGCCGAACCAGATCGGATCGATCTGCATCGCGTGAATGACCGGCAGCAGCAGCGGCACGGTCAACACGATCATACCCGCACCGTCAAGAAAACAACCGAGCACCAGATAGACCGCTATCAGCACCAGCAGGAACTCGAAGCGGTTCAGCGACAGATTCGTCACCCCTTCGACAAGGGTGTGCCCGACACCTCCCAGCTCGATGCCGTAGGAGAATATGATAGCCGCAAGAATGATAAAGAGCAGCGTGCAACTGACATTGACGGTGCTCACCACCGCATTCTTCAGCCTTTCCAGCGTCAGTTCCCGCCATGAAATGGCGATGATCAGCGACAACATGGAACCGACGGCCGCCGCCTCGGTGGGCGTCGAATACCCCAGATAGATTCCCCCGAGCACGATCAGTATCAGTCCGGTGAGGGGGGCAAGACTGGTAATGGCGGCGAGGACTTCACGCCGGCTCGCCGGTTCCACGTGCTTGGGCACCAGGTTCGGATTGAGCAAGGTCCTGACCGAAATGTAGAGGACATAGAGGCTTGCCAGCACGATGCCCGGCACGAGACCAGCCATGAACAGCTTCGAGATCGAGGTCTCGCTGAGCGTGCCATAGATGATCATGGTGATGCTGGGCGGTATGAGAATGCCGAGCGTACCGCCCGCCGCAAGCGAACCGCAGGACAGTTTCTGATCGTATTGGCGTTCCTTCAGATGAGGCAGCGCAATCGATCCGATCGACGCCGCAGTCGCGACGCTCGATCCGCAAATTGCCGCAAACAGCGCGGAACCCATGATGTTCGTCTGCAGCAGACCACCTGGCAGTTTGCGGACGAGAACCGACATGCCATCGTAGAATCGCTTGCCGACGCCGCTCTGGCCCAGAATTTCCGCCATGAAGATGAACAGCGGGATCGAGGTCAGCGTGAAGCTGGTCATCGAGCCCCAACTCACGAGGCCCAATGCGCGCATCGCCATCGTGCCGCCCTCGTAATAGAGGATGGCCAGCCCGCAAATGCCGATGGCGAACGGCACCCACATTCCCGCGACAAGCAGGGCGATCAGCGCGCCGACAAGCAATACGAATTCGATCCACATGATTTCAGTTTCCGTCCTGAGCGGGAATGCCGGCAATCGCCCTGGCGGAGCGCGCGATCTCAACAAGGATGACCAGAATGAGTACGAACAGGCCTATCGGCATCACTGCCTGCGGGATCCAGACCGGCAGATTGGTAATCGAGACCGAAACCACGCCGCGGGAGAAGGTGCGCTCCACCGCGGTCAGCAGGTGGTATTCGAGCACCCCGGCGAACGCGAGCGAGGCAAGGTCGAAGACGAGCTGCAAAATGCTTTGATAGCGTGCAGGCAGCTTGATCAGGAAGGTATCGATCCGCAGCAGCGCGCCCGATCGCATCGCATAGCTGATGCCGAAGAACGCGAAGGTCGCGAGCATGTATCCGACGACTTCGTCGACGACGAGCAGCGAGTGATTGAAAAACGACCTCAGAACGACTTCCAGGCAGATCAGTCCCGTCATCGCCAGAACCATCAGTCCGCTGACGAACAGCCCTGCCAGCGCCAGCACGTTGACTATTGAATCGAAACGCTTGAACAACTTCCCGCTTTCCGAATTTGTGGGTCTCAAGGGTTAGCAAGGCGGCCGGACGATCGCATCGTCCGGCCGGGATTGTGCACGAAGCACAAGATGCGTGCGCATCTCACGCTCCTCGACTGAAAGCGTGGCAGGCTGGATTACTGCCCGATTACATCCAGAATCTGGTTGAGGACGTCTTCCTTGCCGATCTGCTTGGCGTTGTCTTCCCAGACCACCTTCGAGCGCTTCTTGGCTTCGGCCAGTTCCTCGGCGGTCGGCTGAACAAGCACAAGGCCGTTGTCGACGTAACCCTGCCGCAGCCCCTTGTCTTCTTCGGCGAGAGTCTCGGTCACCCATTTCGCACCATTTGTGGCCGCCGTCTGCAGCGCTGCCTGAACGTCCTCGGGAAGACCCTCGAACGCCTGTTTGTTGGCAATGATCAACGACGTGCCGTAGTTGAACTCGATCTGCAGATTACCCTTCAGCATGTCTATCCACAGCCGCGAGCCGGCCGCCGATGTCAGCACGCCGTCCACAATGCCCTGCTGGAGCGCAGGGGCAACCTCGGCGGTCGCGATCTGCACCGGAATGGCGCCATACTGTTCGATGAGCTGGGCCTGCTGCTTGGTCGTCACGCGCAGCTTCATGCCGTTGATGTCGGACATCTTCTCGATCGGCTCCTTGGTCCAGATCGAGTGTGCCGGATACCACCAGAAGCCGAGAAGCTTGATGTCCTGCTTGTCCATCGCCTGGGCGATGGTGTCGTACATCACCTCGTCGACCACTTTTTGCAGTTCTTCCTGATTGGAGAACAGCATCGGCAGGCGCGTCAGGCCGTAGACCGGAATAAGGCCGGTCGTGCCGCTGGTTGCCGCGGCAAAGGGCAGGATGCCGTCTGCGACAGCCTGGGCGATGTCGTTGCCCTTGATCGGCAGCGTGCCACCGGGCGTGTTCTTTATGATCAGGGCGCCATCGGTCTTTTCCTTCACCTCGTCCGCGATGCGGTTCAGGAATTCAAACTCGGGAACGCCGGTTGTCGGGTGAAAGGTGTATCCCTGCCATTCATCGGCAACGGCCGGGCTGGCCACAAATGCCGAGGCGGCGACCAGGATTGACATGAGCAGTTTCATCTAAGATTCCTCCCTTTTCTTGTATGGTGTCCCTGATCCGGCTAGACGGCCTTTGGCGCGTCGAAGTCGAACAGCTCGGACGGATTGGTGACGAGAATCTTGGCCCGGATGTCTTCTTCCGGAATCCATTCCGCCAGGAGATTGAACAGCGAGACGCTGTCCAGGTGATCGAACGACAGATGCGGGAAATCGCTTCCCCAGATCAGCCTGTCCGGTGAACGCTCCGCCAGTGCGCGAGCGAAGGGTATGGAGTCGGCGAAGTCCGGCTCCTGTTGGGACATGCGGTAGACGCCGGTCATCTTGATCCAGCATCTCCCGCTCTCGGTAAGGTCCAGCAGATCCCGGAAGCCCTTCTGGTCGATACCGTCACGGGCGAGAAACATGCCCATGTGATCCACGATGTAATTGACCGGCAGCGAGCGCATGGTCGGCATCATCGCCTCCGTCAGCCAGGCCGGGCCGAGGAATTCCAGGCACCACCCAGCGCCCGCAAGCCGCTGCCCGAGCTTTTCGACGCGCGGAATAAGCTCATCCGCGCGGCCGGCGTCGAATGGCGCAATGGGAGACGTGTTGATTCGCACGCCACGCACGCCGCGGCGATGCAGGTCGTCGAGCTGGCTGTCGGGACAGTCCTCGTCGATATCGACGATGCCGCGCGATTTCTCGGGGTAGACCTCCATCGCATCGAGCATGCAGCTGTTGTCGGTCTTGTAGGCGCTGGGCTGCACGAACACCATTCGCTCCACGCCCAGCCTGTCGGCAAAGGCGCGATAATCATCCAGTGTCACAATGGGGGATTCATATCTGGCCTTGCTGTGCACCGGATATCGGTCCGGCGGGCCGAAGACGTGAAAATGCGCATCACAACTTAGCGGTGGCGGAGTGAAACTTGGCTGAAGCATGCGTACCCTTCTGATCGGATTCGGCTCCTAGCCTAACACCGGAACCACCTTCGCGATCAACAAGAAATCTCATTATTTGGTTATTTTTGCAAGTTTTTCTTGCGGGCAGTTTCCGTGAGGTGTAGTACCGCTTGCAGATCGGTCAGAACTTGGCAGAAAGGTTCGGGCGGTCGTTTCGGAGGAGAAAAAGGAGCCGGAGTTTGCGACTTTCAGTCGGACTCGTTCCAGCACGTGGGATTCATGCAAGGTTTCCCCGTGATGCGCCCGGCAGGTTGCGTCCGTACCCGTTCTTCATCCGTGTCTTAGGGAGCGGCCTGTCCGGATTGGCAGGCAGACGGAAGCTATTGGTGGCGCAATATTGTATCGCGAGGTGAATTCGCGGGCGCGCTGCCAACAGACAAAGGACACAGTCAATGTCATTCAAGCTAGGTGCAACAATCCTTGCATTTGTCGGGGCGGTGGCGGTTTCGACGGCCAACGCGCAGGAAATCCCCAAGCGGGAATTTAGAGGCGTCGCGAGCTTCTCGTCGAGCCCGGTTTACAGCACCCGCGCCAAGCCCTTCTGGGAAGAGCAGGTCAAGGAAGAAAGCAACGGCCAGATCACCGCGGAACTGATGACGATCGACCAACTCGGCTTCAAGGGCGAGGAAGTCTTCCGCATGGTCAAGCTCGGCCTGTTCGACTTCGTCACCAACGTGATGAGCTTTGCCGCCGGCGACGACCCGCGCAACGAGGCCCTCGACCTGGCTGGCGTGGTGCCGGACATCGATGGCCTGCATGCGATGGCCGATGCCTACCGTCCGGTTCTCAAGGATCTGTTCGCGAGCAAGTACCAGCTCAAGATGATGGGCACCTGGCCCATCGGTCCTGTCGTGGTCTGGTGCAACTCACCGGTAACCAGCGTCGCGGATCTCAAGGAGAAGAAGGTTCGCGGTTTCAACCGTGCAATGGCGGACTTTCTCGAAGGCGCCGGTGCAGTACCGGTTTCGATGTCGTTCGGAGATATGGTCACCGGCCTTGAGCGCGGTACCGTGGATTGCGCCATCACCTCGCCGCGCTCGGGCCTGAAGGCGGGTCTTGCTGAAGTGACGACGCACATCCTGCCGGTCACGCTCGGTTGGGCCATGGTATTTGACGGCTTCAACTCCAAGACCTGGAACGCACTCGATGAATCGACGCAGCAACTCCTGGAGAAGGAATATGCCAAACTCGAGGAAAAGACCTACGCCAACGTGCGTGAGGAAACCGAGGACGCCTATCGCTGCCTTCAGGGTCAGACGCCTTGCAACGATCCCGGCTCGATGCGCGATCCCCTCGTGGTCACGCCGCTGAGCGACGCCGACAAGGCCGAGGTCAAGCGCATCACCGAGGAAGTCGTGCTGCCTCGCTGGGCCGAGCGTTGCGGCGAGGAGTGCGTGACGAAATACAAGGAAACGGTCGGCTCTGTGGTAGACGCCAAGCTTTGAGGCCGGCCCCTGTGTTGAGTTTTCGGGAGGGGTGGTCCAGGACCGCTCCTCCCGTTTTTTCGAAATGATGCCAGAAATTCCGGTCAGTACCTGAAATGGAAAAAACAAATCAGGCAGAGCGTGCCCTGGAGGCCCTCAAGTCCGCGACGAATGCCGCTTTGTTGCTTGGCGGCATCGTGCTGCTCTCAACGGTGGCGATCATTCTCGCCGAAGTCGCCGTGAGGAAGCTGTTCAACGCCACGATCCAGGGCGTTGACGAGATCGCCGGCTACGGCATGGCGCTTTCCTTCGCCCTGGCATTGCCGAACACGATCGTTCGCCATACCCACATCCGTGTCGATGTCGTCTACCAGTTCTTCACCAGGAAGCTTCAGATCTTCCTCGGCGTCGTCACGCTGATCGTCTTCGCGGCCTACATGAGCACCCTCGTCTATTACTGCGCGATGCTCGCCCTTGATTCCTATGAGAGCTCTGTTCGCTCTTCCGGGCTTCTCGGCGTGCCCCTCTACATCCCGCAGACGCTGTGGGTCATCGGCCTCGCCTTCGCCCTTATCGTCTCCATCGCGATGCCGCTATGCGCGCTGATCGCTGCCGCCAGCCGGAACTGGGCGTTTGTCGACCATCTCATCGGCCGCGGTGAAAAGGAGGCCGACGCCTCGATGGAAGAAATTGAAGACGTCCTGAAGGATGCGAAAGGCCGCTCGTCATGATTGCCTATCTCCTCGCTGCTTTGCTGGTAATGATCGTCCTCGCATTGCCGATCGCCATCATCATGGGGCTGCTGGGTGTCCTCATGGATTTCCAGTTCTCGCCGATCAACCTCAAGCTCGCCATGGGCCAGGTTGCCTGGAACAGCAGCCAGAAGTTCGAACTGCTGGGCGTACCGCTGTTCATCCTTACCGGCGAACTGTTCCTGCGTTCGGGGATGGCGCGCGATCTTTATGCCTGCCTGAGATGTTGGCTTTCATGGCTGCCGGGCGGCGTCATGCATTCCAACATCGGCTCTTGCGCGGTGTTCGCCGCCACTTCCGGCTCGAGTGTCGCAACGGCTGCGTCGATCGGAACCGTTGCCTTGCCGGAACAGAAGGCGCATTCCTACAACGAGCGTCTGTTCCTGGGCAGCCTCGCCGCAGGCGGCACGCTGGGCATTCTCATTCCGCCATCGGTCAACATGATCATCTACGGCGTGATGAGCAACACCTCGATCCCGCAGCTCTACATGGCCGGTCTGATCCCGGGCGCGCTGCTGACGATCGCCTTCATGGCGACGATCGTCCTTGCCTGCTTGATCAAACCTTCCTGGAGCGGCGAGCGCGAGCACTTTACCTGGCCTCAGCGCTGGGCGAGCCTGCGCTATCTTATCCCGGCAATGCTGCTGTTCGTAATCATCATCGGCTCGATCTACAGCGGCACGGCGACGGTCACCGAAGCCGCCGCCCTGGGCGTGGCAGGCGCGATGCTGCTTGCCGCCTGGCGTCGCCGCCTGTCGTTCCGCGTGCTCCGGCTGGCGCTCGACGGCGCGTTGCGCACGACCACCATGGTCATGTTCATTGTCATCGGCGCGTTCTTCCTGAACTTCGTCATGGTGTCGCTCGGACTGACCTCGCAGATCACCTCGCTGGTCACCCAGACCGGTCTCGGCCCGAACGAGACGATGCTGCTCATCATCCTGATGTACATCGTCCTGGGCTGCTTCATGGATGCGCTGGCCATGGTGATCATGACGATCCCGATCATCGCCCCGCTGGTCGTGGAACTGGGCTATGATCCTGTCTGGTTCGGGATCATCATTGTCCTGGTCACGGAGGCCTCGCTGATCACTCCTCCGGTCGGGATCAATCTCTATGTGATCCAGAGCATTCGCGAGGGCGGCTCCATCGGCGACGTCATCCTCGGCAGCCTGCCTTTCGCCCTGACGATTTTCTGCATGATCCTGGTCCTGCTCGCCTGGCCGCATCTGGCTCTTTACCTGCCGACACTGGTTTACCGATGAAATCTACGGAGATGGCACGATGCTGACCCAACCTCGCAGGAACGCGGTCAAGGAAAAGCTGCGGGCCGGGGAGCCGGCCTACATCATGTGCGTACGTCAATCTCGGACGGTCGAAATCGTCGGATCCACCATCGCCTCGGGCCATGACGGTTTCTACATAGACCTGCAGCACAGCACGATCACGGAGGATGAGGCCGCGCAGATGTGCTATGCGGCTCGCCTTGCCGGAACGGTTCCCCTGGTCCGCCTTCCCGGTCTCAATGCCGATATCGGCCAGCACATGCTGGAGGCCGGCGCGCAGGGCATTATCGCGCCAGACGTGACCTCGGCGGAGGAGGCGCGGCGCCTGGTTTCGATTTGCCGCTTCCCGCCCGATGGCGACCGGGCACCGATTGCAATGGGACCGGAAACCGGTTTCCAGCCGCCCGATCAGTCCTGTCGCGAGCAGGTGCAGGACTCCACACTGGTAATCGCGATGCTCGAGCGCGAATCTGCGATCGATGCCGCCGCCGAGATCGCCTCGGTGCCAGGCATCGACGCACTGTTCGTCGGATCGAATGATCTGACCTCATCCATGGGCATGCACGGCGAGTACGAGCACCCCCGCGTGCGGAAGGCTTATGCCACCGCCATCGCCGCAGCCAGGGATAGCGGCAAATGGCTGTTCGTTGGCGGTATACGCAATGGCGAGATTGTCAGACGATACGTCGAGGCAGGCGCCTCCCGCTTTCACGTCACCGGCATGGACGGACAGTTCCTGGTCGCAGGGGCCAGCAGGGCGCTTCGGGAGTTCGAGGCTTTCTTCGAGTAACAGGAAAGCTTGGCACTTCGCGCTATCGCACGGATCGGCACCACCATCTGTCCAGGCAATAGCCGAAAAGCCGATCATGCACTAAGACTAAAACCGGACCACCCTATAGGGTCAGGCCACTTTCGGGTGCCGCCGCGGAGGTCACGTGGAGGCCCCAAACAGGCATTGAGCGAAGCGAAACTGCCATGAGCGAAAGAATGGCGGAGAGAGGGGGATTCGAACCCCCGGAACGCTTGCGCGCTCAACGGTTTTCGAGACCGCCCCGTTCAACCACTCCGGCACCTCTCCACGGGGATCGTCGCGTTTGCGCCGGCCCGTATGAGCCTGCGCCAAGCGCGGGCGGAACATAGCGATTGCACCCTGTCCCGACAAGCCTCGTTTTTGACCCAGTTTCCATCCCCTCGGATGGTCGTGTTCAACTTGCCGGGCGCACTTCCACTACGCCTTTATTGATGGCGTTGCGGCTTGACTTTGTGCGTCATGACAATGTATTGCGTGCCCGGCGTGGCGCGGCTTCGACTGCGCCACTTGCTTTTGCTGTTCCGGTCTTGCCGGAACCACAAGCCGAACGGGACCGGTTCGATCCGGCCGCGAGCGGTCCAGCAAGGGCTTCAAGCATACCCAAACCCGACTGACAAGAAGACGGACGGGGGCAACCCGGCAGATGCCGGGTTCAAAAGATCGCCCCTTCGATCCGTGACGAACACTGAGAAGGTAAAAAAATGTTCGCAGTCATCAAAACCGGCGGCAAGCAATACCGCGTCGCCGAGAACGATGTTTTGAAAGTAGAACGCCTCGTTGGCGAGGCCGGCGACATGGTCGAACTGGCCGACGTGCTGATGATCGGCAATGGCGAGAAGTCCACTGTCGGCGCGCCTCTGGTCGCCGGTGCACTGGTCACCGCTGAAATTCTCGAGCATTTGCGTTCGCGCAAGGTGCTCTCCTTCAAGAAGCGCCGGCGCCAGAACTCCAAGCGCATCCGCGGTCATCGCCAGATGCTGACCGAGATTCGCATCTCCGAGATTCTGACCGACGGCGCCAAGCCCGCCAAGAAGGCCGCGGCCAAGAAGCCCGCGCCGAAAGTAGAGGCCGAAGCACCGAAGGCGGAAGCCGCCAATACCGCTGCGCCCAAGACCGCTGCGCCCAAGGCCGACAAGCCTGCCAAGGCGGAAGCCAAGTCTGACATTGTCGACGACATCGCGCTGATCGGCGGTGTCGGCCCCGCGCTGAAGAAGAAGCTCGAAGGCGCCGGCATCACTTCTCTCAAGCAGATCGCCGATCTGTCGGCCGATGCCGCGGCGAAGCTGGACGAGGAACTGAAGCTCGGCGGCCGCATCGATCGCGACGAATGGCGCGAACAGGCGGCCGAATTGCTCGCCGGCAAGCCGCCCCGCGCCAAGGTCGACAAGGAAGCGGCAGCGGAAAAAAAGGCCGACAAGTAAGGCCGACAGACAAGACTCAGGGCCGGTATTCAGGAATTACCTCCGTCACCGCACGGAGATGAAGGAGACAGTAAAATGGCACACAAGAAAGCTGGCGGTTCGTCGCGCAACGGTCGCGATTCGGAATCCAAACGCCTTGGCGTGAAGAAGTTTGGCGGCGAAGCAGTGATTGCCGGCAACATTATCGTGCGCCAGCGCGGCACCAAATGGCATCCCGGCCTCAATGTCGGCATTGGCAAGGATCACACCCTCTTTGCGGTCGCCGAAGGCAAGGTCGAGTTTACGAAGAAGGCCAATGGCCGCACCTACGTGAACGTGATGCCAGTGGCGGTGGCAGCAGAATAGCCGGTAGCGAAACTGCCGGCGTCCCATCGGACCCCGGCAAGGTGAGCAGCACCGAAGCCAGAACCGGAAAATCCGGAGAAAAGGGGAGATGGGCCGCCATCTCCCCTTTTCTTTTTGGAGTTGATTGAAATGGTTCTGGAACTGGATGAAGACCGGCAATTGGAAGTCGGCGAGGAACTGGCGGCGTTGCAACTGGACTGCCCCGTCATCGAGACCGAACGCCTGTTGCTGCGCCCGCCGCATGGCGACGATGTCGAGGACATCGCCGTTCTCGCCAACAATTACAACGTGGCGAAGATGCTGTCCTCCATGCCGCACCCCTATTTCGCCGCCGACGCCCGCGACTTCATCGACCGCGTCAAACGCGCCTCGGTCCATGGCTGCGTCTACGCGGTGACCGAAGCCAGGACCGGTCGCTTCATGGGCGTCGCCGGCCTGCACGAGGACCGTTCGCGTTTCGACCTGCCTTTCGCCGGCTATTGGCTGGGCGAACCCTATTGGGGCAAGGGTTATGCCAGCGAGGCCGCGCGCGCCCTCGTCGATTTGTTCTTCAAGGTGACCGACCGCGACCAGTTGCTGATCTCCTGCCGGGCCGACAACCACGGTTCGCGCCGGATCATAGAAAAGTGCGGCGGCCGCTACTGGAAGTCCGGCACCGCCTTCAACCGGGCGCTCGGCGACATCCAGCATCTCGACCACTATCGCGTCACCCGCGACGACTGGGTGGAGACCGCCCATTGCCGGCAAGGAAACTGAACGCACCGGCCGCAAGTCCTGCGGCCGGTTCTCTCTTCGGGAACGACACGATGGCAACGATATTGAAGACCGGGAGGCTGGCCCTGCGAAGGTTCGAGACCGACGATGCCGAGAGACTGGCCCGGCTCATCGGCGAATTCGAGGTGTGCGGCAACCTTTCCCATGCGCCCTATCCCTACGCTGTCGCCGACGCGCATGAATGGCTTGCCGGCCTTCCCGCCACCCCCGAACCTGGCGAGACCACCTTTGCGCTCACCACGCAAGGCGACGGCCTGATCGGCGGCGCCGGCTTCCACATCTTGGACAAGGAGCCTACCCTGGGCTACTGGCTGGGTCGTGCATGGTGGGGCCGTGGTTACATGAGCGAGGCGGCATTCGCCGTATTGCAATGGTACTTTGACGCGACGAATGCGGCATCGGTGCAATCGGGCGCGTTTCATTTCAACGCCCCATCCCTTGCCATCCAGCGCAAACTGGGCTTTGTCGTCACTGGCCGATGCGTGAACTACAACCGCGCACGCGCAGAATATATCGATCACGTCGACACGGAACTGACCCGGCAGGCTTTTGAAGCCATCCGGCAACACCGCGTCGAACGGGCCGACCTGAACGAGAAGATTGCACGATGAAATTTCTCGACGAGGCAAAAGTCTATGTTCGCTCCGGCAATGGCGGCGCCGGCAGCGTTTCCTTTCGCCGCGAGAAATACATCGAGTTCGGCGGTCCCGACGGCGGCGATGGCGGACGCGGCGGCGATGTCTGGGTCGAGGCGGTCTCGGGGCTCAACACGCTGATTGATTATCGCTACCAGCAGCATTTCAAGGCCAAGACCGGCGGCCACGGCATGGGCCGCAACCGCCACGGCGCCAACGGCGCCGATGTGGTGCTCAAGGTTCCCGAGGGCACGCAGGTCTTCGAGGAGGACAACGAAACGCTGATCGCCGACCTGACCCATGCCGGTGAACGTTTCTGCATCGCGCGCGGCGGCAATGGCGGCTTCGGCAATACCCACTTCAAGTCCTCGACCAACCAGGCTCCGCGACGCGCCAATCCCGGTCTGGAAGGCGAGGAACGCACCATCTGGCTGCGCCTCAAGCTCATCGCCGACGCCGGCATCATCGGCCTGCCCAATGCCGGCAAGTCGACCTTCCTTGCTTCCGTCTCCGCGGCCAAGCCCAAGATCGCCGACTATCCCTTCACCACGCTGCACCCCAATCTCGGTGTCGCCTCCATCGACGGACGCGAATTCGTCATTGCCGATATTCCCGGCCTGATCGAGGGCTCCCACCTCGGCGTCGGCATCGGCGACCGCTTCCTGGGCCATGTCGAGCGCACCCGCGTGCTGCTCCATCTCGTCTCCGCCACGGAAGAAGACGTGGCCGGCGCCTACGCCACCGTGCGCGGCGAAGTCGAGGCCTATGGCCACGGCCTTGCCGACAAGCAGGAGATCGTGGCCCTGTCGAAGACCGACACGCTGGGCGCGGACGAACGCGTCGAAAAACTGGCCGAACTGGAAAAGGCAAGCGGCCAGAAACCGATCGCGCTGTCCTCGGTCAGCCGCGACGGCGTCGAAACCGTTTTGCGCGCCCTGATGGATCAGGTCCAGCAGGCGCGCGAGGAAGAAAAGCCCGTCGAGACGGACGATCGATGGAGGCCGCTGTGACCCGCTCGGTGTCCGGTTCCGGCGGCCGGCTCGGCCCCTACAAGCGCATCGTCGTCAAGATCGGCTCTTCGCTGCTGGTCGACCGTTCTGCCGGCCTCAAGAGCGACTGGCTCGCCTCCATCGCCGACGATATCGCCATGTTGGCAGGGCGCGGCACGCAAGTGCTCGTGGTCTCCTCTGGCGCCATCGCGCTTGGACGCTCGATCCTGAAGCGCCCCTCCGGCGCATTGAAGCTAGAGGAAAGCCAGGCCTGCGCCGCATGTGGCCAGATCGCGCTGGCGCGCGCATGGTCGGAGGCGCTCGCCCGCCACGAATTGCATGCCGGCCAGATCCTGCTGACCCTCGGCGACACCGAGGAGCGCCGGCGTTATCTGAACGCCCGCGCCACGATCACCACCCTGCTCAACCTGCATGCCATTCCGGTAATCAACGAGAACGACACCGTTGCGACGACGGAGATCCGCTACGGCGACAACGACCGCCTCGGCGCCCGCGTCGCCACGATGATGAGCGCCGACCTCCTGATCCTTCTGTCCGACATCGACGGGCTTTACACCGCCCCGCCGCATCTCGACGCATCAGCCGAATTCGTCTCCCGCGTGCCCCGCATCACGCCTGAAATCGAGGCGATGGCAGGCGCGGCCGGCAGCGAGTTGTCGCGCGGTGGCATGGTCACCAAGATCGAGGCAGGCAAGATCGCCACCGCTTCCGGCACGGCCATGGTGATCGCCAGCGGCAAGGGCCTCAATCCTGTCGCCACCCTCGACCGGGGCGGGCGCGCGACATGGTTCGACCCGGCCGGCAACCCCGTCACCGCGCGCAAGAAATGGATTTCCGGCCAGCTTGGCACGGCGGGAATCATCCATGTCGATGCCGGCGCGGTGCGGGCGCTCATGTCCGGCAAGAGCCTTCTGCCGGCGGGCGTGACACGGATCGAGGGCAGTTTTACGCGCGGCGACATCGTCGTCGTGTGCGATCCCGACGGCGCGGAAACGGCGCGCGGCATCGTTGCCTACGACATGGCCGACGCCACGCGCATCGCCGGTTGCAAGTCGAGCCGTATCGCTGAAATACTGGGCTACGAGGGCCGCAGCGAGATGATCCATCGGGACGATCTCGTACTGCATCACGACCGACGCCACTCAGTACCAGCCCGAATGGACAAGACCCGGATGGGCACGGAAAGCCTGGAGGAAGAACATTGAGCGCCATGCTGGAGCGGGGCATCGCCTCCGAAGACGACATTGCCTCCGTCATGAACGGGCTGGGCAAGGCTGCACGCAATGCCGCGCATGCCATGGCAAAGGCATCGACCGCGGCCAAGAACGCCGCGCTGATGGCGATGGCCGAAGCGATTGAAGCCGATTGCGAGGCCATCCTGCGCGCCAATGCGCTCGACATGGAAGCAGCGCGGAAGGCAGGCAACAACGATGCCTTTCTCGACCGGCTGAAGCTCGACGCAACGCGCGTCGCCGCAATGGCGCAAGGCGTACGCGACGTCGCCGCGCTCGCCGACCCGGTCGGCAGCGTGATCGCCGAATGGGACAGACCGAACGGGCTGCACATCGCCCGCGTGCGCACGCCGCTCGGCGTCATCGGCATCATCTTCGAAAGCCGGCCCAACGTTTCCGCCGACGCCGGCGCGCTGTGCCTGAAGGCCGGCAACGTCGCCATTTTGCGCGGAGGCTCCGATTCGTGGCATTCGGTGCGCGCCATCCACGCCTGCATGGCGAAGGGGCTGAAATCGGCCGGCCTTCCCGCCGAAGCGATCCAGATCGTGCCGACCACCGACCGCGCCGCCGTCGGCGAGATGCTGTCGGGCCTTTCGGGCAATATCGACGTCATCGTGCCGCGCGGGGGAAGAAGCCTGGTCGAGCGTGTGCAGACGGAGGCCCGCGTGCCGGTCTTCGCGCATCTCGAAGGCGTGTGTCACGTCTATGTCGACGCCAGCGCGGAAGTCTCGATGGCGGTCGAAATCGTCGTCAATTCCAAGATGCGCCGCACCGGCATTTGCGGATCGGCCGAAACCCTGCTGGTCGACCGCGCCGCGAAAGACACGCATCTGCTGCCGATCCTGGAAGCCCTCGCCGCGTCCGGATGCGAGATTCGCGCCAGCGAGGAAGTGCGCGCGCTTTATCCCGGCGCGAAGGCAGCAACGGACGAAGACTGGCCAATGGAATATCTGGCGCCCATCATCGCGGTGAAGCTCGTCACGGGAGTGACGGAGGCCATCGAGCACATCTCGACCTGGGGTTCGCACCACACCGAGGCCATCGTCGCCGAGAACGAACGGGTCGTCGAAACATTCTTCGAGGGCATCGATTCGGCCATCCTGCTGCATAACGCCTCGACCCAGTTCGCCGATG
>JAGRLL010000298.1 GCA_020441855.1 Nitratireductor sp.
GAGCCAGGGCGCCCTGCTGGTGATCGACGTCGATCACTTCAAACGCGTCAATGACCGTTTCGGTCACGAAAGCGGCGACCGGGCATTGCGCCTGATTGCCGATTCGATCCGCAATTCCGTGCGCGACATCGACATTGTCGGCCGTCTCGGAGGCGAGGAATTTGGCGTATTCCTGCCGGGACTGGCGGCCGAGCGAACCGCCAGCGTCGCCGAGCGCATTCGCGCATCGATCTACGCCGCAGCCTTCCAGCCCGAAGGCAAGCGCCACAGATTGTCGGTCAGCATCGGTGGCGCGACCTTCGATCGCGACACCTCCTACACGCAATTGTACCGGGAGGCAGACAGGCACCTGTTCGCCGCCAAGCGCGATGGCCGCAACCGGGTGGACATTACCGCCCTGCCGCCATCCGGTGCAGGGGAAACGATGATGCTGCACTAGCCGGTCGCGCTATTGCGCAGCCTGCGCCAACTCGTCCTCGAACGGCCCGTCGATCACGCGCTGCAGGCAGAAATCGCTGAGCAGCTTCTCGCGATGCCATTCGCCTGCCATGGGTGCGGTGGCATATTCATGGAAACAGGGCGTGCCCAGCGTCCAGTGCAGCAGCTTGGCTTGCGGATTGGCGCCGAATTCGTCGGGCAGCCAGTTCCACTCGATCGGAAGTTCGCCGATCAGTTCGTCGTCCAGCCAGGTGAAGCGGTGCAATTGCGCACCGGTGGCCTTCATGACGAAGTCCGGCGTCACTTGCGCGTTGGCCGGATGGCCGCAATTCCACAGCACCACGCTCGACCAGTTCTTGCGCGGATAATTCTCGTTCTTCGAGCCCAGATATTTGGTGCTTTGCCGGGTCTTGTAGTCGTGATGAACACACATCACCGCCTTGGACTCGTCGCGCAATGCCCACAGCTTCGCAATGTCGTCGCGCAGCAGCATGTCGCCGTCCACGAAGAGCGCCCAGCCCTTGTATTCCATCAGATGCGGCAGCAGGAAACGCGAATAGATGAACTGGTTCGACCCATCGGAATGCGTCTCGGTATAGGTTTTCATGTTGCCGAGCGCGAGCGGCGTGATCGACAGCACTTCCGACGCGTGACGGATCATGGAATTGGCGCACACGTGATAGGCGATCGCCTCGCGCGGATCGTAGCCGATGAAAATGTTGATCATGGAAAAGCACCTCCGATGCCCGCCTTGTCGCGTGCACCGGCAATTGCCGCGTTGATCGAGGTCAAGAAACCCGCCCCGCAGGCACAAGCGAACGGGGAACCGCTTCGCAACGCGCTGTCAGCCCAGTCCCGCCACCTTTTCCAGATCGGCGAAGACGGCCGCCTTCTTCGCCATGCGTGCCTGCAGCGCGGCAGTCAAATCCTCCGGCCGCAGCATGCCGGCATTCCAGGTCGCGATCTGCTCCAGCCCGTCGCGGACGGTGTGATCGCGCGCATAGTCGACCGCCTGCTTGATCCCGGAAATCGCCAATGGCGACTTGTCCGCAATCTCGTGCGCGAGTTCCATCGCCCGCGCCTGTACCGCTTCGGCGTCCGCGCAAACCTCGTTGACGAATCCCCAGGAACGCGCCTCCTCGGGCGAGAACCGCCTTCCGGTATAGGCCAGTTCCTTGACGATGCCCGGTGCGATCAGCTTCGGCAGCCTTTGCAGCGTGCCGACATCGGCGGTCATGCCGATGTGGATTTCCTCGATGCTGAACGTGGCGTCCTTCGAGGCGAGTCGCAAATCGCATGCGCTGATCATGTCGATGCCGCCGCCGATGCAGGCGCCGTGAACGGCGGCGATGACCGGCAGCCGGCTCGCCTCCAGCGCGTTGAAACTGTCCTGCAGGGTCAGGATAAGCTGGCGCAGCGCGAAAGCGGCGCGGCCCGGCTCTTTCTGAACCAGATGCATGATCTGCTGGAAACTGGCCAGATCCATCCCGCCGGTAAAATGCCTGCCCGCCCCGGCGATCACCAGCGTCCGGACCGTCGGATCGGCATCGAGCTCGCGCACGATTTGCGGCAGTTCCGCCCAGAATTCCGGCGTCATGCCGTTCGCCTTGTCCGGCCGGTTCATGACGAGCTTGGCGACGGCGCCTTCTCTGGCGAGGGTGAAGAATTGCAGATCCGTTTTCATGGGGTTCCTCCGGCGAATGCGGCGGTATGCGCGATGGTGGCTGCGGATGCAATGGAGGCGGGCACCGGCGGGCCTGTGTGAGTTCAGACCTCGCCGGCAGCCATCTTCAAGCCATCGACATATCTGAGCAGATCGTTCGAGTTGAGGTAGGGCACGCGGGCCTGCTCTTCGAGAATGGTGAAGTTGGGCAGGCGCACGAGGACTTCCTGATACTCCCAGCGCGCATCGTCCAGACGGTCGAGGTGGGCATAGGCGGATGCCAGAGCGAGCCGGGCGGGTATGAAATCCGGGTTCTTCTTCAGGGCATTCGCGAACAATTCGCTCGCTTCATCGAATCGCTCGAGATGAAACAGCGCCATCCCCTTGGTATAGAGATAGAAGAAGGGATGATCCGGATTGCGCAACATCGCTTCGTCCATGGCTGCAAGCGCCTTGTCCGGCTTGCTGACGAAGATGTAGGTCAGGCTGACCATCGCGTATCCGTCGGCGCTGTTCGGCGACAATTCGATCGCCTTCTCGAAGGCGGCAATCGCTTCCTGGTAGCGGCGTTGCGAACGTAACGAGAGTCCTCGAGCCAGATAGGCCTGATCGGTCCGCGGGTTCAGGCGGAGCGCCGTTTCGATTTCGGCGTCCGCATCCTTGAGCTGGCGGTCCGGCTCCGGCGACCAGCCGAATGCGACTTCGAGCGCATGCGAAAATGCGACAAGCGCGTGGGCGCGCGCATAGAGCGGATCGATCTCGGCCGCCTTGCGATAGAAGGTACGCGCCGCTCGAATCTCGGATGGCGTGAAACGGGCAAAGCGCACATTGCCCTGCAACAGCAGATCGTAGGCCTTCGGATCGGGAAAATGCGGCCCCGAATCCGTGCCGGCACTTTCCGGAAGTGCCAGATTTCCCGGCATCGCCGCGACCACCTCCCTGGCGATATCCTTGCTGAGCGACACGATCTCCCGGTCGCCTCTCTCAAATGCTTTGGCCCAGAGGCTGGCGTCGGACTTCGCCTCGATCAGGCGCATGTTGATCCGAACCTTGCCGTCACCGCTGCGAATGCTCCCCGTCAGTACATGCGTGATGCCCTGATCAAGCGCCGCCCTGGCAATCGCATGCGTGTCGGACGGATTGCCGTCCGGACTGGCCGGCGTAATGACAAGCAGGTCGGGAACGGTAGACAACTCGGCAATCAGGTCCTCCCTCACACCTGCCGCAAGGTAATCTTCATCGTTCGCCGGGCCGAGATTCGAGAACGGAACGATGGCGATCGAAGTTCTCGCACTCGGGCTGGCCTGCGATGTGGCCCGGGGCGCGAGGCCGGTTTGGCCAGCCATGAAATAATAGAGCGCGGGGCCGCCGATCAGCACCGCCAACATCGCCACGAGCCCGGCAAGCGCCCGGCGCCCCCGGACCCGTACGCCCAGGATCTCAGGACCGGCTTTGGCTGGTGCCGCGGTCATGCCGGGTTTCCCGCCGCCGATCAGCACTTTATAGGCGCGTATCGCACGTTCGATGTTCTTGACGCGGACCTCGCCCAGGGCTTCGTAGTCGACATCGACCTGCGAGCGCAGATGATCGAATACGGTGCCGGAAATGCAGATCCCGCCCGGCTCCGCCAATTGCTCAAGCCGCGCGGCGACATTCACGCCATCGCCGTAGATATCGCCATCGTCGGCGACGATATCGCCGAGATTGATGCCGATCCGGTATTGAATACGCCATTCCCGCGCAATTTCCGTCTCGCGCGCGGGCATCGCCTTCTGGATCTCGACGGCGCATGCCACCGCATCGACCACCGACGGGAACTCGACCAGAATGCCGTCGCCCATTTCCTTGACGATCCGCCCGCGGAACTTCCCGACGACAGGATCGATCAGTTCGCTGCGATGGACCTTCTGCCGTTCGAGCGTGCCGATCTCGTCGGCTTCCATCAGCCGGGAATAGCCGACCATGTCGGCCGCCAGGATGGCGCTCAGTCGGCGTTCCATGCCCAATTCTCCAATTGGGCCAGAGATTAGCAGATCGGACCCTTCACGCAATCAAGGGCGATTGCGCCCCATCTGCCCGTCTTCCCTGACAATTGTTTCTACAGTTGCCCTACAGGCAACGGCACGGCTCGGTTCCTTGCGCACCAGATCTGCTGAAAACTCGCCATATCCATGCAGCCGGTGAAATGCGTGCCGGCTCTGGCAAGCGCAAGCGCCCGCACCAACGGATCGGCATCGAGCTTACGCACGACAATCGGCAATTCCACCCGGAATTCGGGCGTCATGCCGTTCGCCTTGTCCGGCCGATCCATGACCAGCTTCGCGAAGGCACCTTCTCCGGCAAGGGTGAAGAATTGCACGCTCCTCCCTCGTTTCAAGGGACAAAAGCGCGGATGGGGATAGTTGTAAGTACCGTTTGGGCTGGGACGACATACCAAGCTAACTCTGGTTGGCACCGGCTAATTGCGCTAACTTCTGGTGTCAGGAGATAACTACCGATATGGCAGAAGGCGGCACCGGAGAAGACTGGACGCGAGAGCAGGTCGAGACGTGCGTCAATGCCTATATTGAGCATCTCAAACTTGATCTGCAAAAACGGCCGTTCAACAAGGCCCAGCTTTATCGTGACCTCGCTCCTCAGATCGGCAGAAGCGAATCTTCGGTCGAGTTCAAGTTTCAAAATATTTCCGCCGTGTTGAATGAAATCGGCCGCGAGTGGATTACTGGTTTGGCTCCACTAGGAAACTTCCAGCAATTACTGGCAAACGTCGTGGAAGAGCACATTCGCAACGATGAAATGCTGGATGTGCCGTTGCCCCGACTGGCTGTGGAAGATCTAGCCGCTTTCTATGTTGAGGCTCCGCCGGAACGAGCAACAATCAACAAGGACTTACCCGACTATATGCAAGAACTGGTTCGCAAGTTTGATCCGGTAGAACGCGACATGCGCAATCGGCAATTGGGTGAAGCCGGCGAAGAAATGGTCTTCGAGTACGAAAAACGCTTTCTGACCGGCTGCGATCGGGCGGACCTCGCAAAAGAAGTCAAATGGGTTTCAAAGGAAGAAGGCGACGGTGCAGGCTACGACATCCTCAGTTTCGATCCACGAGGCGAGAAACGTTTCATCGAGGTCAAGACCACCATTGGCGGCAACAAGACTCCATTTTTCGTTAGCCGAAATGAACATCGTTTCGCGGCAAGTAATACTGAAAACTTTTGTCTCTTCAGGGTGTTCAATTTCCGCAAGGATCCTCGCGCATTTGAATTGAAAGGCCCGTTGGAGCGCTTCCTGCGCCTCTCCACCGAAACCTATCGCGCCGACTTCCAAGCATAACACCCTCCTGACACTCCCCTGTCAGTAGGCCTGCCAATCTTCCCCGCCCTGCCCTTCACTTCGCGCATGACTCTGTCCATATTCGCCCCATGGCGAAATCCCGCACACGAAAGACTGGCCGGCCAGTGGCCGAAGAGGCCGCCGGACAGCACCTTCCCTCCGTGGCAGGGCAAAGTTTGGCGACCAGCCAAACTGCCAGCCCGCGAACGGACACAGAGCCGGACGGCTCTGCGGGAACCAACAAAGGCTTCGGGGAAGCCCCGCAGGCCGATTTCGAGGGCGAGCCGCTTTCGGGCTCCGTGAGCGACTGGGCGGCACAGCTTGAGGCAGAGGCCGAGAAGGAAGCGCGCGAAGCGGAAATGCGCGCCATCCGCTCGCAGGCCGGCAAGCACAGGCGCAAGGCGCAGAGGGAAGCTTCCGAAAACCTTGCGGGAGAACTCCCAGCGAGCGAAGAGCGAGCTGCGCCGCGAGAGGCGTTGAGGGGCGAAGCCCCGAAAGGGATCGAAGGCGGCGCGCCCCCGCGGAGCGGCGGCAAGGCCGCTCGCGTGAGCGATAATAAGGCAAAGGGCGCAGAGCCCCCTCCGAAGAAACGCGCCGTCAACGAGAAGCGCACCGGTGGCGGCACGCTGATCGGCGGCACCAGCGATCCGCGCGCCCGCGCCGCCTCCGGACTGATGCCGGTTGCCGGCCTCGACATCGGTCTGGAGGATGCCAAGGGCTTCACCTCCTCCGCTGGCGTGACGGCGACGGTCGCCTCGCTGGCAAAGCTGCTGCAGGGCGGCGACCCCAACCTCGCCGACTGGGTGCCGCACCGCCCTTCCCGCCCGGAAAAGTCGGAAGGCGGCGTGGCGATCCGCATGGTCACGGAGTTCAAGCCTTCCGGCGACCAGCCCACCGCGATCCGCGATCTGGTGGAAGGATTGGGAGAATCCCCTTCTTCCGCGGGTGCCTCCGCGCCCGCGTCCGTTCACGCGCCTCGGCTGGACGCCTCGGCTGGCGCTGCCACGGAGGGGGGGAGCAATCCGGAAAATCAGCAAGGAAACTCCCCAGCGGCCGAAGAGGCCGCCGGCCGGTCAGGCCGCGCCCGCGCAGGCGGTGATCCCGGACGTGATCCGGGGGAACTCGCCATGAGCGAAATCCAGACAGGCGAACAAACGCAAGTGCTGCTGGGCGTCACGGGTTCCGGCAAGACCTTCACCATGGCCAAGGTGATCGAGGAGTTGCAGCGCCCGGCCCTGATACTGGCGCCCAACAAGATTCTGGCAGCGCAGCTTTATGGCGAGTTCAAGAGC
>JAGRLL010000299.1 GCA_020441855.1 Nitratireductor sp.
ATGGAGGATTTCCAGCTCGATCTGATCATCGGCGAGGGGCCGGCTGCGCGTTCGGTGAAAATCGATCTGGCCAGGTTCACGCTGGTTGCCGCCACCACGCGGCTCGGCCTGCTGACCACGCCGCTGCGCGACCGGTTCGGCATTCCCGTGCGGCTGAACTTCTACACCGAAGACGAATTGGAACTCATCGTGCGGCGCGGCGCGCGGATCATGGGGCTGCCCATGAGCGACGATGGTGCCAAGGAAATCGCGCGGCGCGCGCGCGGCACACCGCGCATCGCCGGGCGGCTGTTGCGCCGGGTGCGCGATTTCGCGGAAGTGGCGGGTGCGGCGACGGTGGACGCGAAGATCGCCGACGCGGCACTGACGCGGCTCGAAGTCGACCAGCGCGGGCTCGACCAGCTCGACCGGCGCTATCTCGACCAGATCGCGGGCAATTTCGGTGGCGGCCCGGTCGGGATCGAGACCATCGCGGCGGCCCTGTCGGAACCGCGCGACGCCATCGAGGACATTATCGAGCCCTTCCTGATCCAGCAGGGCCTGATCCAGAGAACCCCGCGCGGGCGCATCCTCACGGCCAATGCCTGGAAGCATCTGGGGCTTCCTGCACCGGCCGATTTGGCCGCGATGCAGATGGGGCTGTTTCAGGACGAGGACTGACGCTTCGTTCTCGAAGCCGAGCCGGACCTGGCCCTGCTTTCCGCCTGCTTTCCTGCCGATTTCCCTTTCTTGCCGGCTTCCGGCGCGGCCTCGCGCAGAGCGGGGAAAGGCGCGCGGCGGCGCGGATGGGCAATCATGGCGGAGAATTGCTTCATGCGATCTTCGACTTCGCACAGCGAGTGTCCCGACAGTTTCTCCCGGGAAAGTACGTGAAGGTAGTCGGCCTCGCTCACCAGCGCTTGCAGCCGGTCTTCGCGCGTGCAGCTTCGCGCCACCAGACCCAGCGCATGCAGGAAGTGAGACGCGGCGATCTTGTCTCCCGCGACATAGTCCCGGGCGGAGCCGAAGGAGAGCCTCACGTAATCGGCGAAACCGAGCGGCGACGCTATGATACGCAGCCGGTCTTCATCGTCGAGCGTGAAGGCCGCGGGCATGTTTCGCTGCGCAAGTTCGGCCATTACCGCGGCCATCCAGTCGAGGCAGGTGTTCGACGTGGACGGGTCGTTGACGCCCGGCGACATGGCCCGGGCGACGATTTCGACCAGTTCGTCGAGCAGGAAGAGCATGTCGTCGGCAGGCGTTCGGCGGTCGCCGGCGGCGATGGCGGAAAGCAGATCCGCTTCGACTTGCTCGTCGACCTTCTCGGCAGGCCAAACATCGAAAGCCGGCGTGCCGGGAAAGATGTAGTCGCCAGGCCTGATGTTGAGCCGGACGACAAGGTCATGGCTTCTTGCTGCCAACATCAACGTCAGTTCGTTGAGGAACTGGACATAACCGGTGCTGTCGGCCTCGATTTCGGCGAATCCAGGCTCATCGCCGTCATCCTCGAAGCCATCACGAAAACACTCGGGGATCTGCTTTTCGATGGCGGCATCCTCCTCGTCCGCCCCCGGCTCGCCGACCCGCGCGGGGTAGCGGTTGGGAATCGCGGCGATGAGCGCGCGGCCAATTCCCGCGATCACCTGCGAGATATGGATGCGCGTCGGTACGTGATGGATGAAGAAGATCAGGACGCCGATCGAGATCAGCGCAAGCAAGATGCAGACCAGCAATGCAAGGTTGGGCACGAAAGCCTGGCTGGAACCGCTTTCGCCGGCGGACTGGATCGTGCGCAGCACCATCATGGAATAGGTGAAAGTCGCCGTGAAGGTGCCGAGCGTGAACTGATTTCCCCGGTCTGAAAGAAAATGCGTCAGCAGACGCGGGCCATACTGGCCGGAGGCATAGACGACGGCGGCCATCATCACCGAGAAGACCGTGCCGGCAACGCCGATCATAGAGCCGCCAATGGCGGTAAGGATGGCGCGTGCGCCCTGCGGCCGGCTCGGGGAGAAGAACGGCAGGCTCTCGAGCCATTCGTCGCCGAGTTTGACGTCGATGGCAACCAGCACGATCGCGAGCAACAGCGCCCCCAGCGCCATCACGGCCGGGACAAACCAATAGCCTGAGCGAATCTGGTCGACCAGCTTTTCCAGCCTGGCGTACATGTTGGCTTCCTGTGTTGCTCAAGGCGTCATTGTCGGCGACGCGGCTTGGTGAGGTCAACCTGAGCGGGGCAGGCGGGACGCGATGAGTTCTTCGACCGTCCGGCGCAGCAGGTCCCTTCCGCCCGGTCGCCATCCCAGCGCACGAAGGCGATCCGTCGCCATCTCGTTGAACGCTGCGGCATCGGAACGGTTCGGCAGGACATGGCAGGTGCCGGCAATCTCGTCGACGAGGGCAAGGAGGTCGCGGCGTTCGAGCAGAATATCGGAAACGTTGAACGTTTTGCCTCGGACCAGCGCGGGATCGCTTTCCAGCACAAGGCGCGTGGCGGCGGCAAGGTCGCGCCCATGGACTTCCGTGCCGATGCGCGGTTCGACGGGTATGCCGGCGAGGAAGTCGTCGAACAACGCCGACCACTTGCCGATCCCCTCGCCATACACGCCGGTGACGCGCAGACTTGCCGCGACGAAGCCGGGCGCGGCGAGCGCGGTCAGCGCCTGCTCGGCGGCGAGCTTGACCTCGCCATAGAGCGTGTCGGGATGGCAGGGCGTCTCCTCGGTCAGGAGGGCACCCGGTGCCTGTCGGCCATAGACGGCGCGCGAGGACATGAAAACACAGCGCCTCACACCGGCGGCCCTTGCGGTTTCGAACAGCACCACCGACCCGTCAAGATTGAGGCGGCGGAAGGTCGCGGGATCGTCGCCTTCGCCACCGCGATATCTCCCTGGCGCGTGGTGAAAGGCGGCGTGAACCAGCGCGTCGAAGCCGCGGAGGGCTTCAGGTCGGATCGTTTCGGGTTCGAGCGAGAAGGGCAGGAAGTCGGCCCGGAGCACGAAGATATCCCTTCCGGGTGGCGCGCGGCCGGCGACGGTGACCTCATGGCCTGACGCCAGCAGTGCCTCCACGATGAAGCGGCCGACTTGACCGCCGCCGCCCGTGACGAGGACCCGGCTAGGCATCGTATTTTGCTTCCGGACCGGGTAGCGACGCGATGTCGGGGATCGGTCGGCCTTCGTAAAAAGCGCGCCACAATTCGATCAGAGGCTCCAGCCGCCCGGCTTTCGGATGGTCCTTTTCCCAGGGTTTTTCGTACTGGAAATGCAATACGGCGATGGACGGCCAGTGCCAGAGTTCGGGCAGGTTGAACCAGACATATTGCAGCATGTTCATGGTCACCGGCAGGCCGTGCCAGTCGGGGAAGAAATCCTGCAGGAAGGTCTGATCGGTGCGGTGCCAGAAAATGCCGGGCCGGTCGAGATGCGCCTGCATCCTGCCGAATGTCGCCTGCGAGGGGTGGGCGACGAAGACGCCGGAATTGAGCCGGTGGAAATCGGCGAGGCTCTCATAGACATTCGGCGCGGCGGAAAATTCCGGGTAGGCGAACAGCTTGTCGATGTTCGCGAGCACCAGGGTGTCGGCATCAAGGAAGACTACCGTGTCGTATTCTTCCAATTGCCACAGACGCAGCTTGCAGAAATTGTCGAGCGGCGTGTGGAATTCCGGCTTGCGGCCCTTCGTGAATGGCGCGTTTTCGTGCTGGTTCCTGCGGCTGTGACGTTCGTTGAAATCATCCGAGGTCGGCAGCAATTCGACCGGCGCAAGCTTTGCGCCAAGCGAGACGAGCGGGGCCAGAGCGGTTTCGTCGACCCCGGCGGTGTGCATCACGACGATATCCGCCTTTGTTCCGGTGAGGTTGAGCGAACGCAACAGCGCAATGGCGCCGGGAAGAAAGCCGGCATTGGTGAGAAGGGTAACGTAGGCATTCCTGGCCATGGGAGAAGGCTTATCCGTCGCGTTTGCTGGTCGTCTCGGCTAGACAGTGCGGGTCGAACGGGTCCGGGAGTTGTAGCATTGTTCGAGATCGAGAAGGTTGAGACTGTTCATGACGGCTGGGGCCGGTTCATGCTGGCCACGGTGCGCAATGGCGCGGGCGAGCGCTTCCGGCGCCAGATCGAGGACCACGGCGGTGCGGTTTGCGTGCTGCCCTACGATCCGGATCGCCGCTGCGTGACACTGGTACGTCAGATCCGCATCGGTCCGCTTTTTGCCGGCGCGGATGCGATCCTGCTCGAAGCGCCGGCCGGGCTCACCGATGGCGAGGCGCCGGAGATGGCGGGCAGGCGCGAAGTCGAGGAAGAAACCGGCATCGCGCTGAAGGAAGTGGAACCGGCAGGATCGCACTGGTCGATGCCGGGATGTGCGACCGAGCGCATGCATTTCTTCCTTGCCGCCTACGGACAGGGGGACCGGGTTTCGGATGGCGGCGGCGTGGCGCATGAGCATGAGGATATCGAGGTTGTCGAACTGCCGTTTGCGGAGACTTTCGTCATGATTCGCGACGGGCGTATCTGCGACATGAAGACGGTGCTTGTGTTGCAGGCGCTGGCGCTTCGTCATCCGGAATTGCTCTAGCCGACCTTGCGCAGGCGCCTGCCTTCGGGGTCGTGTTCGACCTTCTGCGCGAGGTCCCTGGTCCACGCGGAGACGGCGGGAACGCGTGCGCGGTCGACGCGATAGGCGAACTTCTTCGCGACGTCGACAACCTCCGAGAGCAGACCCTCTTCGAGTGTGATCGGGTCGAGACCCAGGCCGAGGAACTGGTCGTTCTTCACCACGAGTTCGTTTTCGTGCGCTTCCTTGCGCGGATTGGGCAGACAGGCGATCTCGCTGCCGGTCATGGAGGCGACGAGAGACGCCAGATCGCGCACGCGATGGGTCTCGGTCATCTGGTTGAAGATCTTGACCCGTTCGCCGGCGGCCGGCGGGTTGGCGAGTGCCAGTTCGATGCAGCGAACCGAATCCTGGATATGGATGAACGCGCGGGTCTGGCCGCCGGTGCCGTGGACGGTCAGCGGGTGGCCAATGGCGGCCTGGATCAGGAAACGGTTCAGCACCGTTCCGTAATCGCCGTCGTAGTCGAAGCGGTTGATAAGCTGGGGATGGGCCCGCGTTTCGCGCGTATGCGTGCCCCAGACGATGCCCTGATGCAGGTCGGTGATCCGCAGCTGATCGTTTCTGGCGTAGAACTGGAACAGCAATTGATCGAGGCATTTGGTCATGTGGTAGATCGAGCCGGGATTGGCCGGATAGAGAATGTCCTGCGACACCGTCTCGCCGTCGAGCGTTTCGATCCCGACCGGCAGATAGCCTTCCGGAATGGCGGCGCCAATCGTCGAATAGCCGTAGACCCCCATGGTGCCGAGATGGACGAGGTGGGCATCGATGCCAGTCTCCACCAGCGCGTTGAGGAGATTGTGCGTTGCGTTGACGTTGTTGGAGACCGTGTAGTTCTTGTGACGGTCCGACTTCATCGAATAGGGCGCGGCGCGCTGCTGGGCGAAATGGATGACGGCGTCGGGTCTGTGCTCGCCGAGCCAGCCTTTCAACCTTTCGTAGTCGCCGGCCAGATCGAGCAGGTGAAAGCGGATGCGGCGGCCGGTTTCGGCATGCCAGATGCGGTTACGTTCCTGGATCGAGTCGATGGGGGTCAGCGACTGCACGCCAAGTTCGGTGTCGATCCAGCGGCGCGACAGGTTGTCGAGAATGTGGATCTCGTGTCCGGCCTGCGACAGATGCAGCGACGTCGGCCAGCCGACAAAGCCGTCGCCGCCCAGAATGGCAATCTTCATGGTTCAGGACCTTTCGCAAATGCCACGGAAGCGATTCACGATCCTGATATCCCTCATTTGTGACAGTTTTGACGCGGCCGGCCGCGCAGTGGCGCCAAGCCTGTGGGCGATGGCTGACTTTTGGGCCGCTTCCTGCTAGGGCCGGGTACATGAAAGACAGATATCCAGCTGAACATTCGCGTGCGGTGACGCAACTCGCCAACCGGCTCATTCCCAACGGGCATGAGATGGAGGTACGGGTCTATTACGAGGACACGGATTTCTCGGGCGTCGTCTACCACTCCAACTATCTCAAATACATGGAGCGCTCGCGCACCGAATGGCTGCGCCATTTGCAGATCTTCCACACCGATCTGGAGAAGGATGACAGCGCTTTCGCCATCCACCGCATGGCGCTGAAATACGGTCCGCCGGCGCGCATCGACGACCTTTTGACCGTGCGCACGGTGCTGCAAAAGCTGACCGGCGCCCGCTCCTTCCTGCGCCAGGAGGTGCTCAGAAGGGAGGCGGATGGCGAGGAGACGATGCTGTGCGGCGCCGATGTCGAGGTAGCCTTCATCAATCACGGCGGCGGGGCGAAGCGCTTTCCCGACGATCTGCGTGAAAAACTGACGGGCTCGCCCGACGGCATGTATCCCGGTGACGTTCCGGGAAAAACCTAACCCTTCCTTAACCCTAACAATGGTTTAATCGGCGCAAGAGACTTGGTATTATGGAAATGGCGGCGCGATGCGCGGTCATCCTTTGGCCAAACTTATCCCCTTTTGACAGGTTACGGGGACGGCGAGCATGAACAGGGGATATCGGCGGCGACAAGTACTGGCCATGTCGCACCGTCGCATCGCACTCCCTGACGTTTCCCCCAGACATTGTCGCAACCCCTAGACGAGGTTCTCATCCATGACGGGCATGGAAATCTTCGGCATCACGCCGGCCTATGCGCAAGCGATAGAAGTATCCGGCCTGTCGAGCGCCGGAGAGAGCATCACGCTGCTCGGTCTGTTCTGGCAGGCGGGCCCCGTGGTCAAGGCGGTGATGATCGGACTGCTGCTGGCATCCATCTGGAGCTGGGCGATCATTTTCGACAAGATCTTCCTGTTCATGCGTACGCGGCGGCAACTGAATCGATTCGAAAAGGTGTTCTGGTCGGGCCAAAGCCTGGAAGAGCTCTATCGCTCGCTGGTTGATCGCAGCACGACCGGCATGGGCGCGCTGTTCGTCGCGGCGATGCGCGAGTGGAAGAAGAGTTTCGAGCGTGGCGCCAACTCGCCGATCGGCCTGCACATGCGCATCGAAAAGGCGATGGACGTGGCGCTCGCGCGTGAAACCGAGCGGCTGGAATCGCGGCTGATGTTTCTCGCCACCGTGGGCGCCTCAGCCCCCTTCATCGGCCTGTTCGGAACGGTTATCGGCATCATGACCTCGTTCCAGGCAATCGCCGGATCGAAGTCGACCAACCTCGCCGTCGTCGCCCCCGGTATCGCCGAGGCGCTGCTCGCGACCGCGCTCGGCCTTCTCGCTGCCATTCCCGCCGTCGTGGCCTACAACAAGTTCTCCAACGATGTGGCCAAGACGACGGCGCGGCTGGAAGGCTTCGCCGACGAGTTCTCGGCCATACTTTCGCGACAGATCGATGAGAAAACGCGTTCGCAGGCGGCCGAATAGGCGCTGCGACGGGACAATCGGGACCTGATCCATGGCAATGTCATCCATCAGCCAGGGCGGAGCGGGCGGCCGCAGAAGGCGGGCGCGGCGCTATCGGCCGATGAGCGAAATCAACGTCACGCCCTTCGTCGACGTGATGCTGGTGCTGCTCATCATCTTCATGGTGGCCGCGCCGCTGCTGACCGTCGGCGTGCCGATCGACCTGCCGGAAACGCAGGCCAAGGCGCTGAATTCCGAAACCCAGCCGATCACCATCTCGGTCAATTCCGCCGGGCAGGTCTTCCTGCAGGAAACCGAGATTCCCGCCGACGAGATCGTGCCGAAACTCGAGGCCATCGCGCGAAACGGCTACGAGGAACGCATCTATGTGCGCGGCGACAAGGATGCCGATTACGGCACGGTCATGCGGATCATGGCACGCATATCGTCTGCCGGCTTCAAGCGGATCGGTCTGGTTACGCTGCAGGAACAGTCCCAGTGATTTCGGCAGCGGCATTTGCAACAGGGCCAAGCGGGCGAACGCGTATTTGAGATGAAGGGATCGGTCACCCTCTCGAGCATGGCCCATGTCGCGGTACTCGCCTGGGGACTGTTTTCCCTGTCGGGGCCGAAGCCGCTCGTCGTCGCCGATGTCGAGGCGCTGCCGATCGACATCGTGCCGATCGAGGACATCTCGCGTGCCGTGCAGGGTGAAAAGAAGGCCGACCTGACGGAGAAGCCGGCGCCGACGCCGACGTCGCGGCCTCCGGTCGACGCGGAGGCCAGGAACGTTGGCGAGGCGAAGAACGACAAGTTTTCCGAGCGCGAGCCCAAACCGGACAACAGGGTTCCCGACAACCAGCGCAGCGAGGAGCCGCCGCCATCCGCCGATCCGACGCCCGCGCCGGATGTCGCGCCCGATCCGATCAAGGAACTGGTTGAAAAGAACGAACCCACGCCGACGACGGAACTTGCCGCGCTCAACGAGCCGCCTGTCCCCGTGACCGAGGAGCCGACGCCCGAAGCAAAGCCCGAAGAGGATGCGGCGGCCGAGGAGAATTTCCCCGAACTGCCGAAATCGGCTCCGGTTCCGGAGGCAAGGCCGAAGCCGCGCTCTGCGGAGACGACGGACCGAAAGAAGCCGGAAGAAAAGCCGAAGCAGCGCCAGACCGCCTCGAGCGACGACAAGAAATCAACCGAAGACAAGATCGCCAACCTGCTTCTGAACAAGGAACAGGCGGCGGCAAGCGGCGCTAAACGCTCGACCGATCAGGCCTCGCTTGGTACGAGACAGTCGAGCAATGCCGCGAGATTGAGCCAGAGCGAAATGGATGCGCTGAGAAGTCAGATACAGGAATGCTGGAATCCGCCGGCGGCCATTGGGGCCGAGGAACTCAGGGTATCGGTACGATTCAAGCTCGATCAGAACGGCATGGTGGACGGGTCGCCGCAGATCATGGAGAGTTCCGGCAACCAGGCTGCGGACGAAAGCGCGCGACGTGCGGTGCTGCGTTGCGGCCAGCAGGGCTACAGATTACCGGCGGAGAAATACGAGGCCTGGCGCGATGTCGTGGTCAATTTCGACCCGAGCCAGTTGTTCTGATACGTCAGCCGGGTAAAACGGAAAAGAGAAGAGATTGCCGAAGATGACAATTGCAAGAGTTCTGTTTCCGCTTGCGCGACCGTTTGTTGCGGGGCGTTTGCTCGCAACCGCACTGGTCGCCTGTTTCGCGCTGGCTTTTCTCGCCGCCAATCCGGCGCGCGCGCTGGTCGAGATCGACATCACCAAGGGCAATGTCGAACCGCTGCCGATCGCGATCGCCGATTTCGAAGGCGAGCAGGTTGCCCGCGACATCGCGTCGGTGGTCGAGCAGGATCTCAAGAATTCCGGCTTGTTCCGACCGATCGAGAAAGCGGCCTTCATCGACAAGCGTGCGGGCATCGATGGCGTGCCGCGTTTCGAGGACTGGCGTATCATCAACGCGCAGGCGCTGGTCTCCGGGCGGGTCACCACAGCGCCGGATGGCAGGTTGAAGGCGGAGTTCCGCCTGTGGGACGTCTTCGCCGCCGAACAGATGATCGGCCAGCAATTCTTCACCAATCCGCAGAACTGGCGGCGCGTCGCCCACATCATCGCGGATGCGATCTACAAGCGGCTGACCGGTGAAAGCGGCTATTTCGACACGCGCATCGTCTTCGTCGACGAGTCCGGGCCCAAGACGCAGCGGGTCAAGCGCCTCGCCATCATGGACCAGGACGGGGCCAATGTGCGCATCCTGACGAATGGCAACGAGCTTGTGCTGACGCCGCGCTTCTCGCCGACGCGACAGGAAATCACCTACATGTCGTTTACCGGCGGCAGCCCGCGCGTCTACCTGCTGCAAATCGAGACCGGCCAGCGCGAATTGGTGACCAATTTTCCCAACATGACATTCTCGCCCCGCTTCTCGCCCGACGGGCAAAAGATTACCATGAGCCTGCAGCAGGGCGGCAATTCCAACATCTACGCCATGGACCTGCGCTCGCGCTCCATGACCCGGCTGACGAATACGGCGGCCATCGACACGGCGCCATCCTATTCGCCGGATGGCTCCAAGATCGTCTTTGAATCGGATCGCGGCGGCCGCCAGCAGCTTTATGTGATGAACGCCGACGGCTCCGACCAGAAACGCATCTCTTTCGGCAATGGCAGCTACGCGACGCCGGTGTGGTCGCCGCGCGGGGACGTGATCGCCTTCACCAAGCGCTCCGGCGGCAATTTCGCCATTGGCGTCATCAAGCCGGACGGCTCGGGCGAACGCATTCTTACCGAGGGTTATCACAACGAGGGGCCGACATGGTCGCCGAACGGTCGTGTGCTGATGTTCTTCCGCGATACGCCGGGGGAAAATGGCGGATCGTCGCTGTATTCGATCGACCTGACCGGCTACAATGAACGACGCATTGCGACGCCGTCCTTTGCATCCGATCCGGCGTGGTCGCCTCTGCTCGACTAGGGAATCAAGTTTGCAGTGTGCGTGTACCGTTGCGCCGCTTTTTGAACAAATTGGCGTGATGAAAGGCCGTTGCCGGTGGGGGACCTGTGCTTTTTTGGGCAATCCAGCATAAGTCAACCGGTTGTTAACCCAGTTTCTTGAGCCTCGGTTAACCGGTTTATGGTTATCGAGGGGTTTAGAAAACCCATAAGGGAGTAAGGGATTATGCCTTGGGCGCAATCCATGTTGAAATCACCTGCCGTAGTCGCGCTTGCCGTCGGCCTTGCTCTGGCCGGGTGCGCGAAGCAGACGCTTCCCGATAATGCCGGGGGCCTCGGCCTCAACGCCACGCCGGGCTCGCAGCAGGACTTCACCGTCAATGTCGGTGACCGCATTTTCTTCGAGACCGATTCCTCGTCGCTGACCGCGACGGCGCGCGCCACGCTCGACAAGCAGGCGCAGTGGCTGGCGCGTTATGCCAATTATCCTGTCACGATCGAAGGCCATGCCGACGAACGCGGCACGCGCGAATACAACCTCGCGCTTGGTGCAAGGCGTGCGGCGGCTACGCGCGACTACCTGATCTCGCGCGGCGTGCCGGCAAACCGGATGCGCACGATCTCCTACGGCAAGGAACGCCCGGTCGCAGTGTGTAACGACATTTCATGCTGGTCGCAGAACCGCCGTGCGGTGACGCTGCTTACCGCACCTACCGGCTGACCGTTTTCAGGCGAAACGAACCGAACGAGAAAAGGGTGGCGACATGCCGCCCTTTTTGCTTTCGTGGCCGCCGGCAGCGTCCACTGACGGGCGCAGGGGAAAGGTTAAGCCACCATGGCATTCGACGAAACGCTCGACACTAGGGCGATCGACGGCTTCGCCAGCCAGAGCTTCATGGCGACGCTCGGCGCGGAGGTGATGGAAACGGGAAAGGGCCGGGTGCGGGTGCGCTTTCGCCGCCGCGACGGACTGACCCAGCAGCACGGTTACCTGCATGCCGGCGTTTCGACCGCGATCGCCGATTCGGCCTGCGGCTATTCGGCTCTGTCGATGGCGCCGCAGGGCGCGGACGTACTGACCATCGAGTTCAAGTCGAATTTTCTCAGGCCCGCATCGGGCGATCTTTTCGAGGCGCGCGGCCGCGTGGTCAAGCCCGGTGCGCAGATCATGGTGTGCGAGTGCGAGGTCTGGGAGATCGAGCCGAAGGAACGCATGATCATGACCATGACGGCGACCATGTTCATCATGAACCCGGAAGGCGGCTGAACCGCCGGCGGGCAGACACATCGCGGCACCAACAAATTTTGGCCGAACTCTTGTTGCTCATGATTGAAGCCATATTCTAGAAAACGTCATCCGGGACCGCCGGTGACACGCTTTCGGACCGTATCGGAACGCGCCTGCAAGGCGCCGCGGATCGGGAGGCGGGGACAGAGAACGTTCGAACGAGACCATATTGCCCATGAAACCAATCATTGTTCTGCCCGCCCTGCTCGTTTGCGCGGGGCTGGCGCATGGCGCGGCGGCGGGGCCGCGGCCGGTGCGCGAAATTCCGGTTGTCCAGGCGCCGATGGTGCTGGCGCAGGCCGGCAATGCGGCCTTCCAGGTGCAGCAGCTCGAAGAAGAGGTGCGCCAGCTCAACGGGCGCATCGAGGAACTGAACTTCCAGCTTCTGCAGATGCAGGAGCAGATGCGCAAGATGCAGGAAGACAACGAGTTCCGCTTCCAGCAACTTGAAGGCAAAAGCGGTGCGATCGCGGGCGGCAAGACCAATACGGCACGCCGCAACGACAGCGAACGGGAGCAGCCGCGCCTGGGAAAATCGCAGCCGTCTGAGCAGACAACGGGCGCGCAGCGCTCGGACGGCGACCAAATCGCGCGTGTTCTTGAAAACAACGACGCTACGGGCCCGACGCCCGGCGTCAAGACCATCGATGGTGTCGAGATCTACCAGGGGCCAAGGGAGCAGGCCAACGAGGCGGGCGAGGGCGGTTTGCAGCCGCATACGCTGGGCAAGCTCATTTTCGATGACAAGGGCAATGTCGTTAACACCGAGATCGACAAGCCGATCGACCTGACGCCACATGCCGGCGGCCGGCAGGGCCAGCAGGGCGGCGACATGGCATCGCTGCAAATGCCCGACAGCCCGGACGAACTCTACGATCTGGGTTACAGTTACTTCCAGGCGGGCGAATATACCCTGGCCGAGGATGCGTTCGAGGAGTTCTCGTCGCGCTATGGCGACCATCCGAAGATCGCCGAGGCGCGCTTCTGGGTCGGCGAGAGCCTGCTGTCACGCGGCCTTTACGAGGATGCGGCAAAAGTGTTCCTCGATGCGCACAAGAAATACCCTTCAAGCCGTATGGGATCGCAGACCATGCTGAAGCTCGGCGTATCGCTGGCCGGCATGAACCAGCGCGAGCTCGCCTGCGCGACCTTCGCCGAAATCACGAAGCAATATCCCGACGCATCGGGTGCGATCCGCGCCAAGGTTGCCGCCGAACAGAAGGCTGCAAGTTGCAAAGCCGGTTGAATTGGACCATTTGAATTGGGCATGCTGAAGCCGGATCTGTCGCCGCGGAAAATCTTCAGGGGTTTCGATCCCGAGGGGATCGTGACGCTTGCCGTATCGGGCGGGGGAGACTCGGTTGCGCTGCTGCTGCTGGCGCACGGCTGGGCTCAAAGCCATGACATCACGCTGCATGCCGTTACCGTCGATCACGGCTTGCGGCCGGAGGCCGCCGCGGAAGCGGCTTTCGTCGCGAGCCTTTGCGAAGGGCTTGGCATCGACCACACCACGCTTGGCTGGGAGGGCATCAAGCCGTTTGCCGGCATCGCGGAAGCGGCGCGGCGCGCGCGGTACGATCTGATTGGCGAATTTGCCGTCGCGATCGGATCGGACCTGATCCTGACGGCGCACACTGCCGACGATCAGGCCGAAACGGTGTTCATGCGGCTGATGCGCGAGACGCGTGCGGTTTCGCGCAGGGCCGACGAGGAATGGTCGCGCGAACCGGTCAGCGTCGGACGTGGCATGGCGGGGATGTCGCAGGTCGCGCTGCTCGGCGACGGGCTGACGTTGGGCCGGCCGCTGCTCGGTCTCGGCCGGGCGGAATTGCGCGCCTATCTCGCCTCGATCCCGCAAAGCTGGGTCGAGGACCCGACCAACGAGGATCTTTCGTTCGAACGCGTAAGGGTGCGCAAGGTGCTGGCCGGCGATCCGCAATTGCGCGCCGACCTGACGGACTTCGCCGAAGTCATGGGCCGCATGCGCGCGGTGCTGGCGCGCGACACTGCGCGTTTGCTGCACGAAACGGTGCAGGTGGCGCCGGGACCGGTCCTTTTGTTCGAGCCGGCAGGAACGGCGCCAAGGCCGGTCATGGTGTTTGCCCTGCAGGTGTTGATCGCACTGGCCGGCGGAGGCGAATACATGGCGCCTCGCGGCCGCATCGAGCCGGTGCTGGACTGGCTGGCACGAAGCGAGCCGGCCAAGGCAACCATCGGCGGGGCGGTCGTCGAGAAGACGGAGAAGGGCTATCGGCTCTATCGCGAGATGCGCAACCTCGAATCGCTCGATGTCGAGCCTGGCGAGAGCCTGATCTGGGACGGTCGGCTGGAGATCGCCAACAATGGCCGGGACGCGGTGCATGTCGGGCCATTGTCGCGTGCCGGACTGGAACGGCTGGAACGCGAGCGCAAGCTGAAAATCGTCACCCGGCCGCGAGCGGCGCTGATCTCGACGGCACTCTTGCGCGCGGGAGGCAAGGTGAGCCTGCCCATGGTCGAAAGCGGCCAGGGCGACGGGCGGGTTGCGACGCGCATGACGTCGCGCGCGATCGAGCAATTTTGTCCGCAGACCGATTTTCCGGTGCTCGACTGGTTGCGCGCGATGGAGACCGAAAGGCGTGCCTGCCTGCTGCCGAAACCCTGAACGGGTTCCCGCAGCCGTTCGGCGGGCGTTCACCTAGTCGCAACATTTTGCCGCAAGTGTGGGGCAAAATGGGGCGTTGATGCTTGGCAGCGGTCCAAACGAGACCTATCTTGCATCTCAGAAAGCGTCATGGAACCGGCGCAGGTGTGTGTAGACGCGGCACGATGCCGCCAATGGGGCCATGCCCCGGGGTAGAAGATGAATCCAAACCTGAGAAATCTCGCCTTGTGGGCCATTATCGCGGTCTTGCTGGTGGCGCTGTTTAACCTCTTCCAGAGCCCGGTCCAGCGAAGCGGTGTTTCCGACGTTCCCTATTCGAAATTCCTGCAGGACGTGAATTCAGGCAATGTGCGCTCGGTGACGATTTCCGGCCAGCAGATTTCCGGCGTCTATTCCGACCGGGCAGGCCGGTTTGAGACTTATGCGCCGGACGATCCGAATCTCATCTCCAAGCTTGAGGAGAAGGGCGTCACCATTGAGGCGCGTCCGCCGTCGGAAGGCTCCGCGCTGGGTTCGTTCCTGTTCACCTGGCTGCCGATGTTCATCATCCTGGGCGTGTGGATTTTCTTCATGCGCCAGATGCAGGGCTCGTCGGGCAAGGCCATGGGCTTCGGCAAATCGAAGGCCAAGCTGCTGACGGAAGCCAGCGGACGCATCACCTTCGAGGATGTGGCCGGCGTCGACGAGGCCAAGCAGGATCTCGAGGAAGTCGTCGAGTTCCTGCGCAATCCGCAGAAATTCCAGCGTCTCGGCGGCAAGATTCCGCGTGGCGTGCTGCTGGTCGGACCTCCGGGAACCGGCAAGACGCTGATCGCGCGCGCCGTTGCGGGTGAGGCCAACGTACCGTTCTTCACCATTTCCGGCTCCGACTTCGTCGAGATGT